>NZ_JBWKEE010000022.1:0-161707 GCF_056435605.1 Streptomyces sp. NPDC043896
CCCGCGGAGCGGGTCCCCAGGCGCTGCGCGCCTGGGAGAGAACCGCTTCGCTGCGCTCAGCGGTGCCGCCTTCGGCGGCAGGACCCTCCGCTTCGCCTCGGGTCCCTGAGCGCTGCGCGCTCAGGAGAGACCCGCCTCGCTGCGCTCGGCCGAGGTCCCTTCGGGACCTCCCCTCCGCTTCGCTCCGGGGTAAAAACGGGCTCGCTGCGCTCGGCCAAGGCCCCTCCGCTTCGCTCCGGGGTAACAACCGGCTCGCTCCGCTCGCCCGCCTCGCTCCGCTCGGCCCAGGCCCCTTCGGGACCTGCCCCCTCCGCTTCGCTCCGGGGCAAGGCCCTCCTGGCTGCGCTCGGAGGGCCGCTGAACCGCCTTGCTGCGCTTGGCGGTGCCCGGCTTCGCTGGGCGCATGGCCGGCCCTTCGGGCAGGGGGTCCTTCGCTTCGCTGCGGACAGGTCGGGTTCCGATTTGGCGCTTCGCGCCAGGCGCAGAAGCTTCGAGGGGCTCCGCGTCTAGAAGGAGGCGCCCACGTAGTTCTTGCAGCATGGCCGACCGCTTCGCAGTCCTGAGTCCTCCGCTTCGCTTCGGACCGAGGGTGAAGGGAAGCCGCCTCGCTTCGCTCGGCGGCTGATTAGTCGGGGTCGTTTCTGCGAGGGTGGTCGGGTTTCTCTCGGGTGATTGGTTGGGTGACCCACTGTCGGGTGTTCCGAAGTGCCAGGTCGGTCTTGCTCCCGCTTGTGCAGAGGGTGAGTAGTGCCTGCCTCTTTGGTCTCGCTGGTTGTCTGCTCGTACTGCTGTGGGTGTTCGGTACAGAGCTCAGGTGCGTTGGTGTCCTGCTCCCGGACGGATCGCAAGGGAAAGAGGGCACCCGTTTTTGGAGGTGACCTTTCCCCTGACCAGGGAGAGGACTCCTTGAGGGCCGGTTGAGTGGTGCTGGGAATCAGGGCCAGGGCGTTAACGGCGTTAATGGTCGGTGAGGTCGTGATTCAAAGTGATGTGGGGATAGAGATGGGAATCGGTCAGATTCTGCGTGGTTATGGACACGGTGTCCGGGGGCCGTCGGTTCGTTGGCCGAGGTGTTGCGACGTCAGGAACCAGTGCCGACAGAAGGCTTCGACGAGGCCTTAAGTGCGCGCAGCGCGGCAGGGGACGGCCTATAGAGGGTACGGATATGCGTTGCCGCAGGTCAGAGGGGGTGCGGGGGGAAAGTTATGTCCCCTCAGAAGGGACATAACTCGGGGGATGTGTCGCTGGTAGGGGGACACAACTCCTGCAAAACGTCAGTGAGGCTGACGCTTTTTGGGCCAAAACGTCGGGGAGGCTGACATTCTTGCGGAGATACGTCGGCGAACTGCGTGAGGGCGGGGAGGGGTTGGGCGAGGGGGCTCGAGGGAGGCTCGAGGGAGGCCGTGGCCGAGATGTGTCCCTCCTGGGGGGACACAAGACACGCCGAACGTCAACGAGCGTGACATTAGTGTCACCCTTGTTGACATACTCTCTCTCCAGATCAACGAAGTGGAGAGCATCCTCGTGTCATCAGAAGCACAGCGCCGCCGGCAGAGTCCGTCGCGCGCGCCGCGTCCTGATCTCCCCGTTGATGACGCGATCTCGGCGTGGAGTCAGCCGCTGGCTCCGGTCAAGGATCTGGACAGCCTGGCCAAGCGGTACCCCAGCCGGAAGCTCACGCTGGACGGTGAGCGCAAGCCGCTGGAGTTCTACGGGACGCAGAGTCAGCCAAATGCGTTCTCGATGGACAGCCTCGAGTTCTTCCTGGTGATCGCCCAGTACTTCAGGGAAGCCTTGCCCCTGAGGCTCATCCTGCTGCTGATCGCGTGCCAGCGAGCGGGAGGGCGGATTCCACTTACCCAGGAGGAGATGGCTACCATCCTGGACGTCAGCCGGACAAAGACGTCGGAGGCACTGCACACCGTGATGTCTCATGGGATCGTCTTCAAGGTGCGGCGGGGTGTGTACCAGTTCAACCCGCCCTACAGTTACCGGGTGGCCGAGTTCATCCCGGGGACGGAGACGGCGGGTGAGTTCGTGAAGGTGGAGCAGCACAGCACCATCTCGCAGATTCGCAGCGACACGAGCCTGCCGGACCTGGTGCGGTTCCCGTCGCTGGACCACATGCGGCAGGCAATCGAGGAACTGCGGGCCGAACGGTCCAAAGAGCGCGCTGCGCGCCGGCTGAGCCGGGCGCAGCGCAAGGAAGAAGGGACAGCTCAGTGAGCACCTTGCGATTCGCTGCGGTCAACGCCGACGGGCTTCTCTCCGACCTGGACCTTCCGCCTGCCGCCTACCGTGTGCTGCTGAAGCTGCGTTCGCTGAGCGAGCCCGGCGGACGGATCCTCATCGACCAGGCCACGATCGGCGGGCTGCTGGAGCTGAGCAGGCCGAGCGTCAACGCCGCTCTGCGCAGCCTGGAGCTCGCCAAGCTCGTGCGGAAGGTCAGGAACGGGGTGTACCAGATCAACCCGATGCTGGCCGGGTACAACTCCTTCGAGGACGCCGTCGCCGCCGTGAACGAGATGGCGGCCGACGAGCGGCTGGACGCCCGTGGGTACGTCGCCAGCTACCACCAGGCGGTGGCGGAGTATCAGGACCAGCTGGCGGAGCAGCGGAAGAAGCGTGCGGCGCAGGCCGCGGCGAAGAAGGCCGCTGAGTCGAAGCGGCGGCGGACGTTGCACGCTGTTGGGTGACAGTTCTTGAGGAAGGGGCCCGTGAAGGGCCTCTGAGGGTGATTCAAGAGCCTTTGAGGGCCCCGGGGTATCCCGGGGCCCTCAAAGGGTTTCAGGGGCTTGGGTGGGCTTCTGTGGCCTCGCGTGGACAGGGGTCAGCCGACGGCGAGTTCGGTGTTCGCGCGGTCCGTGATCAGGGTCAGTACGCGGCCCGCCACCGCCAGGTCCTCGGCAGGGATGCCGGAGTAGAGGCGGGCGGCGATCTGGGCCGTCTCGGCGGCGGTGGCCTCGTACAGTTCCCGGCCGGCGTCGGTCAGGCGGAGGTGGGCGTCCTCCCGGGAGAGGAGCTTCGAGGCCGTCAGTTCCTCGATGACCTCGACGACGAGGGCGTCGGTGGCCTTCAGGGAATCGCCGATCTCGGCGACGAGTTCGCCGTGGGTGATGGAGCCGCCGGCGACGGTGACGGCGCGCAGGGTCACGCTCTGGTGGAACGTGACGCCGTGGCGGGCGAGGGCGCCCTCCGCGAGGGTGCGGGCGGCGTGGTGGGCGAGAGCGATGACACGGGCGTTGAGGGTGGGGGCGGTGGTGGTGGTCATGACTGCTCCTTCTCGTTCTCGGGCCGTGGATGCGGAGCTGTGGGATCAAGCGGTGTGTCGAGCAGGGCCGCCAGGTCGAGGGTGAACTGCCGTGCGCGGGAACCGTGGCGGCCGCCGAGCGGTTCCAGGAGCTGGTCCAGGAGGCCCTGGACCGCCTTGATGGCCTGCCGGGTGACGTCGTGGCCGTGCTCGGTGAGCGACAGCTGCATGGCGCGCGGGTCGTCCGGGTCCCGGGTGCGGGCGACGAGGCCGGAGGTCTCCAGGGCCCGGGCGAGCTTGGAGACGTACAGCGGTTCGAGGCCGGTGTGGTCGGCGAGCCGACGCTGGCTGGGGCGCGTACCGGAGCGGGACATGCCGTACAGCGAGGCCATCAGGGCGTACTGGGCGTGCGTCATGCCCAGGGGGGCGACGGCGCGGTCGACGGCGACCCGCCATTTCATCGACAGGCGCCAGACCAGGAATCCGGCGGTGGCGCTCTCGGCTGCTGAGCTCATGGGCAATACCGTACATGGCTACTATGTACATGGCTAGTATTTTGGTGGCCGTCGCCCCGGCCGCCCTCGGCGGCCGGGGCCGTGTCAGAAGGCGAAGTCCACGTAGTCGATGTCGGTGAACTCGACGAGGAGGGACGTCGCGCGGGCGCCGTTGTCCTTGAAGTAGATCTCCTGGAGCGCCTCGGCCGTGATGTGGCGGAGCTGGGCCTCGGTGGCTCCGGTCTCCTGGGCCGCGAAGAGGCGCTGCGCGTACTCCGGGGGCAGGTGCTGGGTGATGCGTCGCATACGGCCGTCGTCGGTGGTGCCCGGGGCCGCGGTGAAACCGAACCGGGCGCGGGTCTCGATGACGAGGCCGGTGGTGCGGGCGGCCTGTTCGCGGGCGCGCTTGCGGACCAGGGGCTGCCAGCGGCGGCGTACCTCGGCTTCCAGGCGGGCGGCGAGGGCCGGCTTGGGCTGCTTGATCTCGTTCTTCACGTAGCGCTCGACGGTGCGCTGGGAGATGCCGAGGGTCGCGGCCACGGCCCTCGTGGTCTTCAGCTGCTTGAGGAGGAAGCGCATCTGGGCGCCCGCGGACTTGGGGATGGGGCGGGTGAAGTGGAGTTCGTCCGCTTTGGTGAGGCTGTCGGAGATGTCGGACATCGGTTACTCGCCGTCTGCTGCTGCGTCGTGGCCCTTGATGTGGCGGGCCGGGTTGAGGTGCTGGTCGAGGAGCTGGACGGCCCACAGGAGGGGCTGGGTGCCCTCGTGCTTGACCATGCCGGGGCTGACGCCGAGGCGGAAGCCGCCCGGGAGGGGCTTGCCCTCGGGGGTGTGGGGGAGGAAGTCCAGGGGGCTGGGGCCGTCGGAGAGGTAGACCGCGCAGTCGGAGAGGACCGCGATCGGGTGCAGTCCGGCCTCGGTGGCGAGCTTGCGCATCTTGCGGTGCATGTTGACCCGGGCCGTGGAGATCACGGCGGCGCGGATGTCGGGGCGCCAGGTGGGGCGTTCCAGGGCGGGCCAGGCCTCGCCCGGGCGGTAGGCGGCGCCCTGGGGGCGCTCGCGGAGCTTGCCGATGCCGCCCTTGACCGTGGACTTGATGGCGGACAGTACCGCCGTCGAGGTGTGCGGGGCGTTCTCCTTGTAGGTCGTCATGGCGGAGAGGAACTCGGACTCCGTGAGGGACGGGGTGATGCCGAGGTCGGCCATGGTGGCCATGTAGGCGTCGCGGAGGCGGGTGTACCAGGCGTCGAGGTACGGGCCGTTGTCCGGGCGGACCCAGGCCTCGGTGGGCCGGACCTCGTGGCCGAGCTCCTGGGCGTAGGCGAGCGTGGGGGTCGCGTACCAGGCGGGGCCGGTGGGGGGCTTGCCGTGGGGGGTGAAGGGGCTCGGGAGGCGCGGGTCGAGGGAGAGGGAGGAGAGGTCCGCGAGCCAGCAGCCGGGGAGCTTGGGGTCGAAGCGGGGGGAGGCGGTGTGCACGGCGGGGCCGAGGCCGACGGTGAGGCGGTTCGCGGCGGCGGCGAAGGCCATGTTCACGTCGATGCCGACGGCGTGGGTGCGGGCGCACTCGGCGTCGGTGAGGAGCTCGGGGTCGCGGATCCAGTCGTACGCCTCCTCGTCGAGGACCTCGTCCGGGGTCCGCTGGTGGGCGCGGGGGTAGAGGGCGGCGACCACCGGGTGCTCGTCGGGGGCCTCCGGCGGGGCCGGGTCGACGGGGCGGGTGAGGGAGCCGGGGACGGGGGCCGACTCCCAGGCGTTGGTCTGCGGGTTGCGGGCGGCGCGGGTGGGCGGACGCAGGGCCGTCATGAGCTCCAGGCCCGTGACGGCGGTGGAGCCGCGGGGAGTGAGGACGCGGGCGGCGTAGGTGGTGAGCAGCTCGGCGAGCTCGGGGGCGGAGAGGCCGGCGGTGTCCTCGCCCCAGGCGCGGGAGTCGAGGGCGCCCCAGGGGAGGACCGCGAGCTGGACGCACTGGCGGCCGGTGGTGGGGGAGGCCGGGCGGTAGATGCGGGCCCAGGGGCCGAAGCCGCGGCGGGTGAGCTGCCACTTGGCCTTGGTGAGCTGCTTGATGACGGGGTGGTTGTCCGGGAGGCGCAGGGCGCGGCGGTCTTCGAGGGCGAGGGGGAGGCCGAGGTGTTCGGCGGCGGGGGCGGTGAGGACGAGGAGGGGGTCGCCGTCGCGGCCGTTGCGGTGGAGGCGGGGGGCGCGAAGGTCGGCGTCGGGGCCGAGGGCCCAGGCGACGAGGGCGGGGAGGTCGGAGGTGGGGTGGGGGAGGAGGAGGCCGCCGGCGGCGTGGGCGTGGCCGGTGCCGTCGAGGACGGCCAGGGGGCCGTGGCCTTCGACGGGGGCCGGGGTGGGGGTGGGCTTGGCGGGGTGGGTGGGTTGGGTGGGGCGTTGGGGTGGGCGGCCGGTGTGGGTGGGTTGGGTGCGGGTGGGGGCTGGGGCGTTAACGGCGTTAACGGCGTTAACGGGGGTGGGGGGCTCGGGGGTGGGGGTGTTAACGGCGTTAACGGTGGGGGCGGGCGTGGGCTCGGCGGGCGGGGCCGGTTCGGCGTTAACGGCGTTAACGGTGGGAGCGGTGGCGGGCGTGGTGTTAACGGCGTTAACGGTCGGGGCCGCGGGGGGTTCGGCGGCCGGGGGCTCGGCGTTGACGCCGGTGACGGGGGTCGCGGGGTGGAGGGCGGCGAGGCCTTCGAGGAGGCGGGCGTACGCGGCGCGCTTCGGCGGACGGGGAGCGGTGCGGCCGGTCTCCCAGGAGGTGACCGTCTCGCGGCGGACGGAGAGGGCCTTCGCGATCTGGTCCTGGCTGAGGCCTGCGGCCTCGCGCAGCCGCTTGCGTTCCTCGGGGTGGGGGAGACCGTCCTGGGCGGCGGCTTCTTCGAGCAGGGCGTCGACCGCTGCGAAGAGAGTGGTCTGTTCGTTCGTCTCGCTCATTGGTACTACCTCCAGGAGCACCCTATGTGAATCGCACGGTTGAACGCACATGGAACGCACGTGGGGGCGTTAACGGCGTTAACGCCGTCAGCGCCCCCGGCGTGGGTGCGGCAGCCTCAGATGCGCTGCATGAGGAGTTCCGTGACGGCCTTCAGGTCGTCCGGGGTGAGGTGGGCGGTGAGGGCGTCCGCGATGGTCTCGGGGGAGTGGGTCGAGATCGTGATGCGGGGGGTGGGAGCGGGGGCGGGGGTGGGGGCCGGGGCGTTGACGGCGTTAACGCCGTTAACGGTCTGGGGTGCCGGGCGGGTGCGCTGGCGCGGGGGGTTGACGGCGTTGATGCTCTCGGCGGCGGCCGCCGTCTGTTCCTCCTGGGGGAGGCGCCCGATGCGGCGGGCCGGCTCGACCTTCAGCTCGCCCGTCTCCACCTTCTCCTGGAGGTCGGGCGTCAGGTTGAGGAGGGTCAGGCGCTGGGAGACCCAGGCCGGCGTCTTCCCGATGCGCTTGGCGACCTGGGCCTGGGAGCCGTGGACGTCCACGAGTTCCTGGAGGGCGCGGGCCTGGTCCATGGGCGCGACGTCGACGCGGTGGACGTTCGCGATGAGCGCCGATTCCAGGATGTCGGCGGCCGAGGCGGACAGGGCGTCGTTGACGTGGATGTGCATCGTCTTGAGCCCGGCCAGCTGGGCGGCCGCGAGGCGGCGGTTGCCGTCGATGACCACGTACGGCGCGCGGCCCAGGCCGTCGGTCTGGCCCGGGTGGGCCTCCATGAAGGCCAGCCGGGTCGCGACCGCGAGGGGCTGGAGCTGGCCGCGCACGATGAGGGACTGGGCCAGCTCGTCGAGGTCGGTGAGGTCCTCGCGGAGGTTGAACGGGTTGTGGGCGAGCGCCTCGATGGGCACCTCGGACGGCGGGACGACCCCTGAGGTGGGGGCGCCCGTGGCCTCGGCGATGGCGGCGCGGCGGGAGCTGACGCCGACGGGCTGGGCCCGTGCGAAGGAAGCCGAGACTCCGAGCTTGTCGGCCTTGCTGCTCATGAGATCTCCCGGGCGAGGGCGCGCAGGGCGACCGCCTGGTCGCCGTTGGGGGCGTAGACGAAGAGGGGCTGCTTGAGGCGGACGGACTCGCGCTGTTCCTTGAGGTCGGGGACGATCGCCACGACCCGGGGGTCCTTTATGTCCATCCACGCCTGGAGCGAGGACGTCGCGATGTAGCCGCGGCGGCCGTCGTAGAGGTTCACGACGAGGCCGAGGTAGTCGATGTCCAGGCTGAGGTCGTCGCGCAGATCGTTGATCTGGGAGGTGAGGAGGTCGTAGGCGTCGGCGGAGGAGTCCTCCGCCTGGACGACGATCAGCGCGCCGGAGGCGCCCGGCTGTTCGGTGTCGCGTCGGCGGCCGTAGTAGATCGCCGCGTCCATGCTCAGGCCGAGGCTGGGCGGGCAGTCGATCAGGATGACGTCGTAGTCGGACTCGACGGGGGCGAGGGCGCGTTCGAGGGCGGCCTCGCGGGCGCGGACGGTGGAGAGGCGGACGTCGAGGAGGAAGGCGTCCGTGCACGCCGGCAGGAGGTGGAGGCGGTCGCCGAACCGGTCGTGCTCGATGGGGGCGATGAGGTCCTGGAGGGGGCCCTTGGCCTCGCCGGCCATGTGGCAGGTGAGGCTGTCGCCGCCGATGGGGAGCGGCTGCTGGCCGAGCTGCTTGGTGAGGTGGCCCTGGGGGTCGAAGTCGACGAGCAGGACGCGCATGCCCAGACCCGGGAGGTCTTCGAGGTCCAGAGCGGTGGTGTGCGGGTGGTCGCCCTCTTCGGGGGGCGCGAGGCGCGCCAGTTGGCGGGCCACCCGGACCGGGTGCAGGGTCGAGGGGTCCTCGGCGAGGGCCTCGGCGGTGCCGGCGGTGACGGCGGTCTTGCCGACGCCGCCCTTCTGGTTGCACACGACGATGCGGCGTACGACGGAGGGGCGCTTGACGGTGGGTGCCGGGTTCATCTCCAGCCAGAGGTGCACCGCTTGGGCGAGACCCTGGATGAGGGAGACGCCGCGGTCCCTGGAGTCGGTCCGGAAGGACTCCCACTGGCCGGCGGGCAGCCAGGTGGAGAACGATTCGGCGCCGGAAGTGTCGACGGGGGAGGGGGCGGAGGCGAGGGCGCTCCAGTGGGCGATGCCCTGGTGGACGGCGTCCTGGATGTCGACCCGCAGCTGGGCGGTGCGGATCTTCAACTCCTGGCGGAGCCACGGGGGGAGCTTGGAGACGACCTTCTCTCGGTCGTTCTGGGACGAGGGCGAAGTCATGAGAGGGACTTTACTAACGTTCTCGGGTGCGCGTGGGCGCCACGCTTGGGTTTTGCTAACGAAATGGGTGGTGGGGTGCCCGGGTACGCGACAGGGCGGCCTCGCGCACGCCGTAGCGAGCACCCCCGTGGTTCACCACGGCGTGTGCGAGGCCGCCCTGGACGGATCGTCAGCCGACCGGGACGGGTGCCGGCAGGCCGAGTTCGGCGCGGCACGCGGGTGAGCCCGCCGGGTCGAAGAGGGGGATGCGGGGGGCGGGAACGATGCCCGGGAGGAGGTACTCCCACAGGTCGACGATCCGGGCGTGCAGGTCCTTGCGGCCGGCGCGGACGTGCGAGGTCACCTGGACGCCGGTGAAGGAGCCGACGAGGAACGTGGACAGGTCACCCACGTCGAGCGAGGCGAGGACGTCGCCGCGTTCCTGGGCCGGTGTCAGACAGCTGCGGCAGGTCTCGATCCAGGCGTTGTACGGGGACGGGTCCGGGCTGGTGAACGAGCCGAACTCGATGACCAGGCGGATCCCGGCGCGGATGCGGACGTTCGTGCGCAGGCCGAAGGCCATCTGGTGGGTGAGGTCGATGACGGTCTGGAGTCCGGGGTCCGCGAGGGCGGGGACGTCCTTGGACACCTGGAACTGCTCGTCCACCAGGGTGCGGGCCAGGGCCTCCTTGGACGGGAAGTGGAAGTAGAGGGCGCCCTTCGTGACCCCGGCGTGTTTGACGACGTCGCTGAGGCTGGTGCCGCCGAAGCCGGCGCGGTCGAAGGCGATGGCCGCCCCGTCGAGGATGGCCTGCCGGGTGATCTCGGCCCGTTCCTGCCTGACCCTCGCCACGTGTGTCTCCTGATTGCCGGTTACGTCCGCTGTAAGGAAGGTCAATCTAGTGGGAGTAGCCAAAAGAAAACCAGTCGACCAGTACTTTTATGGCCCTGGGGGATGGGGATTTGGGGTGGGTGGGGGCGGTTTGGGATGTTACTTATTGCTGGGGTGAGGCGTTAACGGCGTTAACGGGTGGGTGAGGTGGGGGTGTTAACGGCGTTAACGGGTGGGGTGGGCTGGCAGGGGGAGGGTGGCGGTCGTGCGGGACGTCTTCAGGAGCCGGGCCAGGCAGCCGGGGCGGTTCAGGAGGGTGTTGCGCAGGCGGAGGCCCAGGGCGGTGGTGGGGGCGAGGAAGGGGCCGGTGTACTTGCCGCCGCGGCCGCAGGCGGCGTCCCCGATGAGGGCCGTACGGCCCGTGGACCAGGTGCCGGCGTCGGACCGGCTGATCGAGTCGAAGTAGAGGTCATCGGCGGCGGCGAGGGAGTCGAGGAGGTGGCTCACCCGCCAGGGCAGGCCCGCGAAGGCCCGGGTGATGAGCGCCTTGTGGGCCCCCGGGTCGTGGCGGTCGTACGGCAGCTCGGGCGAGGCGAAGAGGAAGAACGCGCTCGTCCGGCCGGGAGCGGTGGGGGAGGAGACGACGGAGGCGAGGCGGCCGGGGGCGTTGAAGCCGGTGGAGCCGGGGCGGGCGGGGTGCTGGTCGCCCGGCAGGCTCCAGGTGGCGGCGTAGTAGCCGAGGTGGGAGACGTACCGCTGCTCGGGTCCGAAGGCGAGGCGGCGGACCGTGGAGTGCAGGCCGTCGGCGCCGATGACGAGGTCGAAGGAGCGGGCAGGCGCGTGCCGGAAGGTGACGTCCACCCCGGTGGCGGTCTCGGTGAGGGCGGTGACCGAATCGCCGAAGAGGTACTCCGTGCCGGGCAGGGAGGACGCGTGAAGGATGCGGGCGAGGTCGCCTCGCGGGACTTCCACGTCGCCGCCGGCCAAGGCGGCGGGGAGGCGGAGGAGTTCCCGCTCGTCGGCGTCCACGAACGTCATCGGTGTGCCGCCGGTCCGGACGCGGCGGAGCTCGTCGAGGATCCCCATCCGGTCGAGGACGCGGAGGTGGGTTTCGCCGCGGAAGTCGACGGCTTGGCCGCCGGTGCGCGGGGCGGGGGCGATCTCGACGACGGTGGGGCGGAAGCCGTGCCGGACGAGCCAGTGGGCGAGGGCGGGTCCGGCGACGCTCGCGCCGGAGATGAGGACCGTTCTGGTGAGGGGCACGGGTTCTCCGTCGGCGGGATTTATTGTGTCCGGGGGATGCTGTTTTTCGTGTGTACGGTAGACGCTGTTTTGGCGCGAGGGCAAGGGGATCCGGTGGCGGACGAGCAGTGGGGCGCGGCGGTGCGGTTGTTGTGGGGGCCGCCGGTGACGCCGGCTCGGGGGCCGCGGCGGGGGCTGACCCTGGAACAGATCGCGGCGGCCGGGGTGGGCATCGCCGCCGGCGAGGGGCTCGGCGGGGTGTCGATGCAGCGGGTGGCCGGGGAGTTGGGGGTCACCAAGATGGCCCTCTACCGGTACGTGCCGGGGAAGGCGGAGCTGGTCGCGCTGATGGCGGAGGCCGCTATGCCGGATCCGGCCGGGGCGCTGGACGCCGCGCTGGCGGTGGCCGGAGGCGGGTGGCGGGAGCGGCTCCGGGTGTGGGCGCGGCAGCTGCTGGGCGCGTTCCGGGGGCATCCGTGGCTGCTGGACGCGACCGTGGGGGCGCGGGCGGTGGGGCCGCGTGAGGTCGGCTGGCTGGAGCGGGCACTGGCCGCGCTGGAGGGGTGCGGGCTGAGCGGGGCCGAGGCGATGGACGCGGTGGTGCTGGTGACCGGGCACGTGCGGGGGATCGCCGAGCAGGAGCGGGCCGCGGGTGGTGGCGGGGGGCCGGACGCGGAGCTCGGGGCCGTGTTCGGGGAGGTCCTGCGGATGCGGGGCGAGGACTATCCGGCGCTGGCGGACGCGCTGGCCTCCGTCGCCGAACACGGGGGGCAGGACCAGGCGCTGGAGTTCGGGCTGGAGCGGATCCTCGACGGGCTCGGGCTGCTCGTGGAGCGGCGGGCGACCTCCTGAAGTCGGGGCCGTCTTGTTCCCGTGCGTGGGGGCCGGGGCAGGACAGGGCCGTGGCGGGTGGAGTGCTGGTCGCCGTGGCCGTGGTGGTCCTCGCGTGCGGGGCGGGTGGGGTGCTGGCGCGTGGGGTCGGGCAGCCGGCGGTGGTCGGGGAGATCGCCGTGGGGATCCTGCTCGGGCCGACGTTCCTGGGGCGGGTGTGGCCGGAGGGGCAGCGGTGGCTGCTGCCGGGTGAGGTGGTCCCCGTCCTGGGCGAGCTGGGGGGCCTCGGGCTGGTCGTCTTCATGTTCCTGGTCGGGCTGGAACTCGATGTGGGGATGCTGCGGGGGCTCGGGCGGGCCGTGGTGGTGGTGAGCCAGGCGAGCGTGTGGGTGCCGCTGGGGATCGGGGGGCTGCTGGCGCTCGGGTTGTACGGGTCCTTCGCTCCGGAGGGTGTGGGGCGGGGGGAGTTCGTGCTGTTCGTGGCGGTGGCGCTGAGCGTCACCGCCTTTCCCGTGCTGGCCCGGATCCTCGTCGAGCAGGGGCTGTACGGGACGCCGGTGGGGGCGCTGGCCATGGCCTGCGCGGCGGTGGTGGACGTGGTCGCCTGGTGCCTGCTGGCGGTGGTGGTGGCCGTCGCCGGGGGCGGCGGGGCGGGGGCCGGGCTGTGGCGGGCGGCCCTGGCCGGGGTCTTCGTCGCGGGGATGTGGTGGGGGGTGCGGCCGCTGCTCGCCCGGGCGGCGCAGCGGTGGGGGACGGACGGGCCGGGGTCGGCGCCGGTGCGGGGCGGCGGTGTGGCGGCGCTGTTCGGTGGGGTCTGCCTGGCCGCGTACGCGACGCAGGCTCTGGGGCTGCACGCGCTGTTCGGGGCGTTCGTCTTCGGGGCGGTGGTGCCCCGGGGGGTGAAGGCGGTGGAGTCGGCGGCGCGGCGGATGCGGGACTTCGCGGTGCCGGTGCTGTTGCCGCTGTTCTTCGTGGGGAGCGGGCTGCGGACCGACGTGGGCGCGCTGGACGGTGTCGGGGCCTGGCTGTGGGCGGCGGCGGTGCTGGGGGTGGCCGTCGCGGCGAAGTGGGGTGCGGGGACGGTGGCGGCGCGGGCGGCGGGGGTGCGGGGGAGGGACGCGGTGCTGGTGGGGGCGCTGATGAACTGCCGGGGCGTGACGGAGCTGGTGGTGCTGAACGTGGGGCTCGGGCTGGGGGTGATCGGGGCGGAGCTGTTCACCGCCCTGGTGCTGATGGCCCTGGTGACGACGGCGGCGACGGGGCCGGTGGTGCGGGCGCTGGGGGCGGGGGAGCGGGTGCGGGTGGTGCGGGGTCGGCGTTAACGCCGTTAACGCCGACGGCGGTGGCTGGGGTGGAGAGGGCTCCGGGGGTTCGCGTCCGGTGCGGTGACCGTGTGGGCCGGTGGATGGGCGTCGGCGTGCGCGGAGGCCCTGACGGGGAGGCCGTTGCGCCGTTGGCGTTAACGCCGTTAACGGTCGGCCGGGATGGGGGGCGTTCCGAGGGATTCGCTGCCGGGCCGGCGGGGTGGGCGCAAGCGGATTTCGGGGAGGGGCGGGGCGTGCGCGCGGGGCCCTGACGAGGGAGGTCGTCGCGCCGTCGGTGTTAACGGCGTTAACGGTGGCCGGGGGCTCTGGCGGGAGTCCGGCCCGGCTCCGGCGGGGGCGTCGACTGTGGCCCAGGATCTCGTACCCCCTTGGCGTGGGGCGAACCGCGGACGCGGCGATTGCGGTGTGGAGCCCCTCATGGTCAAGCAGGAGCGTGCGGCACGCACGCGCGAATCTCTCGTACTCGCGGCAGCGGAGGTGTTCGCCGAGGAGGGTTTCACCGCCGCGTCGATCGCCGCGATCAGCGAGCGGGCCGGGGTGACCTCCGGCGCCGTCCAGTTCCACTTCGACGGGAAGCCCGCCCTGGCCCGTGCCGTGGAGGCCCGGGCCGCGCGGGCGCTGCGGCGGATCGCCGAAGCGGAAGCCGAAGGGGAACGGGCCGGCGCCCCGCTGAAGGTGCTCGTCGACGCCACGTACGCGCTGCTGGAACTGCTGGCCCGGGACGTCGTCGTACGGGCCGGGTTCGCGCTGGGCTCCGATGCCGCGCACCGCAGCCGGGTGGACCTGAGGGGACAGTGCCTGCTGTGGGCGGAGGAGTTGATGGTCTCCGCGGAGCGGGCCGGGCTCCTCGCCGAGGGGGTTTCACCGCAGGACGCGACGCGGGTGGTGGTCGCCGTCACGACCGGGCTGAGGGCCATGCGGTCCGTGGAACCGGAGTGGACGCCGAGGCAGGCGCTGACCCGGATCTGGGCAGTGGTGCTGCCGGGGATCGCTCCCGAGGGTGCGGCGGCTGCGGAGCAAGAAACAGACTGAATGGTTTGATTTCCGGGGTCAGATGGGTGTTATATGACCTCCGTAGTGAGGCGGCTGAAGGACTCCAGGCTGTCGTGGGTGCGTGAGCTTTTGGCAAAACCCCAGGTCAGAGGAGATTTCTGGGTGACGCCGAGATTTCGCCGGACTGAAAACTGCCTGACCGGTTTCCTGTTGACAAACCGTCCGGCCTGTTTTCTACTGACTCTTGCGACTCATCCAAAGACAGGGGAGTACGACGTGGACATCGATGTACTGGGCGCACTCGCCGTGCGGGAGAACGGGATCTCCATCACGCCCACCGCTCCCAAGCCCCGGCAGGTCCTGGCGCTCCTGGCCCTCCACGCCGATCAGGTCGTGCCGGTCTCGGCGCTGATCGAGGAGCTGTGGGGGTCCATGCCGCCGCGCAGCGCCCGTACCACCCTCCAGACGTACGTGCTCCAGCTGCGCGCCCTCATCGCCACCGCCCTGGAGGGCAACGGCGACGAGGAACGGACGGCGAAGGACGTGCTCGTGACGCTGCCCGGCGGCTACCTGCTGAACAGCGACGGCGGCACCAGCGACGTCCGGGAGTTCGACCGGCTGGCAGGCATGGGCTACCGGGCGATCGACGCCGGCGACTACCCCGTCGCCGCGCAGCGGCTGCGCGAGGCCCTCGCCCTCTGGTCGGGCCCCGCCTTCGCCGACGTGCAGGGCGGCGTACAGCTGGACATGGAGACGCGCCGCCTGGAGGAGACCCGGCTGTGCGCGCTCGACCAGCGCATCGAGGCCGACCTGAAGCTGGGCCGCCACCGCGAGCTGCTGGCGGAGCTGACGGTGCTGGTCAGCCGGTACCGCACCCACGAGAACCTGCACGGGCAGTTCATGCTCGCCCTGCACCGCTCGGGCCGCCGCGGCGAGGCGCTGGACGTGTACCAGCGGCTGCGCGCCACGCTCGTACGGGACCTGGGCCTGGAGCCGTCGACCTCGCTGCGCAGGCTGCAGCGCTCGATCCTGATGGCCGGTCCGGAGGGCGTGGGCAAGGCGCCGGCGCCGGCGGTGGCCGGTGCGGTCGCCGGGACGGGCCCGCGGGCCGACCGGCTCGTACGGGCCTGACCCGCACGCGGCCGGCGCCGGGCGCGGCGGTCAGCGGTAGGTACAGGGACGGAGCGGGGGCGAAAGGGAGACGGAGCGGTGCAGGAGAGGTCGGAGCGGACCCGCAGGCGGTTGGTCTTCGCCGGGGCCGAGTTGTTCCACCGCAACGGATACGCCAACGCGACACTTGGTGAGATCGCCGGTGCGGCGGGGGTGACGAAGGGGGCGTTGTACTTTCACTTCGCCTCGAAGGACGAACTCGCGGACGCCGTGCAGCAGCGCGGTTGCGGCCTGCTGCACGAGGCGGTCAAGGGACTGCGGGAGGGCGGAGCCTCGCCCTTGCAGGCGCTGATCGACACGACGCACTGGCTGGCGCGGACGCTGCACGAGGACCCCGCGATTCCCGCGAGTTTCCGGATCACCAAGGAGTGCGCCGGACAGCAGCCGGCCGCGGTCGACTTCCACGGGGCGTGGCTGTCGGCGGTGTGCGAGCTGCTGCGGATGGCGCGGGACGTGGGGGAGCTGCCGCTGGACCGGCCGGTCGGGGGAGTTCCCGACGCGGGCGGTGACGGCGGTGACGGCGGTGACGGCGGTGACGGCGGTGAAGGTGGTGCCGGTGCCGGTGCGGCTTCCGGTGGGGGCGGCGGTGCGGCCGGTGACGCGGCTTCGGCAGCCGACCGGTGGGAGAGCGCGGAGGCGTTGGTGGCCGCCGCGGTCTGCGGTATCGAGGTGCTGGCCGGGACCGGGCTGACGTACGCCGAGCTCCAGCGGAAGGTGGCCGCCCTGTGGGGGCTGCTGCTGCCGAGCCTCGTGGGCGCGGAGCGGGTGCGGGAGTACCGGACGCAGTCCGTCGGCTCCGTCGCCGCCGGTTCCGGTGCGGCCGGTGTGGCCGCCGCCGGTGGTGCTGCCGCGCGGCAGGCGGGCGGGGAGCGGAGCTACGAGTTCCTCGGGAGCGCCGTCTGAGGAGCGTTCTCGGGACCGTCGCCGGCCGGGACCGCTCCGTCGTCGGAGGTCCCGGCGGTGCGGTGTGGTGCGGTTCGGTGCGCTGGGGTGCGGTGCCGTGCGCTGGGGTGCGGTTCCGCGCCGGCCGGTGACTTCGGCGGTGGTGCGGTGCGGTGGCGGCTCCGGCTGGGGCCGGGGCGCTGTCGCCGGTGGGTACGGCCCGGGGACGCCGCCCGTGTCCGGCGCTTGGTTCCGGTGCCCGGGGCCCGGCGGAAACGTGAGTGCGGTGGCCGGGCCCGGAGCCCGGTGCCATCGAGGCGAATCGACGGAACTGCGGAGGGGGAGACCGTGAGGATTCAGATTCTGGGGCCGCTCAGTGCCGAGGTCGACGGGGAGTCGATCGTGCCGACCGCGGCCAAACCGCGGCAGATCCTGTCGCTGCTTGCCCTGCATCCCGGGCAGGTGATGCCGGTGCCCACCCTCATGGAGGAGATCTGGGGCCACGAGCTGCCCAACAGCGCGCTGACCACCCTCCAGACGTACATCCTCCAGCTCCGCCGCCGACTGGGCACGGCCATGGGGCCGGGCCGGCCGGGGGCCGCGAAGGAGGTCCTCACGACACGGCACGGCGGGTACCTGCTGCAGGTGCCGCCGGAGTCCGTCGACGTCCACGCGTACGAGGACCTCGTCGCGCGGGGCCTCACCGCCTTCGAAGGCGGCGACGACGAGGGCGCCGCCGCCCTGCTGCGGGCAGGGCTCGCGCAGTGGCAGGGGCCCGCGCTGGTCGACGTACGGGTGGGTCCGGTCCTCGCGATCGAGGTGATGCGGCTGGAGGAGAGCCGGCTGGTCACGGTGGAGCGGCGGATCGACGTCGACCTGCGGCTCGGCCGGCACACCGAACTCCTCGCCGAACTCACCGAGCTGACCGCCCGCCACGCGCAGCACGAGGGGCTGCACTCCCAGCTGATGGTCGCGCTGTACCGGTCCGGGCGGCAGGGCGCCGCCCTGGACGTGTACCGGCGGCTGCGCGGGCGGCTCATCGGGGAACTGGGCGTCGAGCCGTCGCCGCAGTTGCAGCGGCTGCACCAGGCGATGCTGACGGTCGACCCCGCCCTGGACGTGGCGGCCGGCCCCAAGCGGGGATCCACTTTCGATCTCTACGCGGCTTGACCTCAGCCGCGGTTGAGGTGTGAGAGTGGGGCGCATGGACAACGACACCACGCCCCGCGCCGCGGACATCGAGGCGATCGACCGGCTCATCGCCACCGTAGAGCGCTCGCAGCAGAACAAGGACGCCGAGGAGTTCCTCGGGCTCTTCCACCCCGACGCGATCTGGACCACCGCCCACGGCAAGGTCCTCATCGGCTTCGACGAGATCGCCGGGTTCACCCGCCGGGTGCTGCCCGCCGCGCAGTGGGACGGAAAGGTCAGCTACGAGCGGATGCACGTGCTCTTCATCCGGGACGACGTCGCGGCCGTCAAGGTGCGCCAGCGCTACCCCGGAGCCGACGACACGGCCGAGGGCGCCCCGCTGTACGTGGTCTCCCGGCAGGACGACGGGCGCTGGCTGCTGACCGCCTGCCAGAACACCCAGGTCCAGGGGTGACATCGTGGGGGCATGGACGATCTTGAAGTGAGGCCGTTTCGGTTCGACGTGCCCCAGGACGAGCTGGACGACCTCGACGGGCGGCTGCGGCGGACGCGGTGGCCCGACGAGCTCGACGGCGCCGGGCGGGCGTACGGGATGCCGCTCGGGGAGACGCGGGAACTCGTACGGTACTGGCGCGAGGTGTACGACTGGCGGGCCGCCGAGGCACGGCTGAACGCATGGCCGCAGTACACCACCGTCATCGACGGGGCGCGGGTGCACTTCGCGCACCTCCGCTCGCCCGAGCCGGACGCCCTGCCGCTGATGATGACGCACGGCTGGCCCGGGTCGTTCGTGGAGTTCCAGAAGGTGGCCGGGCCGCTGACCGACCCGCGGGCGCACGGCGGGGATCCCGCCGACGCCTTCCACCTGGTCCTGCCGAGCATCCCCGGCTTCGGGCCGTCCGGCCCGACCACCGACACCGGGTGGGAGTTCAAGCGGGTCGCCCGTGCCTTCGGGACGCTCATGGAGCGGCTCGGGTACCGGGCGTACGGGGTGCAGGGCGGTGACTGGGGTGCGGCCGTCTCGCGGGAGCTGGGGCGGATCCGGCCCGGCGACGTGGTGGGGGTGCACCTGAACCTGCTGCCCGGGGCGGGGGCCACCGCCGAGCCCGGGGAGGCGGAGCTGGCGGCGCTCGAACCGGCCGAGCGCGAGCGGACGCTGGCCTCCTGGGAGCGGTACCGGGTGTGGGCGCGCGAGCGGCAGGGGTACGCGGACATCCAGGCGACCCGGCCGCAGACCCTCGCGTACGGGCTGAACGATTCGCCGGCCGGGCTGCTCGCCTGGATCGCGGAGAAGTTCACCGAGTGGAGCGACCCGCGGACCCCCGTCGACCGGGACCAGATGCTGACCAACGTCATGCTGTACTGGCTGACCGGCACGGCCGGTTCGGCCGCCCGCATCTACTACGAGCGCGCCCACGCCGACTACCACGGCCGGCCGCCGGAGCGGTCGGACACCCCGACGGCGCTCGCCGACTTCCCCCGGGACAACTTCATCCCGCTGCGGCACGTCGCCGAGCGCACCGACCGGATCGTGCGGTGGACCTCGTACGACAGGGGAGGGCACTTCCCGGCGATGGAGGTGCCGGAGCTGCTCGTGGAAGACGTCAGGAGCTTCTTCCGGGAAGGTGTCACATCCGGCAGGGCCCGTCTGTCCCCTGCGTGAGAACACGACCGAGGAGGCCGGGATGTCGGTGCTGCCGGCGGGCGCGAGCGCGCCGGCGGCGGCCGGGCGGAGCGGGTGTCCGGGATGTGAAACGGTCGGCGGGGGCCCCGTACCGCTGTGATCATCGGCCCATGGACCTCGAACGGCGCACCCCGCCCGTACTGACCGGCGACGAACGCTCCACCCTGACCAGCGTGCTCCAGTGGCAGCGCGACACCCTGCGGATGAAGTGCGCGGGCCTCACGGACGAGCAGCTGCGGCGCAGGGCCGTCCCGCCGTCCGCACTGAGCCTGCTGGGGCTGGTCCGGCACCTGGCCGAGGTGGAGCGTGGCTGGTTCCGCAACGTCCTGAACGGTGAGGACGTACGCGGCTACTTCCCGAAGAACGCCGCCGGCGAGCGGACGGAGTTCGACGTCGAGGACGCGGACCCCGCCGAGTCGTTCCGGATCTGGGAGGAGACGTGCGAGCGTTCGCGGGCCGTCGTGGCGGCCGCCGAGTCCCTCGACGTACGGGGGTACTTCGGCGACGAGGCGTACTCGCTGCACTACGTCCTGGCCCACATGATCGAGGAGTACGCACGGCACAACGGGCACGCCGACCTGCTGCGCGAGGCGATCGACGGGGTCACGGGGGAGTAGCGGGACGCCGGGCGGGGCCGGGGGCTACAGGGAGACCGCGCCGGTCCGGTCCACGGCGTCGAGGGCGACCTGCCAGGGGAAGTGCGGCGGGGCGTCGGGGCCGGCCGGGCCGGGCAGGAAGCCGCCCTCGCCGAAGAGCAGTTCGGCGCCGGCGCCGCGCAGGACCGCCAGCGACTGCTCGAACTGGGGGTGCGCCGCCAGGGCGGCGTTCGTACAGGGCATGGCGACCACCGGGGTGCCCTTGCCGAGGGCCTCGGCGGCCACGCCGACGGTGAACCGGTCGGTGAGGCCGAGGGCCCAGGCGTTGACCGAGTTGAAGGTGGCCGGGGCGAAGAGGACGGCGTCGGCGGCGGGCCACACGTCGGGCTCCCCGGGGAGCTTGTACTGCCAGCGCACCGGGTTGCCGGTCAGGGCGGCGAGACCGTCGAGGCTTTCCGACACCCACTGCGCCGCCGTCGGGGTGAGGCCCAGGCACACGTCCCAGCCGCGCGACTGGGCGTCCTCGATCACATGGGCCACGTCGAAGACGGGCGGGGCGGCGGAGCAGAACAGGTAGAGAGTCCTCGTCATGCGGTTATGTGATCACATTCCTGACCCTCAACTCTCCTCCAGGGGTGGGTGAGGCGGCTCAGGCGGCGACGCCGGCCGTGATCCTGGCGGTGAACGAGTCCAGGTTGGCGCCCATCCGCGCGAGGCGTTCGTCCACCGTCAGCGACTCCTCGTGGCGGCCGGCGCGCAGCTTCGGCTGCCGCTTGCCGCGTACGTACAGGGAGCAGGCGAGGTCGGCGCAGATGTACGTGCCGACCGTGTTCCCCTCGCGGCCGCGGGCGCCCGCCAGCGGGGCGGCGAGCAGGGTGACCCCGGAGGAGGCGTGTCCCGTCAGGCAGATCTGGCACAGGCTGGACTTCACCGCGCTGGTGCGGGTCGCGGCGGGGACGCGCAGGGTGATGCCGACCGGGCCCTCGGGGCGGGGGACGACGAGATGGGCGCGCAGCGGGGCGCCCGGGTCGACCCAGCCGAGGAAGTCCAGGTCCTGCCAGGGCAGTTCGGCGAAGTCGAGCGGCAGGCGCAGGCGGGTCGCCTCGCCCTTGGTGCAGTTCACGAAGGACGAGCGGATCTGTTTTTCGGTCAGCGGTTCCACGGGCGTCGACCCTACGGGGCGCGGAGGGCCTTCCGCACCCTCTTTACGCAGGTGGGGGCGGTGGGGGAGGGGGTTCCGGAAATTTTCGCGAGGGTGGCGATGAGTTTCGGGGACGGCGTCGGTCTACCCCTGTGAAAGAGCGGGAGCCGGGTCGCCGACCAGATGTGGACACCGTTCACTTTGGTGGGTAGGCTGCGGAGCGTCCGGATGTGGACGCCGTACACATAGTCAGGGGAACATCGTGCGCAAGGTCATCGCCTCCGTCTTCGTCTCCGTCGACGGCGTCTTCGAGGACCCGAGCTGGTCCATGCCGTTCTGGAACGCCGAGGCGGAGCGGTTCGCCGGCGAGCAGCTCGCCGCCGCCGACGCGCTGCTGCTGGGCCGGGTGACCTACGAGGCCATGGCCCCGGCCTGGATGGCGCGCGCCGAGGGCGCCGACGCGGGGACGGAGCGGATGAACGCGATGCCGAAATTCGTCGCCGGCTCCGGCACCGGCTCCGCCGCCCCCGGGTGGAACGCCACCTTCCTGACGGGCGACCTCGCCGCCGAGGTCGCCGCGCTCAAGCAGGGCGACGGCGGCGACCTGCTCGTCTACGGCAGCGGGCGGCTCGTCAACTCCCTGCTGGAGCACGGCCTGCTCGACGAACTGCGGCTGTGGACCCTGCCGGTGGTGCAGGGCAAGGGGCGGAAGCTGTTCGACGAGGACTCGCCGGTGCGGACCCTGCGGCCGGTGGGCACCACCGTGCTGGGTGACAGCGGGGCGCGGGTGCACGCGTACGTGCCCGTCGCCGGGGGTGGTGCGGCGGGTGGTGCCGACGCCGGCTGAGGTTCGGCGGCCGTTCGGTCCGGCCGCCGATTCCACAGGCCGGATCCTCAGGCCGAATCCGCAGACCGTTTCCGCACATCCGCATCGTCAGACGTCAGAAGGAGATCCACGACATGAGCGAGCAGCCGGTGAAGGGCCCCGCGAGCTACTTCCCCTCGATCGAGAAGAAGTACGGCCGTCCCGTGGCCGAGTGGGTGGACCTCATCCGGGCCTCCCCGCTGAGGAAGCACATGGAGCTCGTCTCCTGGCTGAAGAGCGAGCACGGGATCGGCCACGGCCACGCCAACGCCCTGGTCAAGCACACCCTCACGGAGCACTAGACGCTCGCTTATGCGGGCGAGCGTCTGGGCCATGTCCTGTCTCGCCGGACCCGGCTTGACTGGGTGTCATGACGAAGAACACGAACGAGACGCAGAGCAAGACCACCCTCGTCATCGGGGGCAACGGCAAGACGGGCCGGCGGGTCGCCGAGCGGCTGGAGGCCCAGGGGCACGCGGTGCGGATCGGCTCCCGCACCGGAGACCCCGCCTTCGACTGGGACCGGCCCGAGACCTGGGGTCCGGCGCTGGAGGGCGTGGACCGGGTGTACGTGACCTACTTCCCCGACCTGGCCTTCCCCGGGGCAGCCGACCGGATCGGCGCCTTCGCCGAGGCCGCCGTGGCCGCCGGGGCGGGCCGCCTGGTGCTGCTGTCCGGGCGCGGGGAGGAGGCGGCCCGGGTCGCCGAGGACCGGCTGAAGGACTCGGGGGCCGACTGGACCGTCGTACGCGCCAGCTGGTTCAACCAGAACTTCGACGAGTACTTCTTCCTGGAGCCCGTCCTGGCCGGGGAGATCGCCCTGCCGGTCGGCGACGCGGTGGAGGCCTTCGTGGACGCCGGGGACATCGCCGACGTGGTGGTGGCCGCGCTCACCGACGACCGGCACATCGGCAGGACGTACGAGCTGTCCGGGCCGCGGCTGCTCGGCTTCGCGGAGGTGGCCGCCGAGCTGTCGAAGGCGACCGGGCGCGAGATCGCGTACGTCCCCGTCACGGACGCGCAGTACCGGGCGGTGCTGCGGGAGAACGGCCTCCCGGAGGAGTTCGCCGACCTGTTCACCCTGATCTCGGACGGGCGGAACGCGCACGTGGTCCACGGGGTGGAGGAGGCGCTGGGCCGTCCGGCCCGGGACTTCGCCGACTACGTGCGCGAAGCGGCGGCGAGCGGGGTCTGGGACGTCCGAGGATGAGGTCATGGACACGCTGACCGGTCTCCTCGACGGGCCCAGGGCCCGCGGTGCCTTCCTGATGAAGTCCGTCTTCGACCCGCCCTGGGCCATGCGGGTCGAGGACCGGGCCCCGCTGTCGGTGATGACGCTGGTGCGCGGCTCCGCCTGGCTGCTGCCCGACGGGGGCGAGCCCGTGCGGATCGGGCCGGGCGACGTCGCCGTCGTACGGGGACCCGTGCCGTACACGCTCGCCGACGGGGCGGACACCCCGCCCAGCGTCAGGATCGGTCCCGACCAGCGGTGCAGTGCGCAGGGCGAGGACGTCACCGAGCGGTTCTCGCTCGGGGTGCGGACCTGGGGCCCGTCGCGGGAGGGCGCCGGATCGGTGGTGCTGCTCAGCGGGACCTACCAGGCGCCGAGCGAGATCGGGCGGCGGCTGCTGGGGGCGCTGCCGGCGGTGCTGGTACGGCCGGTGCGGGCGTCCGACGCCACCCTGATCACGTTGCTGGCGGCGGAGGTGGCGCGGGACGAGCCCGGGCAGGAGCTGGTGCTCGACCGGCTGCTGGACCTGCTGCTGATCGGGGTGCTGCGGGCCTGGCTCGCCACTCCCGGCTCCGGGGCGCCGGCCTGGCACCGGGCCCAGGGCGACCCGGTCGTCGGGGCGGCGCTGCGGCTGCTGCACGAGGACCCCGCGCACGGCTGGACCGTGGAGGAACTGGCGCGCCGGGCCGGGGTGTCGCGGGCCGCGCTGGCGCGGCGCTTCACCGAGCTGGTCGGGGAGCCGCCGGTCGCCTACCTGACGGGCTGGCGGATCGCCCTGGCCGCCGACCTGCTGCGCGAGCCGGACGCCACGGTGGCGACGGTGGCCCGCCGGGTCGGGTACGGGAGCGCGTTCGCGCTGTCGGCGGCCTTCAAGCGGGTGCGGGGGATGAGCCCGCAGCAGTTCCGGGCCGGGGAGGGCTCGGAGGGGGGCGCGGGGACGGTGGCGGGGGTACCCGGCACGGTGGTCCTCGGGTAGCAGCCGCCGTCGCCCTCCACGGCGGCACGTCCCCACCCCTTGTCCTGGTGCTCGGCGGCGATGTGGAGGGGCCGTATCCAGATCGTTTCCGAAGCTCGAAGATCCTCGGAGACAGTTGAAAAGAACGGGACGTGCGGTATCTTTATGCCTGTGGCCAGGGGGAGGGGTACAGGTTGCGACAGGCAAGGAGTCCGGCCGGTCCCGTGCGGGGAACCGCGCGCCGGCGGGTGTCCCGCGGACCGCGATCCCCGCACGGTTCCGGCCGGCGGCTACGCCGCTCCGGCCTCGTCGCCCGCCCTCGTGGCTTCGTGGAAGACCTCGGCCGCCCGGCCCTCACCCATGTGCAGGGAGGCGAGCACCGAGGGCTGCGCGATGCTGGGCATCAGGTGGCGCAGCAGGGCACTGGCCCTGACGGTGAGGTCCTCGTAGTCGGTGAGCGCCTGGGACATGGACTGGATGCCGGCGTAGGTGCCCACGATGACGTCGGCGGTCTCCGCCGGGACGACATGGGGGAGCAGCTCGCCCTGGGCCTGCGCCTTCTCCAGCCGCTCACGGACGGGAACGGCCCAGTTGCGGAAGGGCCCGCTGCGGTCGAGCTCGCCGGCGAGCTGGTCCATGGTCAGCCGTACACCTGCCCGGACCATGGGATCGGTCTGCAGCCGATGGGTGTGGAGCATGACGATGTCCACGATTTCCTGAAGCTTGGCCGCGCGCTCGGGCAGCACGAGGTTCTGGTTCTGCGCGTTGAGGACGCCCTGGGCCAGATCGTCCTTCGACTGGAAGTGGAAGTAGAGGGCGCCCTTGGTCACCCCCGCGACGGTGAGGATCTCGGAGATCGTGGACGCCTGGTAGCCCCGCTCCTCGAAGATCTTGGCCGCTGCGCTCAGGATCGCCTGGCGCGTGCGGATGGCGCGGACTTGCTCAGCCACGTTGGCTCCTTTCTCCACGGATTCTCGGAGCGTCGGAAGCCTTGCCGCAAACCGTCCGTCCCGTACGTATCTTACAGCGGGTAACTCCGACGCCAACCCTGACAACCCGCCGACCAGCCGGATGATGAGGAGAAACCGACGATGATTCTCGTGACGGGCGTCACCGGCACGGTCGGGCGTGAGGTGCTGCGACGCCTTGCGCCCAACGGTGAGGTGCGGGCCATGGCCAGGCAGCCCGCGGGCGTGACCGGAGCCGTGGGAACGGCCGAAATCGTGCAGGGCGACTACGACGATCCGGAATCTCTGGCCCGGGCGTTGCAGGGTGTCGACAGCGTCTTCCTCGTCACCAATCGTGTCGGCCGTGACGATTCCGGCATCCTCCGGGCGGCGCGGGCCGCCGGGGTCCGGCATGTGGTGAAGATCTCGGCCGCCGCCGTCGAGGACAGCCGGGCGGACGACGCGATCACCCGGTGGCAGCGGGGGAACGAGGACCTCCTGCGCGGTTCCGGTATGGAGTGGACGCTGCTGCGCCCGCGCTCGTTCATGTCCAACACGCTGTCCTGGGCGCCGTCCGTCCGTTCGGAGGGTGTCGTACGGGCCCTGTACGGGGAGTCGGCCAACTCCTGCGTGGATCCGCGCGACATCGCGGACGTGGCCGTGCGCACACTGACCGAGCCGGGGCACACCGGCCGGGCGTACACGCTGACGGGGCCGGAGGCGCTCACGGCAGCCGAACAGACGGCCCAGCTCTCCGAAGTGCTGGGCCGCCGGCTGCGGTTCGAGGAACTCGAGCCGGATCAGGCTCGGGTCCTGTGGAGCGCACGGTATCCCGAGCCCGTGGTCGAGGCGCTGCTCCGGAGCGCCGGACGGCAGCGCGACGGGGCCAAGGCCGGAGTGGGGGATACCGTCGGTGAGGTGTCCGGGAAGCCCGCGCGGACGTTCCGTACGTGGGCCGGCGACCACCTCGCGGCATTCATGCCGAACTGAAGCCGTGGCGTGATCAGCCCCTGTAGGAGGCGGCCGTCACGGTAGCGCTGAACACGAGCGCGCCGTCCTGGTGGCCCGTCACGCGGACGGCTTCATCGGCCCCCGGCTCGTCCCCGTACAGGCGTTCGGCCTGGATCACACAGGGCTGGTCCAGTTCGACGTACCGCTTGAAGTCGCTGGTTATGCCGAGCGGCAGGAAGGAAGAACGTCCCAGGGTGGACGCGGCGGCCTGCCGTGCGGATTCCAGGAGCACCATGCCCGGTACGTGGTCGACCGGGTGGTCGAAGAGGACGGGGTGCAGCGTGTCGACCCGCAGCTGCCAGCGGTTCGGCTCACCTATGGGGGACAGGACCACGTCCGTCGGCGACAGCCGGCCCACGCTCTGCGGCGCGGCGGGCGCCGTCAGCGGCAGCGCGCGGTGGTCGGCCTGAAGGGTGCGCCGGGGGCGTACCCGTTCGTAGACCGCCGGGCTGGTGCAGGTGAAGGAGACCCGCCCCGTCGCGACGACCTCTCCCTCGCGGCGGACGACCGCCTCGTAGGTGAGTCCGGTCAGCTTGCCGGCCCGTCGCCTGATCTCGGGGCAGGTGACGTCGATGTCGAGCGAGGCAGGGGTCCGCTGGACCTTGAGGTGCTCCGGGTTGACGGTGACGCTGAGGTTCCACAGCAGGTACTGGTGGCCGAAGGGCACGCCGAACTCGGCGTGCCCCAGCAGACTTCCGATCTGCCGGATCGTTTCGATGCACATGAGCGGGTCGTGGTGGTCGCCGGCGACCTGGGTGAAGAAGCTGTGGCTGCGCGGCCACTGTGCGGTGACGGAGAAGCGGGCGTCGTCAAGGCGCTGCCAGTCGGTCAGGAAGACCTCGGCGACGGACGCGCGGTGCACCAGTTCCTTCGGGACAGTGGCTGTGAACGACGGGAAGCGGTAACCACGCTGTTCAAGTGGTGAGAGCGCAGCCCGCAACGCCGGGTCGTAGGTCGGAGTGCGCTCGACATGAAACGTGCTCGCGCTCATTGTTCCCCCTAGACAGCGCTGGCGAGTTACAGGTGTGACCTGCGAGAAAAATATATACCAACCGGTTTTTTATCCAGGGGGAGCCGTACCTTCGCTCCGTAAATATGCGGAGGAATCGATTCCGGCCAACCGGCATCCGAGCCTTTCCGCAGGTCCTCGGTGGTCGGCAGCCGTCGAATCTCCGCCACTCGACCCACAGTGTCTCAACCGGCCCGAGAGCGGTCCTTTAGCCGCCCCCTGGAAGCGGATGTGGCCACGGAGGCGTGGTATGGCCAATTTGCATCAGGTGGCTCATGTTGCGTCCCGGGCGGAGTGGACCCCTGTCGGTCGCCTCCATCCGGCCGGTCGTCAGCCGGCCCGGAGAACGCCGCGGAAGCCCGCGGACGGCTCGCAGTGACGGCTCGTGCAGTCCACGGGGCTGTATGGCGTCGGCCTCCTCGCCGATGGGCGGCCGGCGCCCCGTGCTCGCACCCGGCCCGTGCGGCCGCGGCGGGACTCCGCCGCGAGCCGTGGGCCCGGTTTGCCCGCGTGAACGCCAGGCGAGGATTCGCCGGTGCGCCGAGGGCCGCCGGGTGGCGGGCTCCCGGAGGAACCGGCCATTGGTTCACCCGAGGGGCCCGTCCCCGCCTGCGACACGGCCGGAGGTCGCCGCGGGCTGCTCACGGGTCGGTCGTGGCCCGAACGCCCCTGGTGTCCGCAGTGCGGACAGGGGGGCTCGGCTTCATCTTGAGGGACGTTCGAGTACGGCTCCGACGCGGCTCCGTTGTTTGCTGAGTGTGAAGGTTGGCGAGCAAACCGCTAAAGCGGTTTGTAAGGGCGGGCAGGCGAGGCCTCGCAAGCGGGTCGGTGGGTCTGTGTGCAGCCCTCTTGTCGCGTCACCCCCGGCCGATGGGTGCCAGGCGTGGACTCCAGGGTTTGTTTTCAGCCCTTTGTTGGCGTCATCTGGTGGGTTCGAGGAGGGTTCTCCCTCCGTCCGGCGGTCCCTGGAGAGCCCCTCCAGTCGCTCTCCGGTCTGTGAAGGCGCAGGTCAATGACGTTCTGGAAGAGCTCGAAGGAGGCGCGACAGGCTAAAAACGGTACAGCCGGTTTGGTATTGACAAACCGGCTCGTCTGTTTTTTGCTCGTTCCAGCGAAAGTCGAGGGCTCATCCATGGACGAAGCAGGGGAGTACGGCGTGGACATCGATGTACTGGGCGCACTGACCGTGCGGGAGAACGGGGTCTCCATCACGCCGACCGCGGCCAAGCCCCGGCAGGTGCTGGCGCTGCTCGCGCTGCACGCCGACCAGGTGGTGCCCGTGGCCGCGCTGATAGAGGAGCTGTGGGGGGACGAGCCGCCGCGCAGTGCGCGGACCACGCTCCAGACGTACGTGCTCCAGCTGCGCGGGCTCATCGCCACCGCGCTGGAGGGGACGGACGGGACGCGTACGCCCAAGGACGTGCTCGCGACGCTGCCCGGCGGGTACATGCTGAACAGCGCCGGCGGGACCAGCGACGTGCGGGAGTTCGACCGGCTGGCCGGCATGGGCTACCGGGCCATGGACGCCGGGGACTTCCCGAACGCCGCGCGGCTGCTGCGCGAGGCGCTCGCCCTCTGGTCGGGGCCGGCCTTCGCCGACGTCGACGGCGGCGTGCAGCTGGACATGGAGACCCGCCGCCTGGAGGAGACCCGGCTGTGCGCGCTCGACCAGCGCATCGAGGCCGATCTGCGGCTCGGCCGGCACCGGGAGTTGCTCGCGGAACTGACCGTCCTGGCCAGCCGCTACCGCATCCACGAGAACCTGCACGGACAGTTCATGCTCGCCCTGCACCGCTCCGGGCGGCGCGGCGAGGCGCTCAGCGTCTACCAGCGGCTGCGCGCCACGCTGGTGCGCGAGCTCGGCATCGAGCCTTCGGCCGCCCTGCGCAGCCTCCAGCGCTCGATCCTCATGAGCGGCCCCGAGACCACCCCCGCCGAATCCCCCGAGACCGCCCGCAAGCGCCTCGCCCGGGTCGGCTGAACCAGGCATTCGGGTGATCATCCGATGAATAGCGTCCGGGGATTTAAGAAAGCGCTGGGAAAAACCTGAGAGTCAATTTGCATCAACAGGAATCGGAACAAAGACGACGAGCCCGATCAGCGGGCTGAGCATGGGGTTTGGCGCCCAATCGGAATCCTGTCTTTCGAATCCGCCGTCTGTTCGCCTGTTTCGGAGGTCCGCTCGACGTCGGCTTGAGCGCCCGGTGATGTTGCCCTGGGCTGCCTTACCGTCGTCGGGTCGAATACTGAAAACCGAGAGTATCTCGACGAAATATGGAGGGGAGACGGGAGACCGTGAAGATTCAGGTTCTGGGTCCGTTGAGTGCCGAGGTCAACGGGGCATCGATCGTTCCTACGGCGGGCAAGCCGCGTCAGATCCTGGCGCTTCTCGCGCTCTACCCGGGCCGGGTGATGCCCGTACCGACCCTCATGGAGGAGATCTGGGGGACGAAGCTGCCCGAAAGCGCGCTCACCACCCTGCAGACGTACATCCTCCAGCTGCGCCGCCGGCTCGGCACGGCCATGGGCCCGGGCGCCCCCGGCACCGCCAAGGACGTGCTCGCCACCCGGCACGGCGGCTACCTGCTCCAGATCCCGCAGGAGTCGGTGGACGTCCACGAGTACGAGGCCCTCGTCGCCGCCGGCCAGAACGCCTTCGACGACGGTGACGACGAGCGCGCCGCGGACCTGCTGCGCAAGGCCCTCGACCTGTGGCAGGGACCCGCGCTGGTCGACGTACGCGTCGGGCCGATCCTGGAGATCGAGGTGCTGCGGCTGGCGGAGAGCCGGCTGGTGACCACCGAGCGGCGCATCGACGTCGACCTCCGGCTGGGCCGGCACACCGAACTGCTCGCCGAGCTCACCGAGCTGATGGCCCGCAACCCGCAGCACGAGGGCCTGCACTCGCAGGCCATGGTCGCGCTGTACCGTTCGGGCCGGCAGGCCACCGCCCTCGACGTCTACCGCAGGCTCCGGGCGCGGCTGATCGGGGAGCTCGGCGTCGAGCCCTCGCAGCAGCTGCAGCGCCTGCACCAGGCGATGCTGCGGGTGGACCCGGCGCTGGACGTGGTCGCGGGACCGCGCCGCAGCTCCACCTTCGACCTGTACGCGGCCTAGTGCTGTCACAGCACTAGCAGGCCCGGGCGGGAGGGCGCGGCGGCTCCAGCGGGGCTCGTTCCCGGCGTGAGGGGTTCTCCAGGGAGGGCGGTCAGGCTCCTGGCGAACCGGTATGAGCCGCTGCGCCGGCGGACCAGGAGAGAGGCAAACCATGCAAGCCACAGTCCGGCTGGAACTCGCCGACCTCACCCGGATCCTGCGGGTGTGGGGCGGCGAGGAGGACTGCGTCGAGCTGACCGAGGAACTCCAGGACCTGTACTGGATGGAACTCGGCTACGACAGCCTCTCGATCCTGCAGACCATAGGGTCGATCGAGCGGAAGTTCGACATCCTCCTCGACGGGGAGGTCCTCGAAACGGCCGACACCCCGCGGCTCTTCCTGGAACTGGTCAACGACGTACTGGGCAGCCGCGCCGCAGTCTGAGGTCCGGTTGGGGGGCCGGCGGACTCCAGCGGTACTCGACGCGGAATCCGGCGGACGCCGACAGGCTCTGTGCCAAGCGTTGAGAGAGGTGTCCGATGTCTGTCGAGCGAGTGCACCGGATGTCATGCGCGGCCGACGCGGCCGCGCCCGCCGGAGCCCTGTACACCCTGGTGGCCGACGTCACCCAGTGGCCGCTGTTCCTGCCGGACACCGTCCACGTGGAGCGGCTGGACTTCGACGGCGTCCAGGACCGGTACGTCCGGTGGGCCGACGCCGGCGGGGAAGTGCGGCGCTCGCTCGTGCGGCGGACGCTGGACGCGGGCGCGCGCCGCGTCGACTTCGCCGAGGAGCGGCCCGACGCGCCCGTCACCGCCTCGCGCGGCAGCTGGACCGTGGAGGAACTGGCGCCCGGCTGGGCGCGGCTGGCCCTGGAGCGCGAGGTCACCCTGGGCGGCGGCCGGCCCGAGGAGGCCGGACGGGCCGTCGCGGCGGCGGAGGAGTCCGCGCGGGCCGCGCTGGTGGGCCTGCGGACGGCCGCCGAGCGCTGGCGGCGGCTGGACGAACTGGTGCTGTCCTTCGAGGAGTCCGTACGGATCGAGGGACCGGCGGAGCCGGTGTACGAGTTCCTGTACGGGGTGGGCTCCTGGCCCGGCCGGGTCGCGCACGTCGTGGAGGCCGAGGTCACCGAGGACCGGCCCGGGGTCCAGCGCACCCGGCTGCTCAACCTGGCCGACGACGGCTCCGTCTACCGCACCGAGGCGGTGCGGGTGTGCTTCCCGGCGGCCGGGCGGATCGTGTTCAAGCGGACCCGGCCGCACCCGCTGCTGGCGACGCACACCGGCGAGTGGTCCGTGGACCCGGACGTGTCGGGGGTCACCGTGTCCTCCCGGCACGACGTGCTGCTGGACGAGCGGGCGGTCGAGCGGATCCTGGGCCCGGACGCGGAACCGGCCCGGGCCCGCCGGTACGTGCGCGAGGTGCTCGGCCGCGAGAGCCGGGCCGCGCTGGAGCCGGCGACGCGGTACGCGGGGGACCCGGTGAGGACCCTGCGCTCGGTGTGACGCCCCGTTGACCTGCTGTTGACGGGACCTGCTGTTGATGTGACCTGCCTGCTTCGACCTGTGCTCTCTTCGGCCCGCCTTCTCGGCCTGCTCCCTCGACCCGCCCCTGATGATCCGCAGACGGCCGGCAGCCCTCCGCCCGGGCTTCCCGGTCCGGCCTCCCCCCGGCGGCGGCCCGTCACCGTGTCCCCCCGCGGTGGCGGGCCGCCGCGCGTTCAGCTCCCGCGTCCCGCGGTGTCGAGCCTGCGCAGGGTGGCGGGAGCGGCCAGACAGGGCATGACCACCCGCCAGAACCCGGCCAGCGTGCGCGGCGCGAGCCACTGCGGGTCGTCGCGGCCCAGCGCCTCGAAGCCGAGGGTGGCCGCCACCACCGTCGCCGCGACGCTGCGGTGGTTGAGGCCGGGCAGCAGGGTGCCCTCCTCGGAGGCCTCCGCCAGCAGCCGGTGCACGTACTCGTGCCACTCCCTGGGCAGGGCGTAGGCCGAGGCGTACGCCGGCTCCCGGTTGAGCCGGAAACCCGCCCGGGCCACCGGGTCCGTCAGGAGCAGCCCGGCCAGTGCCTGGGAGCTGTCGGCCAGGGCCTGGAGGGCGGAGGTGCGCCGCGCGTACACGTCCCGGGCGACCGTGCGCAGGGCCTTGGCGCCGGCGGCCTCCACGGCCTCGGCGACGGCCGCCTTGTTCTCGAAGTGGAAGTGCAGCGCGCCCGGGCTCACTCCTGCCCCGACGCTGATCATGCTCAGCGTCGCCTCTGCGTAGCCGCGCCGTCCGAACACGGTCGCGGCTGACTCAATCAGTGCATGACGGGTTCGGACGGCGCGTTCTTGTTTCATCACGCATAGCTCCTGTATCAGTTTCCTTCCATTATTAAACCGCGCCGTTGGTATGGGAATGGCTCTGAGGTGCCCGTTCTTGGCCTGTTTGGCGGCGAGTCTTGCCTTCCGGTGGCCCGATTTAGTCCTTTTATCGCTTACCTTGCCGGGATGTGCGGGCTTTGACAAACCGACGAAGCGGTTTGTATCTTCGTTGACGTTAGCTCAGCCGAGCTTGAGGGAGGGGGGCGGATGAACCAGCGGACCATCGCTGTACTGGAACCTCACACAGCCACCGGGGGAGTGAACGGGGGGTTCCTGCCGGCCGAGGGACTCAGAACGCCACAGCACGCGCCGGCCCAGTCGGCCCTGTGGCGGATCCTCATCGTGGAGAGCAACACGATCGACGCGGAGACCCTCGCGCGGGGCCTGCGCCGCCACGGGCACGAGGTCGACATCGTCGGGACCGGGAGCGAGGCCATGCGCAGCTACGCCGACGCCGACCTGGTCCTGCTGGACCTGGAACTCCCCGACCTGGACGGTCTGGAGGTGTGCCGGGGGATCCGCGCGGCCCACGAGATCCCGGTGATCGCGGTCACCGCCCGGGGCAGCGAACTGGACCGGGTGCTCGGCCTCCAGGCGGGCGCCGACGACTACCTGGTCAAGCCCTACGGGTTCCGCGAGCTGATGGCGCGGATGGAAGCGGTCATGCGCCGGGCGCGGCCGACCCGGCCCGTCGCGGCCACCATCACCTGCGGTCCGCTGCGGATCGACGCGGGCACGCGCGAGGTGACCCTGAACGGGCAGCCCGTCGAGACCACGCGCAAGGAGTTCGACATGCTCTACCTCCTCGCGTCCCATCCCGACACCGTCATCCCGCGCAAGATGCTGATGCAGCAGGTCTGGGGCGACTCCTGGTCCCGCCGGACCGTGGACACGCACGTGAGCACGCTCCGCAACAAGATCGGCGCCGGCTGGATCATCACGATCCGGGGCGTCGGTTTCCGGTTCGGCCAGGGGGCCTGAACCCGTCCCCGCGCGGCGCCGCGGGAGGACGACCGCCGAGCACGACGTGAGCCGAGGGGGAACGAGCATGGCAGTGACGGCGCTGTGCCAGGGGGAGGGCTGCCGCACCGGCGGCGCGGGCGGACGGGCCCGCAGGCGTACGGCCGACGGCAGCCTGCTGTGCCGTTCCTGCCGCGACCACTTCGCCGCCGGCCTGGCGGAGCTGGCGCACCTGTACGAGGAGTGCGGGCGGGTGCTCGGCGGCGCGGCCCCCGGCAGCCTGCGCGAGCGCACCACCGGCGGCGACCTGCCCGGGCTGCCCTTCAACGGGGCCGCCGCCGACGTCCGGGCCAGGATGGTCTCCGTACTCGGCTCCTGGAGCGGGCTCGTCGCCGAGCAGCGCGGATTCGCCTCGCCGCCGCGCACCGCCGCCGCCCTCACCGCCTTCCTGCTGCGCAACGCCGACTGGCTCGCCACCCACTCCGCCGCAGGCGAGGCCACCGAGGAGATCGCCCGGCTGGTACGGGCCGGCCGCCGCGCCGCCTTCCCCGACCCGGCCCGCAGCATCCGCCTCGGCGACTGCCCCGAACCCGGCTGCCCGGGAGCCCTCACCCTGGCCGTACGGGCCGGGGCCCGGAGCGACGGCCCGGCGATCGTCTGCGCGGCCGACCCGGAGCACCGCTGGACCAGCGACCAGTGGAGCGGGCTCAGCCGCTCCATGGACTCCGCCCGGGAGCCCGGCGCCGCGGCCGCCCCGGCCACCGAACGGTGGCTGACCGCCGCCGACATCGCCCAGCTCTGGCACACGCCCACGGGCACCGTGTACCGGCTGGCGAGCGAGGAGCGCTGGCGGCGCCGCAACCGCGCGGGGCGCACGTACTACAACGAGAGCGACGTCCGGGACTGCTTCGCCCGGCGGGCGGCGGCGCGTACCTGAACCCCCCGTCACCGCACCCGCGACAGAAGGACGATCGGCACCCGCGCACCGGTCGGCACGGCATCCGGTAGGACCCGGATCCAGCCGTCTGACCGGTCTTTGACATTCCCTTTTCCGCCCTCCGACGCACCGGACCGGGCCTTGTGGAACCTGACCTACTCCTGAATCCAGCGCCATTGAACGGCCGCTCGCGTCCGAAGAACCTTGTAGTCAAGATCCGGTGCACTGTCTCCGGAGGCGAATTCAAGGAGACGTGATGGACGCCCCAGTGATCGTCGTCGGCGCGGGTCCCGCGGGCATGATGCTCGCCGGGGAACTGCGGCTGGCGGGAGTCGCCGTCGTCGTCCTGGAACGCCTTGAACGGCGTACAGGCGAATCCCGCGGGCTCGGCTTCACCACACGCACGCTGGAGACCTTCGACCAGCGCGGCCTGCTGAGCCGCTTCGGCGAGATCGAGCGGAGCACGCTGGGCCACTTCGGCGGCCTGCCGCTCGACTTCGGCGTGCTCGACGGCGCCTGCCAGGCCGCCAAGACCGTGCCGCAGTCCGTCACCGAGACGCACCTGGAGGAATGGGCCGCCTCGCTCGGCGCCGACATCCGGCGCGGCCACGAGGTGCTCTCCGTACGCGACGACGGCGACGGCGTCGACGTCGAGGTCCGCGGACCGGACGGCACGCACACCCTGCGCGCCGCCTGGCTCGTCGGCTGCGACGGCGGCCGCAGCACCGTCCGCAAGGCCGCCGGCTTCGACTTCCCCGGCTCGGCGGCCACCATGGAGATGTACCTCGCCGACATCAAGGGCATCGAGCTCAAGCCCCGCATGATCGGCGAGACCCTGCCCGGCGGCATGGTCATGGTGGGCCCGCTGCCCGGCGGCACCACCCGCATCGTCGTCTGCGAACGCGGCACCCCGCCGCGCCGGCGCGAGAGCCCGCCGTCCTTCGAGGAGGTCGCGGCCGCCTGGCAGCGGCTGACCGGCGAGGACATCTCCGCCGCCGAACCGGTGTGGGTCAGCGCCTTCGGCGACGCGGCACGCCAGGTCACCGAGTACCGGCGCGGCCGGGTGCTGCTCGCCGGCGACGCCGCGCACATCCACCTGCCCGCCGGCGGCCAGGGCATGAACACCGGGATCCAGGACGCCGTCAACCTCGGCTGGAAGCTCGCCTCGGTCGTCCTCGGCCGGGCCCCGCTGAGCCTGCTCGACACCTACCACTCCGAGCGCCACCCCGTCGGCCGGCGGCTCCTGATGAACACCCGCGCCCAGGGACTGCTCTTCCTCAGCGGCGCCGAGGTGCAGCCGCTGCGCGACTCCCTGCGCGAACTCATGGCGTACGAGGACGTCGCCCGGCACCTCGCCGCCATGGTGACCGGCCTGGAGATCACCTACGACGTGGGCCGGGGGAACCACCCCCTGCTCGGCCGGCGCATGCCGGACCTGAAGCTGGAGCTCGCCGGCGCGGCCGGCCCCGCCTCCAGCACCGAACTGCTGCACCCCGCCCGCGGGGTGCTCCTCGACCTGACGGACAACCCCCGGCTGCGCCAGCGCGCCGCGGCCTGGGCGGAGCGGGTCGACACCGTCACCGCCCGCCCCCGCGAGGCCCCGGCCGGGGCCGACGGACTGCACGACACCACCGCCCTGCTGATCCGGCCCGACGGATACGTGGCATGGGCCGCGCCCGGCAGCCACCACGACCTGCCGATGGCGCTCGAACGCTGGTTCGGGACCCCCTGAGTCACGGGCTCCCCCTGCCCGAGGGTCCCCTCACGGCCGGCGCGCCCCCTGACGGCCGCCGCACCCGGCGGCCGGACGAGAACGTCAATCGGAGGAACCACACATGGCAACGCCGCAAGCAACGATCGAGCGGGTCCCCCTCGGGCTGACCGGCCCGGAGGGGGAACGCCGCGACATCGTACGGGCGGCCCGGAGCGTCCTGGCCCGCGAGGGCTGGAGGCGCTGCACCGCCGAGGCCACGGCCGCAGAGGCCGGAGTGGAGCCGGACGCCGTCGGACGGCACTTCCCGGACCACGAACAGCTGCTGCTGGGCGTGCTGCTGGACAGCTCCGCCTCCGTCGCGGCCTGCCTCGCGGCCGTGGCCGAGACCTACCTCGCGGAGATAACCGACCTGCGCACCGACCTGATCGAGCTGGGCCGGGCCTGGCTGGCGCCGCTGGAGGCCTTCCGCGAGCACTTCGCGATCGTCCGCCACATCAGCGCCGAGGTCACCACCCTGCCCACCGAGGCCGTCGACAAGTGGCAGGCCACCGGCCCCCGCCAGGCCCGCCGCGAACTGGCCCGCCGGCTGCGCCAGGTCGCCGACCGCGGCCTGCTCGACATCACCGACGCCGACCAGGCGGCCGAACGCTTCATCCTGCTGGTCCCCTCGTCCGTCGTGCAGCGCTCCTTCCACGGCGCGCTGCCGCTCGGGCGCCGCGAGGAGGACGCGCTCATCGCCGACGGAGTCGACGACTTCATCCGGCTGTACGGCCCGGCCACCTCCCGCTGACCCCCCGATCCCCGGATCCCCGGAGAGAGTAGAGAAAATGCACAGCAACCTGATCGTGGCGCGGATGGACGTCCGCTCGAGCGCCGAGGTGGCCAAGCTCTTCGCCGAGTTCGACAAGACCGACATGCCACAGCGCATGGGCACGCTGCGCCGGCGCCTCTTCTCGTACAACGGGCTCTACTTCCACCTCCAGGACTTCGCCGAGGACGACGGCGGCGAGCGCATCCAGGAGTCCCGCAACGATCCGCGCTTCATGCGGATCAGCTACGAGCTCCAGCCCTTCATCCAGCCGTACGACCCGGAGACCTGGCGCTCCCCGGCCGACGCGATGGCCACGCGCTTCTACGACTGGACGGCGGCGACGGAGTGATGTCCGCCGGAGCAGAGATGACGGGAGGACACGGGTCGTGGCCCGCCGGGTAGTCATCACGGGCATCGGGGTGCTGGCGCCGGGAGGCATCGGTGTCCGGGAGTTCTGGGAACTGCTGAGCTCGGGACGCACGGCGACACGGGAGATCACCCACTTCGACGCCTCCCCCTTCCGCTCCCGGGTGGCGGCCGAGGCCGACTTCCTGCCCGAGCTGCACGGGCTGACGCAGGAGGAGATCCGGCGCATGGACCGCGCCGCCCAGTTCGGGGTGGTCGCGGCCCGCGAGGCGGTCGAGGACAGCGGGCTCGACTTCGCCGCCCTGGACCCGTACCGCACGGGCGTCAGCATCGGCACCGGGGTGGGGGCCGTCAGCAGCCTCGACAAGGCGTACCGCGCGGCCAGCCTCGACGGCCGGCTCGCGGCCGTCGACCACACGCGGGCGCCGGAGCACCTGTACGACCACTTCGTGCCCGGTTCCTTCGCCACCGAGGTGGCCTGGGCCGTCGGCGCGGAAGGGCCGGCCACGGTGGTCTCCTCCGGCTGCACCTCCGGGATCGACTCGGTCGCGCACGCCGTCGACCTCATCCGCGAGGGCGGCGCCGACGTCATGGTCACCGGCGCCACCGACGCGCCGATCACGCCGCTCACCCTGGCGTGCTTCGACGCGATCAAGGCGACGACCACCCTCAACGACGACCCGCAGCGCGCCTCCAGGCCCTTCGACGCCACCCGCAAGGGATTCGTCCTGGGCGAAGGGGCCGCCGTGTTCGTCCTGGAGGAGCTGGAGCGCGCCCGCGCCCGGGGCGCGCACGTCTACGCGGAGGTGGCCGGTTACGCCTCCCGGTCCAGCGCCTTCCACATGACGGGACTGCGCCCCGACGGCCGCGAGCTGGCGGAGGCCATCACGGTCGCCCTCGACGAGGCCCACCTCGGCCCCGCCGACATCGACTACGTCAACGCCCACGGCTCCGGTACCCGGCAGAACGACACCCACGAGACGGCCGCGTACCGCCTGGCCCTGGGCCCGCACGCCTACCGGACCCCCGTGAGCTCGATAAAGTCGATGATCGGGCACTCGCTGGGCTCGGTCGGCTCCATGGAGATCGCCGCGTCGGTCCTCGCGATGGAGCACCACCTGGTGCCGCCCACCGCGAACCTGCGCACCCGCGACCCCGACTGCGACCTCGACTACGTCCCGCTCGTCGCGCGGGAGCACCGCACGGACGCCGTCCTCACCGTGGGCAGCGGATTCGGCGGGTTCCAGAGCGCGATGGTGCTGGCCCGGCCCGACAGGAGGACCGCATGAGCGCCCGGACCCTGGTCACCGGCATCGGCGTGGCCGCCCCCAGCGGGCTCGGGGTGGAGGACTTCTGGGCGGCGACCCGCATCGGCAAGAACGCGATCGGGCCCGTCACCCGCTTCGACGCCTCCTCCTACCCGGCCCGGCTGGCCGGGGAGATCCACGGCTTCGACCCGAGGGACCACCTGCCCGGCCGGCTCGTACCGCAGACCGACCGGGTGACCCAGCTCGCGCTGGTCGCCGCCGACTGCGCCTTCGAGGACGCGGGCATCGCCCCCGGCGACATCCACCCCTGCGACATGGGAGTGGTCACCGCCGCCGGATCCGGGGGCCTGGAGTTCGGCGAGAGGGAGCTGCGCAAGCTCTGGAGCCAGGGCGCCAAGCACGTCAGCGCGTACCAGTCCTTCGCCTGGTTCTACGCCGCCAACAGCGGGCAGATCTCCGTCCGCAACGATCTGCGCGGCCCCACCGGGGTCGTCGTCGGCGACCAGGCGGGCGGCCTCGACGCCCTCGCGCACGCCCGGCGACGGCTCCGCAAGGGCAGCCGGCTGATCGCCACCGGCGGCTTCGACGCCTCCATCTGCTCCCTGGGCTGGGCCGCGCACCTGGCCGGCGGCTCCATGTCCACCAGCGACGAACCCGAGCGCGCCTACCTGCCCTTCGACGAGGCCGCCTCCGGCTACGTCCCGGGCGAGGGCGGCGCCATGATCATCCTGGAGGACGAGGACAGCGCCCGCGCCCGGGGCGCGCGCAACGTCTACGCCGAGTTCGCCGGATACGGGGCCACCCTCGACCCCCGCCCGGGCAGCGGACGGGAACCCGGCCTGCGCCGGGCCGTCGAGGCGGCCCTCGCCGACGCCGGGTGCCACCCGGCCGAGGTGGACGTGGTCTTCGCGGACGGCGCGGGCGTCCCGCGGCTCGACCGCGAGGAGGCCGAGGCCATCACCGCCGTCTTCGGCCCGCGCGGGGTGCCCGTCACCGCCCCCAAGACCATGACCGGACGGATCACCGCGGGTGCCGCGCCCATCGACGTGGTCTCCGCCGTCCTCGCCATGCGCGAGGGACTGATCCCGCCGACCACCAACGTGGAGCTCTCCCCGGCCCACGACATCGACCTGGTGGCCGTGCGGCCCCGCACCGCCTCGGTGCACACCGCGCTCGTCCTCGCCCGCGGCCGCGGCGGCTTCAACTCCGCCGTCGTGGTGCGCGCCGTCGACTGAGCGGCGCCGGCGCGCCCGGGACCCCCGCGTCCCCGGCCGCGCCGGGCCCACAGGAACCCCCGCTGCCGGACCGCCGGCCGCGGAAAGACCGATGAAGGGACCCCACGTGTCCAAGCAGGAATTCACCTTCGACGACCTCAAGCGCATCCTCCTGGAGGGCGCCGGCGCCGACGAGGAGGTCGACCTCGACGGCGACATCCTCGACACCGACTTCGAGTCCCTGGGCTACGAGTCGCTGGCGCTCCTGGAGACCGGAGGCCGCATCGAGCGCGAGTTCGGCATCACGCTCGACGACGACATCTTCGCCGACCACTCGACCCCGCGCTCCCTCGTCGAGGCCATCAACGCGAGCCTCAAGGTCACCGTCAACGCCTGACCGGCTCCGCAGGACGCCACCACTCCGCCCCCACCCCCGCCCACAGAAAGGGAGTACGCCCATGGCCATCGATCAGGACTTCACCGAGACCCAGGTGCTCGTGGTCGGCGCGGGCCCCGTCGGACTGCTGCTCGCCGGAGAACTCCGGCTGGCGGGCGCGGACGTGGTGGTGCTCGACACGCTCACCGCGCCGACCACCGAATCACGGGCGTCGACCCTGCACGCCCGCACCATCGAGATCCTCGACAGCCGGGGCCTGCTGGAACGCCTCGGCGACGTCCCGCGCGAGAACGCCGGACACTTCGGGGGCATCCCCCTCGACCTCGCCCTGCCCGGCCCCTACCCGGGCCAGTGGAAGGTCGCGCAGACCCGCCTGGAGGAGGTCCTCGGGGACTGGGCGGCCGACCTGGGCGCGGACATCCGGCGCGGCCACGAGCTGACCGGGCTGACCGAGGCGGCGGACGGCGTACGGGCCACGGTACGGACCGAGGGCGGCGGGGAGGCGGCCTTCCGGGCCGCGTACCTCGTCGGCTGCGACGGCGAGAACAGCACCGTGCGGCGCCTGGGCGGCTTCGGCTTCCCCGGCACCGACGCCGAACGCGAGCTGCTGCGCGCCGACGTGGCGGGCATCGACGTTCCCGGCCGCCGCTTCCAGCGGCTTGAGGGCGGCATGGTCGTCGCGGCCCGCCGCCCCGACGGGGTGACCCGGGTGATGGTGCACGAGTACGGGGCGCGCTCCCGGCCCGGGCACCGGACCACCTTCGAGGAGGTCGCCGACGCCTGGAAGCGCATCACCGGCGAGGACATCGGCGAGGGCACCCCGGTGTGGGTGAACTCCTTCGACGACGCCTCGCGCCAGGCCGACCGGTACCGGCGGGGCCCGCTCCTGCTCGCCGGGGACGCGGCGCACCAGCAGATGCCGATCGGCGGCCAGTCCCTCAACCTCGGGCTCCAGGACGCCTTCAACCTCGGCTGGAAGCTGGGCGCCCGGATCGCCGGGCACGGCACCGAGGAACTCCTCGACAGCTACCACGACGAACGCCACCCCGTCGGCAAGGCCGTCCAGGGCAACGTCCGCACCCAGGCGCTGCTGCTGCTCGGCGGCGCCGAGGTGGACGCGGTCCGGGAGGTGTTCGCCGAGCTGACCGCCGGGGAGAACGTACGGACCCACCTCGCCGGGCTGATCTCCGGCCTCTCGGTACGTCACCCCGTCGGCGGCGCGTCCGAGGACGGCGGCCCCGAGGACGGCGGCCCGCGCTCCGGGCCGCTCGGGCTGCGGGTGCCGCACTGGGAGGTCACCACCGCCGAGGGCACCACCAGCACCTTCGAACTGCTGCGCCCGGGACGGGGCCTGCTGCTGCTCCCGCCCGGCGAGGAGGCCCGCCGGGCCGAACTCGCCGAGGCGGCCGCGCCCTGGGCCGGCCGGGTCCGCACCGTCGCCGCCGCCTCGGTGGCGGGGGGCTCCGCGGCCTCCGCCGACGGGGCGACCGCCGCCGTCCTCGTACGCCCCGACGGGCACGTGGTCTGGGCCGACGGTCCGGACGCGGGCCCGCTCACCGGGGCCCTGGGCCGCTGGTTCGGGCCCGAACGGGCCGGGCGCCCCACCGCCCGGCCGACGGCACCGGCCACCGCCGGCGCCCCGGCCACCGTGGTCACGGCGCAGGCTGCGGCGGGCCGGCGCGGGGGCGGCGCGGAGCGGCTCAGCGGCCGGACCGCGCTGGTCACCGGGTCGAGCCGGGGCATGGGCCGGGCGGCGGCGATGCGGCTGGCGGAGGAGGGCGCGCTCGTCGCCGTCCACTACAACCAGGACGCGGCGGCCGCCCACGAGGTCGTCGCCTCCGTCGAGAAGGACGGCGGCCGCGCCTTCGCCCTGCGCACCGAACTGGGCGTCGACGGGGACGTCGAGACCCTCTTCACGGCACTTGAACAGGAACTCCTGGACCGTACCGGCTCCACCGACCTGCACGTCCTGGTGAACAACGCCGGGGTGATGGGCGGGGTCCCGGCGGACGAGGTCACCCCCGAGCAGTTCGACCGGATCTTCGCGGTCAACGCCAAGGCGCCGTTCTTCCTGATCCAGCGGGCGCTGCGGAACATGCCCGACGGCGGCCGGATCATCAACATCTCCTCCGGCCTGACCCGGTTCGCGAACCCGGACGAGATCGCCTACGCGATGAGCAAGGGCGCGCTCGAACAGCTCGCCCTGCACTTCGCGAAGGCGCTCGGCCCCCGGGGCATCACCATCAACTCGGTCGCGCCCGGCATCACCCGCAACGGGAACCCGGTGTTCGACATCCCCGAGGCCGTCGAGCACATGGCGGGCCTGTCCGCCTTCAACCGGGTCGGCGAACCGGAGGACGTCGCCGACGTGGTCGCCTTCCTCGCCACCGACGAGGCGCGCTGGATCACCGGCTCCTTCGTCGACGCCACCGGCGGCACCCTCCTCGGCTGAGGCGCCGCCGCCACGACCCCGCCGGCGCGAAAACCCACGCGCCGCGCCGGCGGCGGGCGGGCGGCCCGGGGATCCCTCCCCGGGCCGCCCGCCCCCTTCCCCCCCTGCTTCTCCGTCCCCTCTTCCTCCACCGGAACGCGAGCGTGCACACCGATGAACATCCCGTCCGGCGGCCGGGCCCGGGCCCGCTGGGCCCTGGTGTCCGTACTCGCCGCCAACATGCTGGTGGACGCCCTGGAGGTGTCCGCGACCCTCGTGGCCCTGCCGTCCGCCGGCAGCGGGCTGGGGCTGTCCGCGACCGGGGTCCAGTGGCTCGTCAGCGGCTTCGCCGCCGGTTTCGGCGGGCTGCTGCTGCTCGGCGGCCGGCTGGTCGAGCGGCTGGGCCGGCGCCGCGTCTTCCTCGCGGCGCTGCTGGCCTTCGCCGCCGCCTCGCTGGCGGGCGCGCTGACGGACAGCGCGCCGCTGCTGACGGCCACCCGCGTGCTGAAAGGATTCTGTGTCGCGCTGACCGCGCCCACGGGCCTCGCCATCATCCTCTCCGCCGTCCCCGAAGGAGCCGAACGCCGCCGGGCGGTGTCCGTCTACTCCTTCTTCGGCGCCGCCGGCTTCTGCTCGGGGCTGCTGGTCTCCGGCCTGCTCACCGGGGCCGGCTGGCGCTGGACCGTCGCCTTCCCGGCGCCCGTGGCCCTGCTGCTGCTCGCCGCCGGGACCCGGCTGATCCCGCGCGACGCGGGCGGGCCTCGCCCCCGGCTCGGCCGGCACCCCCTGGTGGCGGGCGCCGCCCTGACCGGGACGGTCCTGCTCCTCGTGTACGCGCTCTCCCGCGCCGCCGCTCCCGGCGGGCAGCGGTGGTACGCCGCAGCGGCCCTCGCGGGAGCGCTGCTGTCCGCCGCCGTACTCGTACGGGCCGAACGCACCGCGCCGCGCCCGCTGCTGAACACCCGGCTGCTGCGGCACCCGCCGCTGCTGCGCTCCGCGCTCGGCGCCGCCGCCCTCAACGGCTCGTACGTGAGCTTCCTGCTGGTGGCGGCCCTGCACCTGCGGGAAGCCGGCTGGAGCCCCTGGCAGACGGCCCTCGCCTTCCTGCCGGCCAGCCTCCCGCTCGCGCTGAGCGCCCTGCACTCGGGGCGGATCGCCGCCCGGCTGGGACCCGCGCGGGCCGTCGCCGCCGGGGCGGCCGCCGCCCCGCTCGGCTACGCCCTCTACCCGCGCGGCGGCGCGGGGCCGGTGGATCCCGCCGGGCTGCTGCCCGCCATGTCATTCGTCGGCATCGCCTTCGTGCTGGCCTTCACCGCCCTGCACCTCCAGGCCACCGGCACGGTCCCGCCCGCCCTCCAGCCGGAGGCCGGCGGGCTCTACCAGACCTGCGTACAGCTGGGCGCGGCGCTGACCACCGCGCCGGTGTCCGCGCTGTACGCGGCCGCGGGCCGGGGCACGGCGCTCTGGCTGGTCACCGCCGTCGGCCTGGCCGGCGCGTGCGTGGCCCTGCGCGGCCTGTTCCACCCCTTCGACCCACCGCTCGAAACCGCCGGAGCCCTCTCCCACCCGGCGGCTCCGCCCACGGACGGACGGGGTCGCCCGTCCGCCTCGACCCGGGAAGCATCATGAACACACTCCACATGTCGCAGACATACGAAACAGACACCGGCCTGGTCCACATGACCCGGCCCGACATGGCGGTCCTGGCCACCGCCGGGCTGCGCGAGCGCACCCGGATCCTCGAGCAGTACGTGCGCGAGGAACTCGGCCGCATCCTCGGCATCGAGCCCCACCTCGTGGACACCACGGGCCGCCCCATGGGCTGCCTGGGCATCGGCTCGATCTCCGGTATCGAGCTCCAGTACCGGATGGAGGCCACGCTCGGCGTCGACGTGAACCTCCAGCGGCTGCTGCTCGCCAACAGCGCCCAGGAGCTCATCGACTGCCTGGCCGGCCAGCTCGGCCCCGAGGCCCACCTGCACGGTGCAGCGGTGCCGGCATGACCACTACGACCCTGCTGCCCGCCGCCAGCCCGGTGGTCAACCACCAGGACCTGGACCGGCCGGACTTCACCCTCTCCGCCGACCGGGTCGACCTCTGGCTGATCCGCCGCCCCACCGGTGCGGACGCCGAAGCGCTGGCGATCGGCGAGCTCGACGCGGAGGAGCGCAAGCGCACCGACTCCTTCATCCGCCAGTCCGACGGCCTGCTGTACGCCGCCGCCCACGTGGCGGTGCGCCGGCTGCTCGGACGCTACACGGCCACCCTGCCCCAGGACGTCCGCTTCATGCGCGAGCCCTGCCCGGGCTGCGGGGAGCCGCACGGCCGTCCCGCGCTGTCCCCGCCGCCTCCGCCGCTGCACTACTCCCTCTCGCACAGCGGGGGCGTGGCCATGGTCGGCGTCGGCACCGCGCCGCTCGGCGTTGACGTGGAGAAACTCCCCGGCGCCGAGACGGTGGACATCTGCTCCAAGGCGCTGCACCCCGACGAGCAGCTGGAGATCGCCGACGCCGCCGCCGGCGAGGACCGCCGTCAGCTGTTCGGCCAGATCTGGACGCGCAAGGAAGCGTTTCTCAAGGGGCTTGGGACAGGGTTGAGCCGCTCGCCCGCCGAGGACTACCTGGGCACCGACCACGGCCGCCACCCGGACGGCTGGACCATGGTCGGCGTCCCCGCCGACACCACCCACGCCGCCGCCGTGGCGGTGGCGGGGCCGGCTCCCAAGGTGGTCGACGTCAGGTGGGTGCCCGACACCTGGCTGTCCGCAGGCAACACCGTGTGCGGCGCCGCCGCCCCCGGACCGCAGCACACGGTCCTCGCCAGCTGAACCGCAAGTAAGGACGTGACCGGATGACCACCGCCTTCGTCTTCCCTGGCCAGGGTTCCGAATGCGCCGGCATGGGCAAGGAGTTGCTCGCCCTGCGGCCCGACCTCGCCGACTCCCACTACCGCACCGCCGACGACCTGCTCGGGTTCCCGCTGACCCGGGTCTGCCTGGACGGGTCGCCCCGGGACCTGGAGGACCCGGCGGTGGCGCAGCCGGCGATCTTCCTGACGAGCCTGGCCGTACTGGAGGTGCTGCGCGGCGAGGGCCTGCGGCCCGATGCCGTGGCCGGGCACAGCCTGGGCGAGTACGCGGCCCTGGTGGCCGCGGGCGTCCTGGAATGGACCGAAGCCCTGTGGCTGGTCCGGCTGCGCAGCGAACTGGTCGCCACCGTCGGGGACCGGGTGGGCAGCTCCACGGCGGCGGTCATCGGCCTGCGCCGTACGGACCTGGGGCGGATGTGCGCCGAGGCCCGGGCGGCGACCGGCCAGGTGGTGGAGGTGGCGGGGGACAACGAACCCCGCCAGACGGTGGTGTCCGGGCAGGCCGAGGCGGTGGCCCACGCCACCGACGCGGCCCGGGCGGCGGGGGCCCGGGTGGAGTGGCTGCGTACCGGCGGCCCGTTCCACTCCAGCCTGCTGGGCGAGGCCGAGGCGGAGTTCACCGAGACGCTGATCGCGACGGAGTTCCGCGACCCGGCCGTGCCGCTGGTGTCCGGTGTGACGGGCGGCTGGGTGACGACGGCCGCGGACGCCGTCGTCGCCCTGCGCGGCCAGCTCACCAGTCCCGTGCGGTGGACCGAGGCGGTCGGGACCCTCGCCGCCTCGGGCACCGACCGGTTCGTGGAGGTGGGACCGGGCCGGGTGCTCGGCGGGCTGGTCCGGCGCATCCTGCCGGGCGCCCGGGTCCACAGCACGCACACGCCCGACCGGCTGGCGCTGGCCGTGGACGAGCTCACCGCCACCGCAGTGTGACCAACGACCACGGACAGGGTGGAACACAGCATGCCGACAGCGGACGACACGCTCCGGTCCCGGACCGAAGAGCTCAACAGGATCAAGGACGCCGCGCGCAGCGGTGACGCGGCGGCGACCGGGGCGCAGCGCGCCAAGGGCAAGCTGACCGCCGACGAGCGGATCGCGCTGCTGCTCGACAAGGGTTCCTTCACCGAGGTCGAGCAGCTCCGCCGGCACCGGGCGACCGGTTTCGGGCTGGAGGCGAAGAAGCCCCACACCGACGGTGTGATCACCGGCTGGGGCACGGTCGAGGGCCGCACGGTCTTCGTCTACGCGCACGACTTCCGGATCTTCGGCGGTGCCCTGGGCGAGGCCCACGCCGCCAAGATCCACAAGATCATGGACATGGCCATCGCGGCGGGTGCCCCGCTGGTCTCCCTCAACGACGGGGCCGGCGCCCGCATCCAGGAGGGCGTCTCCGCCCTCGCGGGCTACGGCGGCATCTTCCAGCGCAACACCCGGGCCTCGGGCGTCATCCCGCAGATCTCGGTGATGCTGGGCCCGTGCGCCGGCGGCGCCGCGTACTCCCCGGCCCTGACGGACTTCGTCTTCATGGTCCGGGACACCTCGCAGATGTTCATCACCGGCCCCGACGTCGTGCGCGCCGTCACCGGTGAGGAGATCACCCAGAACGGCCTCGGCGGCGCCGACGTGCACGCCGAGACCTCGGGCGTCGCGCACTTCGCGTACGACGACGAGGAGACCTGCATCGCCGAGGTCCGCTACCTGCTCGGGCTGCTGCCCTCCAACAACCGCGAGCTGGCGCCCGTCGAGCGCTCCGCCGACCCGGCCGACCGCGCCTGCGAGGCGCTGCTGGACCTGGTCCCGGTGCAGCCCGGACAGGCGTACGACGTCCGCGCGGTCATCGAGGAGGTCGTCGACGACGGCGAGTACTTCGAGGTGCACCCGGCCTGGGCGGCCAACCTGGTCTGCGCCCTGGCCCGGCTCGACGGGCACGTGGTCGGCATCGTCGCCAACAACCCCATGACCTGCGCGGGGGTGCTGGACATCGAGGCCTCCGAGAAGGGCGCGCGGTTCGTGCAGTTCTGCGACGCCTTCAGCATCCCGCTGGTCACCCTGGTCGACGTACCCGGCTTCCTGCCGGGCGTCGACCAGGAGCACAACGGCATCATCCGGCGCGGCGCCAAACTGCTGTACGCGTACTGCAACGCGACCGTGCCGCGCATCTCGCTGGTCCTGCGCAAGGCCTACGGCGGCGCGTACATCGTCATGGACTCCCGCTCGATCGGCGCGGACCTGGCCCTGGCCTGGCCCACCAACGAGATCGCGGTGATGGGTGCCGAGGGCGCCGCCAACGTGGTCTTCCGGCGGGAGATCGCCGCCGCCGAGGACCCGGAGGCGGTCCGCGCGCAGCGGATCGCCGAGTACAAGGACCAGCTGATGCACCCGTACTACGCGGCCGAGCGCGGCCTCGTCGACGACGTCATAGATCCGCGCGAGACCCGTCGGGTACTGATCCGTTCCCTGGAGATGCTGCGCGCCAAGGACGCCGACATCCCCGCCCGCAAGCACGGAAACCCGCCGCAGTGACCGCCGGCGGGAGATCACGAGACGAGGAGCAGTCTGTGGAGACGACAGTCGAGCCCGGCCAACTCATCCGTGTGGTGAAGGGGCGTCCCGACACCGAGGAACTGGCGGCGCTGACCGCCGTCGTGCTCGCGCGGGCGGCGGCGTACGAGGGCCAGCACGGCGGCACCTGCGGCGGCGGGCCCACCCTCGCCGGCTGGCGCTGTCCCCAGCAGAGGCGCGGCTTCCACGGCCCCCGCACCTGGCGCGAGGCCCGCTCGGCCTGAGTCCGGCCCCCGCCCGCGCGCCCCGTCCGACCACGCCGTCGCCCCGGTCAAGGAGTTCGCGGGCGGACGCTCCTGACCGCGGGCACCTGCCCGAAGTCCGCCAACTGGAGAGGCCATGCCATCGACCCACGACGACATCGCGGAACTGCGCGAACAGATACGGGCCCTGCGCGACCGCGCCGAACTGCGCGAGCTGTTCGACCGCTACGTGACCGCGCTCGACACCCGTGACGGCAGCGGACCGGAGGAGTCCTGGTACGCCTCGCTGTTCACCGAGGACGCCACCTTCGTCTTCCCGATCGGCGTGTGCGCGGGGATCGAGGCCTTCGCCGCCTTCCAGCGCGAGGCCCGGGAGCGATGGGCGCGCACCCACCACTCCAGTTCCAACCACTCGGTCGTCCTCGACGGGGACCGGGCCACCCTGCGGGCCCAGCAGCTCACCACGCACGTCCACCACGCCGCCGACGGGCCCGCGGCCCACTTCGAGGTCGGCGGCCACGCGGAGGCGCGCGCGGTGCGCACCCCGGCCGGCTGGCGGCTCAGCCACGTCGCCTACCACGTCGTGTGGGACTCCGGCGTGCGCCTGCCCGAACTCGCCGGAGTCCGGCTGTGAGAACCGGATGAACGCCGTGCAGATCGCCGGCTACTGGGTCCCCGCACGGGAGCCCGCGCGAGAGCCCGTACGGGAACCCGCGCGCGGATCCGTACGCGGACCCGCGCGCCCCCCAGGGCCGCTCCCCGCGCCGCCGCTGACGACGCTGCTGCGCCGCCGGGCCGCCTGGGGGCTGGCCCGCACCCGCACCCGGGCGCGGCGCACCACGGCCGCCCGGGCCTCCTGACCCTCCGACACCTCACCCCCGACCCTCCTGGAGACACCCCCCATGGCCCCTGTGCCGCCCGCCGGCGCGCCCCCGGTCCGGTCCGTCACCCTCGACGCCGACGGGATCCCGCTGTCCGGGCTGCTGGCCCTGCCCGCGCAGCCCGTACCCCGGGCGCTGGTGGTGGCCCTGCACGGCTCGGGGATGAGCGCGGGCTACTTCGACAGCCGGGCCCGGCCCGGGCTCTCGCTGCTGGAGCTCGGCGCCGGCCTGGGGTACGCCGTACTCGCCCTGGACCGGCCCGGGTACGGGGCCTCGGCCGGGGCGCTGCCCGAGGGGCAGGAGCTGGCGGGGCAGGCCGCCGCGGTGCTCGCGGCCCTGGAGGGCTTCGCCGAGGGCCGTGAACTGGGCGCCGGGGTCTTCCTCGTGGCCCACTCGGGCGGTGGCCGCGTCGCGCTCGCGGCGGCGGCCGCCGCCCGGGGGCCGCTCGTACCGCTCGGGGTGGACCTGTCGGGCCTGGGGCGGCGGTTCGCCGTCGAGCCCTGGCGGCTGCCCGGCCCCGATCTGCCGGGCGAGTGGCGCCGGCACTGGGGGGCGCTGCGGTTCTACCCGCCGGATGCCTTCCGGCTCGGCCAGCGGCTGCTGCGGCCGGTCCCGTCCGCGGAGATGCGGGAGACGCTGCGGTGGCCGGAAATGTACCCCGCCGTAGCGGCCGGGGTACGGGTCCCCGTGCGCTTCACGTTCGCCGAACAGGAGCTCTGGTGGAGGCACGACGGGGAGGCGCTGGAGGAACTGCTGACTCCGCTGATGGGGGCCTCCACAGAGGTGGCCCGGCAGCCGCATGCTGGACACAACATCAGCCTCGGCTGGGCCGCCCGTACCTACCACCTGAGGGTCCTGTCCTTCCTGGAGGAGTGCCTGCTCGCCCGCGACGCGGGCGTTGGCCGGGTTGTGGCGGGCTCTGACAGAGACATGAAGAAGGTTGACGCGGATCTGACATAGATCCCGTTGACCCACGGATGTGTACCAACGAGGCTTTTGGTGAGCATCCCGAGACGTGTAACGAAATCCGTCATACCGGGACACGTCACCTCGGTCTCCCTCTATCTGTTTGATTCATCTGATTCATCCCGTAAAGGAACACACATGAGTGACGTGAAGGACCTGGTGCAGGTCGCCGGAATCATCGACGCCGAGGAGGCCCAGCTGCTGGCCGAGGAAGGCGTGGACTGGTTCGGCTTCCCGCTCCGCCTCCCGTCGGGCAAGGACGACATCTCCGAGGCCGCGGCCACGGAGATCATCGCCGGCCTGAAGGCTCCTCAGGAGGGCGTCCTCATCAGCTACATGACCGACGCCGACGAGATCAGCGCGTTCACCACGCAGCTCGGTGTCAAGGCCGTCCAGCTCCACGGCGACGTCGAGCCGGAGCAGCTGCGCAAGCTGAAGGCCAACCGCCCCGACCTGTACGTGCTCAAGAGCCTGGTCGTGAAGGAGGACAACGCCGAGGAGCTCCTCCAGCTCGTCGACGAGGTCGCGGACGTGGTGGACATGTTCATCACCGACACCTTCAACCCGGCCACCGGCGCCAAGGGCGCCACCGGCCTGACCCACGACTGGAACGTCAGCGCCGAGCTCGTGCGCCGTTCGCCGAAGCCCCTCATGATGGCCGGCGGTCTGAGCCCGGAGAACGTCGCCGACGCGATCCGCTTCGTCAAGCCCGCCGCCGTCGACGCCCACAGCCTCCTGGAGGGCGAGGACCGCCGCAAGGACCGCGCGAAGGTGGCGAAGTTCGTGGCCGAGTCGCGCAAGGCCTTCGCCGAGATCGCCAACTCCTGATCTGGGCACCCGACCAAACGGTTGCGGCCCCCGGGGCCCCCAGGGCCCCGGGCCCGGCCGCAGCCCGTCTCCACGACCGACGCAAAGCAGGTTTCTCATGGCGACCGGCCACCACAACGTCCACCAGCTGCCGCAGACCAACCAGCTCCGCGCCATGCACACGATCATCCGTGACCGCAGAGCCTCCCGCGCGGACTTCGTGTTCTACTCCCGGCGCATCATCCGCCTCCTGCTCGAATCGGCGCTCGACCAGCTGCCGTTCGACGAGCACGACGCCATCACGCCGGTCGGGGAGACGTACGAGGGGCTGCGGCTCGGTCCCAAACTGTGTGCCGTCCCCGTGATCCGGGCCGGTGACTCGATGCTCGACGAGCTGCGTCAGGTCATCCCTGACATCACCGTCGGCAAGCTGCTCATCCAGCGGAACAAGACCACCAAGCTGCCGCACCTCTACTACAGCAACTTCCCCGAGGACATCGCCGACCGGCACATCCTCCTCCTGGAGCCGATGCTCGCCACCGGCGGCAGCGCCAAGGCGGCCATCGAGGTCCTCCTTGAGGCCGGAGTGCGCGAGGAGAACATCCTCTTCGTCAACTTCCTCGCCGCCCCCGAGGGCATCGAGGCGGTCCACGCCAAGTACCCGGCCGTCAGGATCGTCACCACGTCGATCGAGCAGCGCCTCAACGAGAACGCGTTCATGATCCCGGGCATCGGCGACTTCGGTGACCGCTACTTCGGGACCACCGACTCGGCAGTGGCCTGATGAAGGGCAGCCGTACGCTCGCGGACTCCGCGCTCACCGCGCTCGCCCCGGCGATCTGGGGGTCCACGTACCTGGTCACCACGGAGCTGCTGCCGGAGGGCAGGCCACTGCTCGCCTCGCTGCTCCGTGCGCTGCCCGCCGGCCTGATCCTCGTGATCATCGGCCGGACGCTGCCCAAGGGCATCTGGTGGTGGCGCGCCCTGGTGCTCGGCGTGCTGAACATCGGCGCCTTCTTCTACCTGCTCTTCGTGGCCGCGTACCACCTCCCGGGCGGCGTCGCGGCGCTGGTGATGTCCATCCAGCCGATGATCGTGCTGCTGCTCGGGGCCGTGCTGCTCAGGGACAAGATCAAGCGGATCCACATGGCCGCCTGCGCCCTCGGCGCGGCCGGCGTGGCCCTGCTCGTCCTCCAGCCGAACGCCGGGCTCAACGCCACCGGTGTCATCGCCGGTCTGCTGGGCGCGCTCAGCATGGCCTCCGGCATCGTGCTGACCAAGCGCTGGGGACGCCCCGAAGGGGTGGGCCTGCTGCCCTTCACGGGCTGGCAGCTCACCGTCGGCGGTCTGGTCCTGCTGCCGATCGCGCTGATCGGCGAGGGCCTGCCCGCCGAGATCACCGCCAAGAACCTCTGGGGCTTCGCCTACCTCGGCATCATCGGGGCCCTGTTCGCCTACGCGATCTGGTTCCGCGGCGTGGCCCGGCTGCCCGCGCTGGCGGTGTCGTTCCTGAGCTTCGCCTCGCCCCTCGCGGCCACCCTGCTCGGCTACTTCGTCCTCGACCAGTCGCTCTCGCCGATCCAGATCCTCGGAGCGCTGACCGTGGTCGCCTCCGTGATCCTGGCCCAGCCGAGAGCCGGCGGCGCGAAGAAGCCCGAGCCGGACCCGGTCCCCGAAACCTCGCGGGAATCCGTCAAGGCGTGACGCGACGGATCCCCGCCCACGACTCCCCGCCCGGCCCTGCCCCCTGAGCAGGGCGGGGAGCGGTGGTGGCACACCGCGGCCTCCCCCGTCCGCGGTGTGCCGCCCACCCCCCGCCCCACACCGTGAAAGGACCGAGTCCGTGCCCCACATCCACGTCAGGCACTACCCGCGGGACTTCACGGCCGAGCAGCTGAGGGCGATCGACGAGGCGGTCACCGCCGCCGTGACGCGGACCTTCGCCACCGGCGAGGAAACCGTCTCGATCTCCCTTGAGCCGGTCACACCGGAGGACTGGGAAGCCCAGGTCCTCACCGAGATAGCGGCCCGCCCGGACCAGCTGGTCAAGAGGCCGGGCTACTGGAACGAGAGTTGAGAGACACCCCGATGAGCGCAAGCAGCGGCATCCCCGTCGTCTACACCGAGGAGGTCCGAGAGGCCCTCCACGAGGGCAAGGCCGTCGTCGCCCTCGAGAGCAACGTCATCACGCACGGCCTGCCCTACCCGGACAACGCCGCCACCGCCCGCAAGGTGGAGGACGCCGTACGGTCCGGCGGTGCCGTGCCCGCGACGATCTGCATCGAGGCCGGCGAGATCCGCGTCGGCATGTCGGACGCCGACATCGAGCGCTTCGCCTCCCTGCCGGGCATCCCCAAGGTGTCCAGCCGGGACCTGCCCGTCGTCCTGGCGCAGGGCGGCCTGGGAGCCACCACCGTGGCCTCCTCGGTCGTCGCGGCCGAGCTCGCGGGGATCCCGTTCTTCTCGTCCGCCGGCATCGGCGGCGTGCACCGGGGCGCCCAGGAGACCTGGGACGTGTCCTCGGACCTGATCCAGTTCACCCGCTCCAAGGTCGCCGTCGTCTGCGCGGGCGCGAAGATGATCCTCGACCTGGGTCTGACCCTGGAGTACCTGGAGACGCAGTGCGTCCCCGTCGTCGCCTACCGCTCGGACGACTTCCCCGCGTTCTACTGCCGTACGAGCGGCCACAAGGCGCCCCACCGCCTGGACGACGAGCAGGTCATCGCCCGCGCGATCGAGGCCCACTGGGCCCTCGGCAACAACAGCTCCTTCCTGATCACCACCCCGGTCAGGGAGGAGGACGCCATCGACTCCGTCGAGGTGGACACGGCCATCCGTGCCGCCGTCGCCGAGGCCGCCCGTGACGGGGTCTCCGGCCAGGCCATCACCAAGTACCTGATGCGGGCCGTCGACGCCGCGACCGACGGCCGTTCCGCCAAGGCCAACATGGCGGTCCTCGCCTCCTGCGCCGAGGCCGCCGGCCGCCTGGCCGTCGCCCACTCGGAGCACCTCGCGGAGCTCGCGGGCCGCTGAGCCCATACGAACCACCACCGCACCACGCGCTGACCTCAGTCTGGAGAAAGTCACATGTCCGAGAAGCTGTTCGAGCCGGTCACTCTGGGGAAGCTGGCCCTGAGCAACCGAGTGGTCATGGCGCCCATGTCCCGCAACCGGGCCACCGCCGAGGGCCTGGCCACCGACCTGATGGCCACCTACTACGGTCAGCGCGCCGGTGCCGGCCTGATCATCACCGAGGGCATCCAGCCGTCGGTGACCGGCCAGGGCTTCGGCAACAGCCCGGGTCTGCACTCGCAGGAGCAGGCCGCTTCCTGGAAGCCGGTCACCGAGGCCGTGCACGCCCGCGGCGGTCTGATCGTCGCGCAGCTCATGCACTGCGGCCGCATCGGCCACCCCGACCTGTACCCGAGCGGCCACCAGTCGGTCGCCCCGTCCGCGATCACCGCGGCCGGCCAGGCCTACGGCCCCCAGGGCCCGCTGGACTACCCGGAGCCGCGCGCCCTGACGGTCGAGGAGATCGCCGAGATCGTCAAGGAGTTCGCGGACTCCGCCGAGCTCGCGATCGAGGCCGGCTTCGACGGCGTGGAGATCCACGCGGGCAACGGCTTCCTGCTCCACCAGTTCCTGGCGGAGAACACCAACCAGCGCACCGACGAGTACGGCGGCTCCGTCGAGAACCGCGTCCGCTTCGCGATCGAGGTGATCCAGGCGGTCTCCGAGCGCATCGGCGCCGACCGCGTCGGCGTCCGCATCTCGCCGTCGAACCCGTACAACGACATCGTCGAGGGCGACACCCACGCCATCTACGAGGCGCTCGTCGCGGCCCTGCCGCCCATCGCGTTCCTGCACATCCTCGAGGGCGGCAACCGCGACCACATCGCGGCCCTGCGCGCGCAGTGGACCGGCACGATCATCCTGTGCCCCCACCCGGAGAACGGCGTCGTCACCAACGCCGCCATCGCCACCGAGGCCCTGGAGGCCGGCGTGGCCTGCGCCGTCGCCTTCGGTGCCGCCTTCATCGCCAACCCGGACCTGCCGGAGCGCATCCGTACGGGTGCCGCGCTCGCCGAGGCCGACCAGACCAAGCTCTACGGCGGCGACCACACCGGCTACACCGACTACCCGACGCTCGAAGAGGCCGGCGCCGCGTGAGCGAGCCCGGACAGATGCTGCTCTTCTCGGGGCGCGCACACCCCGAGCTGGCCGAGGCCATCGCGGCCGAGCTGGGCACGACGCTGGTCCCGACGAAGGCGATCGACTTCGCCAACGGCGAGATCTACATCCGCTACCACGCCTCCGTGCGCGGCGCGGACTGCTTCGTGGTCCAGAGCCACACGGCCCCGATCAACAAGTCGATCATGGAACACCTCATCATGATCGACGCGTTGAAGCGGGCCTCGGCCCGCAGCATCACGGTGATCCTGCCCTTCTACGGATACGCGCGCCAGGACCGCAAGCACAGCGGCCGGGAACCCATCTCGGCCCGTCTGGTGGCGGACCTGCTCAAGACCGCGGGTGCGGACCGGATCCTGACGGTCGACCTGCACGCCGACCAGATCCAGGGCTTCTTCGACGGCCCGGTGGACCACCTGTTCGCCATGCCGGTCCTCGCGGACTACATCGGCTCCAAGGTGGACCGGGACGACCTCACGGTCGTCTCGCCCGACGCCGGCCGCGTGCGCGTGGCCGACGGCTGGTGCGACCGCCTCGGCGCTCCGCTGGCCATCGTCCACAAGCGGCGCGACAAGGACGTGGCCCACCAGGTCACGGCCCACGAGGTGGTCGGCGAGGTCCGCGACCGGGTCTGCGTCCTGGTCGACGACATGATCGACACCGGTGGCACGATCTGCGCCGCCGCCGACGCCCTGTTCGCCCAGGGTGCTCGGGACGTCATCGTGGCGGCCACGCACGGGGTGCTCTCCGGCCCCGCGGCGGACCGCCTGAAGAACTCGCGGGTCAGCGAGTTCGTGTTCACGGACACCCTTCCGGTGCCCGGAGCGCTCGGCATCGACAAGGTCACCGTCCTGTCGATCGCTCCGCTCATCGCGGGGGCCTCGCGAGAGGTGTTCGAGAACGGATCTGTAACCCGGCTCCTGCAAAGCCGGTGATCGCCCGGACGGACGGGCCGCGAGGCCCGTCCGTCCGTAGGGGGAGGCGGCCGCACGCACCGCGCCGTTCCGGTATTCCCGGGTGGTGAGGCTCTGCCCTTGCGCCCCTCAGTTCTTCGGTTGTAATCCGGCCGGGCGATTCGTCTCGGCCAACGACGCCCCACCGCTTCCGCGGCGTCCGCCCCGTGCGGACGCCACCCCCACGCTCGCGGTGAGGCGTCGCACACCGGGCCCCGCCGCCAGTCGCGGCCCGGTCTGCGGGGGCGTTCGACCGCGCCCGTCTTTGCTTCACATCGGAACGTAAGGAAGCGGGAAATGACTCTTCAGGAGACCAGCGTGCTCGAGCCCACCCTGCGCGGCACCAACACGTTGCCCGGCCTGCTCGCCGAGCGCGTGGCGGAGCACCCCGACGCGATCGCCGTGGCCTACCGGGATGAGAAGCTCACCTTCCGTGAGCTGGCGTCCAGAAGCTCGGCCCTGGCCGACTACCTGGAGCACCTCGGTGTCTCCGCGGACGACTGCGTCGGCCTCTTCGTGGAGCCGTCCATCGACCTCATGGTCGGAGCCTGGGGCATCCTCAACGCCGGCGCGGCCTACCTGCCGCTGTCCCCGGAGTACCCCGAGGACCGGCTGCGGTACATGATCGAGAACAGCGAGGCGAAGATCATCCTGGCGCAGCAGCGCCTGGTGTCGCGCCTGCGCGAGCTCGCCCCGCAGGGCGTCACCATCGTGACCCTGCGCGAGTCCGAGGCCTTCGTCCGCCCCGAGGGCCAGGAGCCGGCCCCGGCCCGCGCCGGCGCCCGCCCGGACACCCTCGCGTACGTCATCTACACCTCCGGCAGCACGGGCAAGCCGAAGGGCGTGATGATCGAGCACGCCAGCATCGTCAGCCAGCTCGGCTGGCTCCGCGAGACCTACGCGATCGACCGCAGCAAGGTCGTCCTGCAGAAGACCCCGATGAGCTTCGACGCCGCCCAGTGGGAGATCCTCTCCCCGGCCAACGGCGCCACCGTCGTCATGGGCGCCCCGGGCGTGTACGCCGACCCCGAGGGCCTCATCGAGACCATCGTCAAGCACGGCGTGACCACCCTCCAGTGCGTCCCCACCCTGCTCCAGGGCCTGCTCGACACCGAGAAGTTCCCCGAGTGCGTCTCCCTCCAGCAGATCTTCAGCGGTGGCGAGGCCCTGTCCCGCCTGCTCGCGATCCAGACCACGCAGGAGATGCCGGGCCGGGCGCTCATCAACGTCTACGGCCCGACCGAGACCACCATCAACTCGTCCTCCTTCGTGGTGGACCCCGCCGGCCTGGACGAGGGACCGCAGTCCATCTCCATCGGCTCCCCGGTGCACGGCACCACGTACCACATCCTCGACAAGGAGACCCTCAAGCCGGTCGGCGTCGGCGAGATCGGCGAGCTGTACATCGGCGGCGTCCAGCTGGCGCGCGGCTACCTGCACCGCCCCGACCTGACCGCCGAGCGCTTCCTCGACATCGAGCTGGAGGAGGGCGCCGAGCCCGTCCGCCTGTACAAGACGGGCGACCTCGGCCAGTGGAACGCGGACGGCACCGTCCAGTTCGCCGGCCGCGCCGACAACCAGGTCAAGCTGCGCGGCTACCGCGTCGAGCTCGACGAGATATCCCTGGCGATCGAGAACCACGACTGGGTCCGCAACGCCGCCGTCATCGTCAAGAACGACGGCCGCACCGGCTTCCAGAACCTGATCGCCTGCATCGAGCTGAGCGAGAAGGAAGCCGCCCTGATGGACCAGGGCAACCACGGCTCCCACCACGCGTCGAAGAAGAGCAAGCTCCAGGTCAAGGCGCAGCTGTCCAACCCGGGCCTGCGCGACGACGCCGAGCTGGCCGCCCGTCCGGCCTTCGACCTGGAGGGCTTTGAGCCCACCCCCGAGCAGCGCGCCCGCGTCTTCGCCCGCAAGACGTACCGCTTCTACGAGGGCGGCCCCGTCACCCAGGACGACCTGCTGAAGCTGCTCGGCGAGAAGGTCCCCGCGGCCTACTCCCGCAAGGCGGCCGACCTGGCCCCGTCCGAACTGGGCCAGATCCTGCGCTGGTTCGGCCAGTACGTCAGCGAGGAGCGGCTCCTGCCGAAGTACGGCTACGCCTCCCCGGGCGCGCTGTACGCGACGCAGATGTACTTCGAGCTGGAGGGCGTCGGCGGTCTCAAGCCGGGCTACTACTACTACCAGCCGGTCCGCCACCAGCTCGTCCTGATCAGCGAGCGCGAGGCCACCGGCAAGCCCACGGCGCAGATCCACTTCATCGGCAAGAAGAGCGGCATCGAGCCGGTCTACAAGAACAACATCGTCGAGGTCCTGGAGATCGAGACCGGGCACATGGTCGGCCTCTTCGAGCAGATCCTGCCGGCCTACGGCCTCGACATCCACGACCGCGCCTACGAGCCGGCCGTCCGCGAGCTGCTGGACGTCGCCGACGAGGACTACTACCTGGGCACCTTCGAGCTCGTCCCGCACGCGGGCCCGCGCGAGGACCACGCCGAGGTCTACGTCCAGACGCACGGCGGCAAGATCGCCGGCCTGCCCGAGGGCCAGTACCGCTACGCGGACGGCGAGCTGACCCGCTTCTCGGACGACATCGTCCTCAAGAAGCACGTCATCGCGATCAACCAGTCGGTGTACCAGGCCGCCAGCTTCGGCATCAGCGTGTACAGCCGGGCCCCCGAGGAGTGGCTGCACTACGTCACCCTCGGCAAGAAGCTCCAGCACCTGATGATGAACGGGCTGAACCTGGGCTTCATGTCCTCCGGCTACAGCTCCAAGACCGGCAACCCGCTGCCGGCCTCCCGCCGGATGGACGCGGTCCTCGCCGAGAACGGCGTCGAGGGCGGTCCGATGTACTTCTTCGTCGGCGGCCGCATCAGCGAGGACCAGGCCGGCCACGAGGGCATGCGCGAGGACAGCGTCCACATGCGCGGTCCCGCCGAGCTCATCCGCGACGACCTCGTCAGCTTCCTGCCCGACTACATGATCCCCAACCGGGTCGTGGTCTTCGAGCGGCTGCCGCTGTCCGCCAACGGCAAGATCGACGTCAAGGCGCTCGCCGCCTCCGACCAGGTCAACGCCGAGCTCGTCGAGCGCCCCTTCGTCGCCCCGCGCACGGAGACCGAGAAGGAGATCGCGGGCGTCTGGGAGAAGGCCCTGCGCCGCGAGAACGCCTCCGTCCAGGACGACTTCTTCGAGTCGGGCGGCAACTCGCTCATCGCCGTCGGCCTCGTCCGCGAGCTCAACTCGCGCCTGGGCGTCTCCCTGCCGCTGCAGAGCGTCCTGGAGTCCCCGACCATCGAGAAGCTGGCCCGCCGCCTGGAGCGCGAGGTCGCCCAGGAGTCCTCGCGCCTGGTGCGCCTGCACGCGGAGACCGGCAAGGCCAAGCCCGTGATCTGCTGGCCGGGCCTGGGCGGCTACCCGATGAACCTGCGGAACCTGGCCGGCGAGATCGGCCTCGGCCGCTCCTTCTACGGCGTCCAGTCCTACGGCATCAACGAGGGCGAGGCCCCGTACGAGACCATCACCGAGATGGCCAAGAAGGACATCGAGGCCATCAAGGAGCTCCAGCCGACCGGCCCCTACACCCTGTGGGGCTACTCCTTCGGCGCCCGCGTGGCGTTCGAGACCGCCTACCAGCTGGAGCAGGCCGGCGAGAAGGTGGACAACCTCTTCCTGATCGCCCCGGGCTCGCCGAAGGTGCGCGCCGAGAACGGCAAGGTGTGGGGCCGTGAGGCGTCCTTCGCCAACCGGGGCTACACCACGATCCTCTTCTCGGTGTTCACCGGCACGATCTCCGGCCCGGACCTCGACCGGTGCCTGGAGACCGTGACGGACGAGGAGTCCTTCGCCGGGTTCATCAGCGAGCTCAAGGGCATCGACGTGGACCTCGCCCGGCGGATCATCTCGGTCGTGGGCCAGACCTACGAGTTCGAGTACTCGTTCCGCGAGCTGGCCGAGCGCACCCTCCAGGCGCCGATCAGCATCTTCAAGGCCGAGGGCGACGACTACTCGTTCCTGGAGAACAGCAGCGGCTACTCGGCCGAGCCGCCGACGGTCGTCGACCTCGACGCCGACCACTACAGCCTGCTGCGCGAGGACATCGGCGAGCTGGTCAAGCACATCCGCTACCTGCTCGGCGAGTAACGGAGAGCCGGTCGAATGACGACGGCCGCTCCACCGGAGAAATCCGGTGGAGCGGCCGTCTTTTCGCGTTTCCGGGCCCCTCGGAGACGAACCGGCCAGTAGGTGGCTCAATTCTGACGCAGTTTGACCGCGTTCTGACATACGGCCGGTTGACGTGCGCATTCGTCACACAAGAGACTTTTGGTAATTCCAGGCGCCCACCCCGTTGCCGCCGTCGCCGCCGTTACCGCGGCGGTATTCGCTGATGAGGAGTCATCTTCCATGCGCTTCAATCTCATCGGCCCCTTCGAAATCGTCACCGACGACGGCAGGACCTACCAGCCCGGCACCCCCAAGGTCTGCCAGACGCTCGCACTGCTGCTCACCCGGCCCGGCGAGATCGTCACGGCCGAGGCCCTCATCCGGGAGCTGTGGGGCGAGAACCCGCCGCGCAGCGCCGTCACCACGCTCCAGACGTACGTCTACCACGCGCGCCGGATGTTCACCCAGGAAGGGCTGGCCCCCGCCGACCGCTGCCTGATCGTCACCAGCCCGCCCGGCTACGTGATCCAGGTCGAGGAGTCCGAGGTCGACATCCGCGTCTTCGAACGGCTCGTCACCCGGGCCCGCCACGAACTCGCCGAGGACGAGGCGTCCCGGGCCCTGCGCACCGTCCGCCAGGCGCTCGACCTGTGGCGCGGCCCGGCCCTGTCGAACTTCCCCGCCGGCGACGTCCTCGCCGGACACATCGTGCACCTGGAGGAACTGCGCATCAGGGCCTTCGAGACCCGCATCGAGGCGCAGGAGCGCCTGGGCCGCCACCGGGAGTCCATCCCCGAGCTGCGCAAGCTCATCAACGACTACCCGCTCAACGAGTGGTTCCACAGCCGGCTCATCGCGGCGCTCGGCGCCGCCGGCCGCCGCGCGGAGGCCCTCCAGGCCTACCAGAAGGTCCGCAGCCTGCTCGCCGACGAACTGGGCCTGGAGCCCTCCCCGGAGCTCAAGCAGCTCCACGTGGGCCTGCTCAGCCCGGCCTCCCGCAGGGAGCCGGTCCCGGCGCGCGCCGGGGTCTGAGGGCTGCCCGCCGCCCCCCGCGCGGACGGGGTTCGAGCAGGCCTCCAGGCGGGTCGGGGACGGTCGGCATTCCGGCCGTACACAGGAGGAAACCGCACATGTCCCGTCGCCTGTTCACCTCGGAGTCCGTGACCGAGGGCCACCCCGACAAGATCGCCGACCAGATCAGCGACACCATCCTCGACGCGCTGCTGCGCGCGGACCCGACCTCCCGGGTGGCCGTCGAGACCCTGATCACGACCGGTCTCGTGCACATCGCGGGCGAGGTGACGACCAAGGCGTACGCGCCGATCGCCCAGCTCGTCCGCGACAAGATCCTCGAAATCGGCTACGACTCGTCCAAGAAGGGCTTCGACGGCGCCTCCTGCGGCGTGTCGGTGTCCATCGGCGCGCAGTCCCCGGACATTGCGCAGGGCGTCGACACCGCCTACGAGTCCCGGGTCGAGGGCGACGAGGACGAGCTCGACAAGCAGGGCGCCGGCGACCAGGGCCTGATGTTCGGCTACGCGACGGACGAGACGCCCGAGCTGATGCCGCTGCCGATCCACATCGCGCACCGGCTGTCCAGGAGGCTGTCGGAGGTCCGCAAGAACGCGACGATCCCCTACCTGCGTCCCGACGGGAAGACGCAGGTCACCATCGAGTACGACGGGGACAAGGCGGTCCGCCTGGACACGGTGGTGGTTTCCACCCAGCACGCCGCGGACATCGACCTGGACTCGCTCCTCGCACCCGACATCCGGGAGTTCGTCGTCGAGCACGTGCTCGCGCAGCTCGTCGAGGACGGCATCAAGCTGGACACCGAGGGCTACCGCCTCCTGGTGAACCCGACCGGCCGCTTCGAGATCGGCGGTCCGATGGGTGACGCGGGCCTGACCGGCCGCAAGATCATCATCGACACGTACGGCGGCATGGCCCGCCACGGCGGCGGCGCCTTCTCCGGCAAGGACCCGTCCAAGGTCGACCGCTCCGCCGCGTACGCGATGCGCTGGGTCGCGAAGAACGTGGTCGCCGCCGGCCTGGCCGCCCGCTGCGAGGTCCAGGTCGCCTACGCCATCGGCAAGGCCGAGCCCGTCGGCCTCTTCGTCGAGACCTTCGGCACCGCCAAGGCCGACGTCCGGAAGATCGAGGACGCCATCGCCCAGGTCTTCGACCTCCGCCCGGCCGCGATCATCCGCGACCTCGACCTCCTGCGCCCGATCTACGCCCAGACCGCCGCCTACGGCCACTTCGGCCGCGAACTCCCCGACTTCACCTGGGAGCGCACCGACCGCGTCGACGCCCTGCGCGCCGCCGCCGGACTCTGAGGGCCGTCCGCGCAGTCCCGCCCGCCCCGGCGGGCGGGACTGCGCCGCTTCGCGGACACCCCTACGGGGTCTCCCCGGGCCCGGGCGGCGGCGGGAAGTCCGTGGTCCGGGCCAGGGGGTCCCACTCCTCCCACACGGCGAGCCGCTCGCGCAGGACGCCCGGCGCCCGGTCGGCCGCGCCGGTGCCCAGCAGCACCCGCAGCGGCGGCTCCTCGGCCTCCAGCAGGCGCAGCAGCGCCACGCCGGCCCGGCGCGGGTCCCCGGGCAGCAGGTGCGCGTAGGCCCCCGACAGGCCGTGCCGGCGCCGGGCGAGCACGGAGTCGTACTCGGTCATGGGGGCGGCCCGCACCATGGAGCTCGCGCTCCAGTCCGTGCGGAACTCGCCCGCCTCGATGAGGGTGACCTTGATCCCGAAGCCCGCGACCTCCTGGGCGAGGGTCTCCCCGACCGCCTCCAGGGCCCATTTGCTGGCGCAGTACATGCCCAGGTTGGGGTAGGTGGTCACGCCCGCGATGCTGGACATCTGGAGCAGGTGGCCGCTGCCCTGGCGGCGCATCAGCGGCAGCACGGCCTGCGACATCCACAGCGCGCCGAAGAAGTTCACCTCGAACTGGTCGCGGACCTGGTGCTCGCCGACCTCCTCCACGGCGCCGGCCAGCCCGTAGCCCGCGTTGTTCAGCAGGACGTCGATCCGCCCGGCCCGCTCCGCGGCCTCGGCGACGGTCGCGAACACCGCCGAGCGGTCGGTGACGTCCAGGGTCATCGGGAGGACCCGGTCGCCGAAGCGCTCGACGAGCCCGTCGAGCGTCCCGACCCGGCGGGCCGTCGCGACCACCGTGTCTCCGGCCTCGAGGACGACCTCGGCGACGGCCCGCCCCAGGCCCCGGGAGGCGCCCGTGACGAGCCAGACCCGAGGCGTCCCCTCGGTCATCCGCGGGCCCGCTGCTCGGCGAAGGCCTTGGCGTGGTTGAGGGTGGCGGTGCTGTTGGTGCTGAGCGCGGTCCGCACGTACTCCCTGGCGTCCTCGACCGTGGCCTGCGGGCCGAGGATCCGGGCGATGTTGGCGGTGTTCAGGGTGACCGTGTGCTGGGAGGAGGCGAACAGGCCGCCCTCCCCGTCCTCGGCGAAGGTCCAGTAGCCCGTGTGCAGGCTCATCAGCGCCGGCAGGGTCGTCTGCTTGTACGCGATCTTCTCGTGGGGGAAGGTCACCCGGTAGGACTTGGTGGTGTGGACGGAGCCGTCCTTGGCCCGGGTGTCCATCTCCAGCTCCTGGAGGCCGGGGGTCTCCTCGGCGAGGCGTACGACCGCCACGTGCGGCAGCCGCTCGGGCCACAGCTCCGCCTCGTTGACGAAGTCGTAGACGTCCTTGGCGGAGCCGGCCACGCGCACCGTGTCCTCGAAGGAGAACGTCAGGTCCTCGGTGGCGTGCGCGTGCTCCACGTTCGTCTTCAGCGCGGCGAGCTCCGAGCGCGAGTTGCGGTCGACGGCCCGGTCGATCCACTCCAGGCTCGCCGGGTCGTCGTCCACGGCCCGGTAGTCGTGCAGCAGCCGCACCCGGGACTCGGAATCCGACAGCGGTTCGATGATCCAGGTGCCGCCCATGGCGGCCACGGGCGGCGCGGGGACCTCCTGGCGGAAGGTGATGGTGAGCCGCTCCGGGTCCAGGGTGCGCCGGGAGGTCCAGTTCTTGGGCTCGCCGTTGGCGGTGGCCCAGATCCGGATGCGCTCCTCGTTCCCGCCCTGCGGGACGTGGTCCACGTAGATGGTCGGGGGGAAGATCCGCGGCCAGTTCCGGACCTCGGCGATCAACCGGTACACGGCGGAGGCCGGGGCCGAGACGGTGATCTCGTGCTCCACTTCGCGCAGGCCGGGCTGCGGCATGGTCTTGCTCCTCGGGTTCAGGGGGTCGTGATCGGACGCGGGGGCTCAGAAGTTCCCGAGGCCGCCGCAGACGTTGAGGGCCTGCGAGGTGATCGAGGCGGCCGTGTCGGAGGCCAGGTACCCCACGAGCCCGGCGACCTCCTGCGGCGTGGAGTAGCGGCCGAGGGGGATCTTCGCCTGGAACTTCTCCAGGACGGCCTCCTCGGTGGTGTCGTACGCGGCGGCGTAGCCCTGGCGCACGCGCTCGGCCATCGGGGTCTCGACGTAGCCGGGGCAGACGGCGTTCACGGTGATGCCGGTCGGGGCCAGCTCGTTGCCCAGCGCCTTGGTGAAGCCCACCACGCCGTGCTTGGACGCCGAGTAGGGGGCGCCGAGCACCACGCCCTGCTTGCCCGCGGTCGAGGCGATGTTGATGACGCGGCCGCGGTTCTTGGCGCGCATGCCGCCGGTGTTCAGGACCTCGCGGGTGACCCGGAAGACGCTGTTGAGGTTGGTCTCGATGACGTCGTACCAGAGCTCGTCGGAGATGTCGGCGGTCACGCCGCCGCCCGAGCGGCCCGCGTTGTTGACCAGCACGTCGATGGTGCCGAACCGCTCCACGGCGGCCTCGACCCAGGCCCGGACGCCCTCGCCGCTGCGGACGTCGACGCTCGCGCCGTCGACCTCCAGGCCCTCGGAGGTCAGCTCCTTCACCGTCCGGGCGACGTTGTCCGCGTCCCGGGCGCCGATGAACACCCGGTGGCCCGAGGCGGCCAGCGTGCGGGCCGCTTCCAGGCCGATGCCGCTGGTCGCGCCCGTGACGACGGCGACACGCTTGGTCTGGTCCTGGTCCTGGTCCGGCATGTGAACTCCTCGGCGAATCGCGAATGGTGGCGCACGCGGAGAATCCGGCACCGCGATGGAGGGGTACTCGAAGGGCTCTCGGACCGCGCCGAACCGCACCCTCCCCGGCCGGGTGCCGGCGGGCGCGGCAGCGGCGGGGACCACCGGGCCTCCATCGGGCGTCGAGCGGGTGTTCGCAGGCTCGGACGGACACCCGTACGTGAGAGGCGACCATGATCAACCTGTTTCAGCCCCAGGTCGGGGCGGAGGAACTCGACGCGGTCGCCGGGGTGTTCCACGACCGCCGGCTCGGCAGCGGGCGGCGCACCAGGGCCTTCGAGGCCGCCTTCGCCGAACACCTGGGTATCCCCGCCGAGCACGTCGTGTTCACCAGCTCCGGCACTTCCGCCCTGCACCTGGCCGTCGAGACCCTCGACCTCCGGGACGGGGACGAGGTCGTGCTGCCCTCCATCGGCCTGCCCGCCACCGCCGAGGCCGTCGCCGGACGCGGCGGCCGCCCGGTCTTCTGCGACGTCGACCGACGTACGCTCAACCCGTCGCTGGAGGACATCGAGGCCGTCCTCACCGACCGCACCCGGGCGGTCCTCCTGCTGCACTACGGCGGCCGCACCGGCGACGTCGTCCGCATCGCCGCCCGCTGCCGCGAGCTGGGCGTCGTACTGATCGAGGACGGGGCCTGCTCCGTCGCCTCCAGCGTCGGCGGCGTGCCCGCCGGCACCTTCGGCGACCTCGCCGTCTGGAGCTTCGACCCGGGCCGGGTCATCGTCACCGGCGACGGCGGCATGGTGTACGCCAAGGACCCCGCACGCGCCGCCCGCACCCGGCTCCTCGCCCACCGCGGCCTCGTACGGGCCACCAGCTTCGGCCACGGCACCGCGGACTCCGGCCCGGGCGAGCCCGACCTCCCCGAATACGGGCGCGGCATCGTCGGCAACGACCTGACCGCCGCCATCGGCAACGTACAGCTGCGCCGCCTCCCCGAGATGGTGGAGCGGCGCACGCGGATCGCCGAACGCTACGACCGGGAGCTGGCCGGCACCGAGGGGCTGCTGACGCCCCCGCCGCTCCCCGACGGCGAGGAGACCACCCACTGCCTGTACTGGGTGCAGCTGGACCCCGCCATCAAGGACAAGGTCGTCGCGGACCTGCTCGCCGAGGAGATCTACACCACCTCCCACTACGCCCCCCTGCACCGGTTCCGGGTCCAGGACGTACCCGGGGAGCCCCCCGCGGCCCGGCTGCCCTCCTGCGACTGGGCCGTCGACCGCACCGTGCGCCTGCCCCTGCACCCCGGCCTCACCGACGAGGACGTGGCCGCCGTCATCGGCTCCCTGCGCAAGGCCGTGCGCACGCGGCTCGCCGAAGCCAGCCCAGAAGAAGGACTCACCGTGAAGGACACCCCATGAACCGACGCGTCGTCATCACCGGGATCGGCGTGGTCGCACCCGGGGGAGTGGGCACCAAGGAGTACTGGGCCCGGCTCACCTCCGGCCGGACCGCGACCCGTGCCATCAGCCTCTTCGACGCCACCGGCTTCCGCTCACGGATCGCGGCCGAGGTGGACTTCGACCCGCTCGCCCACGGCTTCACCCCCGAGGACGTGGCCCGCCTGGACCGGGCCGCCCAGTTCGCCCTGGTCAGCGCCGACGAGGCGGTCCGCGACAGCGGCCTCGACACCGCCGCCCTGGACCCGGCGCGCACGGGCGTCACCCTCGGCAGCGCGGTCGGCTGCACCACCGGCCTGGACACCGAGTACAACGCGGTGAGCGGCGGCGGCGCGACCTGGCAGGTCGACCACACCCTCGCGGTGCCGCACCTGTTCGACTACTTCGTGCCCAGCTCGATGGCGGCCGAGGTCGCCTGGCGCGTCGGCGCCCAGGGGCCCGTCTCCATGGTCTCCACCGGCTGCACCTCCGGGCTCGACTCCATCGGCCACGCCGTGGAGCTGATCCGCGAGGGCAGCGCCGACGTGATGGTCACCGGGGCCACCGAGGCCCCCATCTCGCCCATCACCGTCGCCTGCTTCGACGCCATCAAGGCCACCTCGCCGCGCAACGACGACCCGGAGACCGCCTCCCGGCCCTTCGACGCCACCCGCAACGGCTTCGTCCTCGGCGAGGGCTCGGCGGTCCTCGTCCTGGAGGAGCTGGAGAGCGCCCGCCGGCGCGGCGCCCACGTCTACGCCGAGATCGCCGGCTTCGCCAGCCGCGGCAACGCGTACCACATGACCGGCCTGAAGGCCGAGGGCCGCGAGATGGCCGAGGCCATCACCGTCGCCCTCGACGAGGCCCGCCTCGACGCCACGGCCGTCGACTACGTCAACGCCCACGGCTCCGGCACCAAGCAGAACGACCGGCACGAGACCGCCGCCTTCAAGCGCAGCCTCGGACAGCGCGCCTACGAGGTCCCGGTCAGCTCCATCAAGTCGATGATCGGCCACTCCCTGGGCGCCATCGGTTCCCTGGAGGTCGCCGCCAGCGCCCTGGCCATCGAGCACAACACCGTCCCGCCGACCGCCAACCTGCGCAACCCCGACCCGGGCTGCGACCTCGACTACATCCCGCTCACCGCCCGCGAGCACCGCACCGACACCGTGCTCAGCGTCGGCAGCGGCTTCGGCGGCTTCCAGAGCGCCATGATCCTGACCCGCCCGCGCCTGGGAGATGCCGCATGAGCGCCGCCACCGCCACCGCGCCCGCCCCGCAGGACACCGCGCCGGCGGCCGTCACCACCGGCCCGGTCGTCACCGGGATCGGCGTCGCCGCCCCGAACGGCCTGGGCACCGAGGCCTGGTGGGCCGCCGTCCTGCGCGGCGAGAACGGCATCCGCCCCCTCACCCGCTTCGACGCGGCCCAGTACCCGGCGAAGCTCGCCGGCGAGGTGCCGGGCTTCAACGCCGCCGACCACCTGCCCAGCCGGCTGCTGCCGCAGACCGACCAGGTCACCCGGCTCGCCCTCACCGCCGCCGACGAGGCCCTCGCCGACGCCGACGTGGACCCGGCCCTGCTGCCGGACTACGCGGCCGGCGTGATCACCGCCAGCTCCGCCGGCGGCTACGAGTTCGGCCAGCGCGAGCTGGAGGCCCTGTGGAGCAAGGGCGGCCAGTACGTCAGCGCGTACCAGTCCTTCGCCTGGTTCTACGCCGTCAACAGCGGCCAGATCTCCATCCGGAACGGGATGCGCGGCCCCAACAGCGTGCTCGTCAGCGAGCAGGCCGGCGGGCTCGACGCGGTCGCCCAGGCCCGCCGCCAGATCCGCAAGGGCATCCGGCTCGTCGTCACCGGCGGCATGGACTCCTCGCTCTGCCCCTGGGGCTGGGCCGCCCACCTCGCCACCGGGGAGCTCAGCACCGCCGAGGACCCCGAGCGGGCCTACCGGCCGTTCTCCGCCGACGCCGGCGGGCACGTCGTCGGCGAGGGCGGCGCGCTGCTCATCCTGGAGGACGCGGACGCCGCCCGGGAGCGGGGTGCCGAGGTCTACGGCACCGTCGCCGGGTACGCCGCCACCTTCGACCCGCCGCCCGGCTCCGGCGGCGCCCCGCGCCTGCGCGACGCCGCCGCGCTGGCCCTGCGCGAGGCCGGGCTCACCCCCGCCGACGTCGACGTGGTCTTCGCCGACGCCGCGGGACGCCGCGACGCCGACCGGGACGAGGCCCGCGCCATCGCCGGCCTCTTCGGGGAGCACGCCGTCCCGGTGACCGCACCGAAGACCATGACGGGCCGGCTCGCCGCGGGCGGCTCCTCCCTCGACCTGGCCGCCGCCCTGCTCTCCCTGCGGGACGGGGTGATCCCGCCGACCGTCAACACCGGCCCGCCCGCCGCGGACTGCCCCATCGACCTGGTGACCGAGGTCCGCACGCCCGAGCGGCTGCGCACGGCCCTGGTCCTGGCCCGCGGCCGCGGCGGCTTCAACGCGGCCATGGTGGTGCGGGGCCGGTGAACCGGTGACCGGCCCCGGAGCGGCCCCGCGGATGCGGGAGGTCGCCGAGCACGTGTACGCGTACGTCCAGCCGGACGGCGGCTGGTGCCTCAACAACGCGGGCCTGGTCACGGGCGGCGGCCACGGCGCGGGCGGCGGGCCCGCGCTGATCGACACGGCCGCCACCGAGGCCCGGTCGAAGACCCTGAAAGAGGCCGTCGCCGAGGTCTCCGCGCAGGCCCCGCGCTTCGTGGTCAACACCCACGCGCACGGCGACCACACCTTCGGCAACCGGTTCTTCACCGACCGGGCGCTGGTCGTCGCGCACGAGGGCACCCGGGAGGAGATGGCCCACGCCGGGCTGCACCTGACCGGCCTGTGGCCGGACGTCCCCTGGGGCGAGGTCCGCGTGGAACTGCCCGGGCTGACCTACCGCGACTCCCTCACCCTGTGCGTGGGGGAGACCCGCGTCGAACTGCTGCACCCGGGCACCGCCCACACCACCAACGACACCGTGGTGTGGCTGCCCGCGCAGCGGGTCCTGTTCACCGGAGACGTCGTGATGTCCGGGGCCACGCCGTTCTGCCTGACCGGTTCCGTCTCCGGCTCGCTCGCCGCCATCGAGGAGCTGCGCGCCCTCGGCCCGCGCACGGTCGTCGCCGGACACGGCCCGGTCGGCGGCCCCGAGCTCCTCGACACCACCGCCGGATACCTGCGCCACGTCCAGCGGCTGGCCGCCGAGGGGATCGCGGCCGGGCTGACCCCGCTGGAGACCGCGCGCGAGGCCGACCTCGGCCCGTACGCGGAGCTCCTCGACAGCGAGCGCCTCGTCCCCAACCTGCACCGCGCCTACGCGGAGGCGGCGGGAGCGCCGCCGGGGCAGCCGCTCGACGTCGAGGGGATGTTCTGCGAGATGGTCGCCTTCCACGGCGGCCTGCCCGCCTGCGCGGCCTGAACGCGGCGGAGCGGCAACGGCGTTGACACCGTTAACGGCGTTGACGCCGTCAACACGGAGCGGCGCTGACGCGGCCGGCCGTTAACGGCGTTAACGGCGTTAACGCGGAACGGGGTTGACCGCGGCCGGGCGTTGACGCCGTAAGCCGCCGACACCGTTAACGGCGTTAACGCCGTTGACGCCGCCCGGCACCGGAGCCGTCGGCCCGGCCCGCCTCCTCGGCCCGGCCCGGCGCCGCCGCGCGGCGGGTCGGAACCCGCCGCGACGCGCCACGCCGTGGCCGGATCCAGCGCTCTTCGAAGCCGCCTCAACCGGGAGTGAGGACCGTGGTACGCCGGGATCAGCCCGATCAGGAGGACAGCGCCGTGCCGATCTTCAGATACCCGGAACTGCCGCTCGACGGGCTGCTGCGCCGGGCCGCGCAGCGCGACCCCGCCGCCTGCGCCGTCCGTACCGCGCACGGCCTGCGGACCTTCGCCGAGCTCGACGCCCGCGCCGACCGCTTCGCCGCCTACCTGGAACACGCCCTGGGCGGCCGCCGCGGGGCCCGCGTCGGCGTCGCCAACACCCTCGACGAGCACTTCGCCGCCGCCTACTACGGCACCCTGCGCGCCGGGAACACCGTCGTCCTGCTCGGCCCCCAGGTCCGGTCGGCCGGGCTGCGCCACATCTGCGAGGACGCCCGCGTCGAGATCGCCTTCGTCCCCACCGTCACCGCCGAGCGGCTCGTCAAGACGGCCGACCGGCTGCCCCTGCTGCGCGCCGTCGTCGTCACCGACGCGCCCGACGGGATCGTGCCCGCCGACGCCCTGCCGCTGTCCGTCGCCCTGGACTCCGCCCCCGCCCCCGTACCCGCCGCCTCCGCGGCCGGCCCCGTCGCCTTCGACCCGGACGCGGAAGCGTGCGTGCAGTTCACCACCGGCACCACCGGCCGGCCCAAGGGCGTCCGCCTGACCCACCGCAACCTCGTCGCCAACGCCGTCCAGACCGCCTCCGCCCACCACCTCGACGCGGACTCCGTCACCCTGAACAACCTGCCGCTCTACCAGCCGATGCACCTCAACTCGGCCGTCTACGCGGGCGCCTGCCAGGTGCTGTGCCCCTGCCCCCGCCCGGCCGCCGCCCTCGAACTGGCCGACCGCACCGGAGCCACCCACTTCTACACACTGCCCGCCCGGCTGCACCAGCTCGCCGCCGACATCCGCTTCGCCGAGAGCCCGCGCGGCGCCGGCCTCCCGGACCCCGTTCCCGGCCGGCCCGGCCGGCTGGGCGTCGTCCTCTCCGGCGGCAGCGCCCTCGCCCCCGCCGACGCCCGGCTGCTGGCCGAACGGCTCGGCGTACCCGTCCTCCAGGGCTACGGGATGGTCGAACTCTCCCCCCTCACCCACTCCCAGCGGCCCGGCGGCGCCACCGGCACCGGCACCGTCGGCGCGCCCGTCCCCGGCACCGAATGCCGCATCGCGCACCCGGAGACCGGGGTGCCCCTGGCCCCCGGAGCGACCGGTGAGGTGCAGGTGCGCGGCCCCCAGCTGATGGCCGGCTACCTCGGCGAGGACGCGCCCCCGGCCGGCGCCGACGGCTGGTTCTCCACCGGGGACGCAGGCCGGATCGGCCCCGACGGGGAGCTGTTCCTCGCCGACCGCCTCGACGACGTCTTCTCGTACGACAGCGAACTCGTCTCGCCCACCGCCGTCGAGGCCGTCCTCGCCGACGACCCCCGGGTCGAGGACTGCGTGGTCGTCGGCTGGCCCGATCCCGTCCACGGGGCCGTCGTCTGGCTGGGCATCGTCCTCGCCGACCCCACCGCCCCCGGACTGCTCGACGTGCTCGACTCGATCGTCGAGACGGCCAACGACCGGCTCGCGCCGCACGAGCGGATCCGCCGCGTCGAGGTCCTGGAGGCCGTCCCGCGCACCCCCGCGGGCAAGCCCGAGCGCCGCTCGCTGCGCCGCGGCCTGCGCCACCGGGCGGCGGCCGAGGCCGCCGTCTGAGCCGCGCCACCCCTCACGAGGGGGCGTGGACGACCGGTGCACCCGGGGTCCAGGACCCTTCGAGCGCACCTCCGCCGACGCCCGCGATGGTCGGGACAGAGGTTGAGAGAGGTGTGATCCGATGTCAGGTGAGCGTGTGCAGCACACGTCGTACTCGGTGGACGTGGCCGCCCCCGCGGGCGTGGTCTACGCGCTGATCGCGGACACCACCCAGTGGCCGCTGTTCGTCCCGCCCAGCGTCCACGTCGAGCGGCTGGACTTCGACGGGACCCGGGACCGCTTCGGCATGTGGGCCACCGCCAACGGAACGGTCCACTCCTGGGTCTCCCAGCGCTCGCTGGACCCCCGGCGGCGCACCATCGACTTCCACCAGGAGGTCCCGGCGCCCCCGGCCACCTCCATGGGCGGCCGGTGGACCGTCGAGGAGCTCGGCCCCGGCCGCTCCCGGCTGAACCTGCTGCACCGGTTCGCGGTCCGGGACGACGACCCGGCCGGCGCGGAGTGGCTCGCCCGGGCCACCGACTCCAACAGCCACGCCGAACTGGACCAGCTGAAGCAGACCGCCGAACTGTGGGCGAAGCTCGACGGCCTCCTGCTCACCTTCGAGGACTCGGTACGCGTCCACGGCCCCTCCGAGCTCGTCTACGACTTCCTGTACCGCGCCGGGGACTGGCCCGTCCACCTCCCCGAGATCACCCGGGCCGACGTGGTGGAGGACCGGCAGGGCGTCCAGCTGCTGAGCATGGACACACGCGGCGCCGACGGCACCACCGAGACCGCCGACGCGGTCCGCGTCTGCTTCCCGCACGCCGGCCGGATCGTCTTCAAGCAGACCCGCACCCCCCGGCTGCTGGCCGCACACACCGGGGAGTGGGCCGTCGACCCCGACGAGACCGGGGTCACCGCCGTCGCCACCCACCAGGTCCTGCTCCGTGAGGAGGAGATCGAGGCCGTCCTCGGCCCCGGCGCCGACCTCGCCCAGGCCCGCGACCACGTACGCCGCACCCTGGGCGGCGCGAGCACCCGCGTCCTGCACCTGGCCCGGCGGCACGCGGAAACGGCCGTCCGCACCCTGATCCCGCAGCGATGAACGCCGCCCCCGGCGACCGCCCGCCGCGCTCCGGCGCACGGGCCACCGCCGCACCCCGGCCGTGGACCCACCCCGCCGCGCCCGTCCAGCTCGACGTCCTGCTCGACGGCCTCACCCACCCCGGCCGGGGCCTGCACGCCGAACAGCTGCACTGGCGCTGGCACGGCCCCCTCGACACCGAGCGCTTCGCCCGCGCCTGGCAGACCGTCACCGACCAGGAGGCCGTCCTGCGGACCGGGCTCGCCGAGCCCCTCCCCGGGGCCGCGCCGCGCCTCGCCGTGCACCCGTACGCCGCCCCGCGGATCACCCGCCACCGAGCCGAGGGCGACCAGGCCGGCACGGAGGCCCGGGACGACCTGCTCGCCGCCGAGCGGATGCGCGACTTCGACCTGACCCGGCCCGGCCCGCTGCGGATCGCCCTGCTGGACGAGCCGGACGGCGGCACCCGGGTGCTGCTCACCTACCACCGGGCACTGCTGGACCCGGTGAGCGTCCGCCACCTGGTGCGCTCCTTCCACCGGGCCTACGAGGCCCACGCCGCCGACGCCCGGCCCCGGGGCGGGGAACGCCGGCCCGACCTGCGCGACCACCTCCGCTGGGTGGCCGCCCGCGACCCGGACCCGGCCCGCGCGTTCTGGTCCTGGGCCGCCCCGCCAGCCGGGAGCGTGACCCTGCCCGCCCTGGACCGGGGGCCCACCCACCAGCGCGGGCACGGCCGGACCCGCCAGCGGCTCAGCCCGGCGGAGGCCGCCCGGCTGCGCGCGTGGGCCGCGCTGCTGGGCGCGGCCGAGAGCACCGCGCTCCACGCCGCCTGGGCACTGCTGCTGTACCGCGCCGGGGCCGACGGGACGGGGGCGGCGCACGCGCCGGTGCCGGTGGCCTTCTCGGCGGCGGTCTCCGGACGGGGCATCCCGCTGGAGGGCGTCGAGGAACTGCCGGGGCCGCTCGGGAACGCCCTGCCGGTCGCCGTGGACGTGCACCCCGAGGCCACGGTGTCGGAGCTGCTGGCCGGACTCTCCGGCCGGGCGGTCGACCTCGCGGCGTACGAGTGGGTCTCGGCGGGCCGGATCGGCGCATGGGCCGGGCGGCCCCCCGGGGCGCCGCTCACCGAATCGGTGCTGGCCTTCCTCCCGCCGGAGACCGGCGGGAGGGACGGCCGGCCGGACGCGTCCGCCGCGCCGCCAGAACCGCCGGGGCCGGACAGCGCCTACACCGGGACGCCCGTCGCCGTCACCGCACGGCACGACCGGGACGGCGGGCTGACGCTGACCGCCGTGCACGACCGGACCCGGCTCGCCGACGGGGACGCCGCCGAGCTGCTCTGGCAGACCGCCCTGCTGCTGCGCCGGCTGCCGCTGGAGGCCGGGCCCGCCACGACCGTCGCCGAGGCGCTGGTGCCGCTGTACGGGGCCCCGCTGCCCCGGGTGGCGCCCGATCCCGTCCCGGCGGCCAGGACCCTGCGCCCGGCCGCCGCACCCGGGGCCGGCCTGGTGTGCCTGCTCCCCCCGCCGGGTGCCCCCGAGGACTGCTACGACCGTCTCGCGGCACGCCACCAGGGAGCGCGGGCCCTGCTGACCACCGCCCCGAACGCCACCGCCGCCCTGGCCGCGCTGGCACCCGCCCTGGCCGCCGGGGAGCCCGTCGCGCTCGGCGGGTACCCGGGCGCGCGGGCCCTCGCGCACGATGCCGCGCAGCGGGTCGAGGCGTACGGATGGGGCCGCCCGCCGGTGGCGGTGGCCGGCTCCGACCGGGGTCTCGCCAAGGCGCTGGCGGGGCTTCCGTAGCAGAGGGTCGCCGGCCCGCCGGACACCTTCCAGCGCGGTTCGAGCGGTCTTCGAAGGTCTTTCAAGCCCGGGCGCGGACCGTGGGAGGGCCCTGTCACCGGGAGCGCCCAGCGCAGAGGGGAGCGGAGCCGTGCCGGCCCTCGCCCATCCGGAACCGCCGCACTTCCCGCACCTGTCGCTCGACGGGCTGCTCCGCCGGGCCGCCGAGCGCGCCCCCGACGCCCCCGCGCTGCGGGTGGGCGCGCGGACGCTGACCTTCGGCGAACTCGACGCCCGGGCCGACCGGATCGCCTCCTTCCTGGAGTGCTCCGTCGGCCGGCGCGGGGCCCGCGTCGGGGTCGCGAACACCCTCGACGCGGACTTCGCCGCCGCCTACTACGGCACCGTCCGCAGCGGCAACACCGTCGTCCTGCTGAACCCGCTGGTCTCGCCGACCCGGCTGGTGAAGGTGCTGGGCTCGGCGGGGGCGGAGCTGGCCATCGTCCCCCGGGCCATCGCCGAACTGCTCGCCGACGCCGACGGACGGCCGCCGCGCATGTCGCTCGTCCTGGTCACCGGCGCCGGGGACGAACCGGTCCCCGGGGACACCGTCCCGGTCGACCTCGTCCTGGACGCCGTCGCCGCGGCCGCCCGCTGCGCCACGCCCGGCGAGCCCGCCGCCTTCGACCCGGACGCGGAGGTCTGCGTCCAGTTCACGACGGGCACCACGGGCCGCCCCAAGGGCGTCCGGCTCACGCACCGCAACCTCGTCGCGAACGCGGCACAGACCGCGGCCGCCCACCGGCTCGGCGCGGACTCGGTGACCCTCAACCACCTGCCGCTGTACCTGCCGATGCACCTCAACTCGGCGGTGTACGCGGGCGCCTGCCAGGTGCTGTGCCCCGACCCGGAGCCGGCGGCCTCGCTCGCGCTCGCCGAGGCCGCCGGAGCCACCCACTACTACGGGCTGCCCGCCCGGCTGCACCGGCTCGCCGCCGACGAGCGGCTCCTCGGTCCGGCCGCCCTCCCCGGCGTCCCGGCGGGCCCGCGGCTGACCGCCGTGCTGTCCGGCGGCAGCGCCCTGTCCCCTGACGCCGCCCGGATCCTGAGCGAGCGGCTCGGCGTACCCGTCCTCCAGGGGTACGGGCTGGCCGAACTGTCCCCGCTCACCCACGCGCAGAGCCCGGACCGGCCGGTGCCCGGCTCGGTGGGGACGCCCGTGGCCGGCACCGAGTGCCGCCTCGTGCACCCGGAGACCGGGGTGCCGCTGGGCCCCGGAGAGACCGGTGAGGTGCAGGTGCGCGGCCCCCAGCTGATGGCCGGCTACCTCGACGAGAGCGGGCCGCCCACCGGGGAGGACGGCTGGTTCGCCACCGGGGACGTCGGCCGGATCGGCCCGGACGGGGAGCTGTTCCTCGTCGACCGGCTCGGTGACGTGTTCCTCCACGACGGCGAACTCGTCTCGCCCAGCGCGGTCGAGCGGGTCCTCGGCTCCGACCCCCGGGTCGCCGAGTGCGCGGTCGTCGGCTGGCCCGACGCCGTGCACGGATCGGTCACCTGGGCGGGCATCGTGCTCCGCGACCGCGGCGCCGACGCGCCCGCCGTGCTGGAGGAGATCGCCGCCCGTGCCAACACCCGTCTGGCGCCCTTCGAGCACATCCGCCGCGTCGAGGCCATCGACGCCGTACCGCGCACCCCCGTCGGCAAGCCGGTCCGGGGCGAGCTGCGCCGCACCGTCCGCACCCGGGCGGCCGCCGAAGCGGCCCCGGCCCTCAGCTAGCGGACCCGCACGGGGTCCGGCGGTTCACGAGGACGGCCTTCATCACCGAGCCGTCCGCCACCGCCGCGAGCGCGGCCGCGTGCTCGTGCAGCGGGTAGCGGGACACGAGGCCGGCCAGGCCGAAGCGGGCCGTGAGGGCGGGCAGCAGGCGCACGTACTCGACGAGGTGCGCGCCCGTGAACGCCCAGGAGCCGACCACGTCGAGCTGCCGGTACACGATCTGGTGCGGGTTGAGCAGGGTGTCGCCGGCGTCGGTGTACTGGCCGATGACCAGGTACGAGCCGCCGCGGCGGGCGAGGGTGAGGCCCTGGGCGACGGCCGCGGGCACGCCCGCGCACTCGATGACGAGATCGGCGCCGAGGCCCCCGGTCTCCGCGAGGACCCGCTCCTGGACGGCGGCGGGGCCGCCGGGCCCGGTGACGTCGAGGTGGACGTCGCCGATGCTGGCGGTGGCCGCGAGGGCCAGGCGGCTCCCGGGACCGCCCACGAGGATCACCTTGGCGGCCCCGGAGAGCCGGGCGAACGCCGCCGCCGCGAGGCCGACCGGGCCGCTGCCCTGGACCACGACCGTCTCGCCGAGGCGCACCGGCCGCCGCTCGTGGAGGGCGTGCACGACGGTGGGCCCCGCGCAGGCCAGGGCCATGGCGGCGAGCGGGTCCACGCCCTCGTCGGTCTTCACGACGGTGGTGCCGGGCTGGAGCACGATGTACTCGGCCCAGGCGCCCGAGAGTTCGGGGCCGTCGGTGGTGGAGCGGTTCACCCCGTACGTCCGGCGGTTCTCGCACAGGGTCGGCTCGCGGTGCAGCCGGCACGGCACGCAGGAGCCGCAGGCGATCGAGGAGGCCCACATCACGGTGTCGCCCGCCTTCAGCGGGGCGCCGGTGGCGTCGTGCGCCGGGGCGCCGGGACCGAGTTCGTGGACGGTGCCGAGGCCTTCGTGGCCGAGGACGAGCGGGACGGGGATCGGCAGGTGGCCCTGGCACAGGTGCAGGTCGGTACCGCAGATGCCGCCGTGGCTGGGCGCGACGACCATGCCGCCGGCCGGGGCGGGCGGGACCTCGTACTCCCGCAGTACGGGCGGCCGGCCGAACTCCTCCAGGACGACGGCCTTCCCGCGGGTCACGCGGCGGCCCCTTCGAGGGCGCCGGGGAAGGGGGCGTCGAGCGGCCGCAGGGGCTCGGTGTCCCGGCACACGACGTAGTCGGGGCGCGGTTCCCCGGGCCACGCGGGCAGGTTCGCGACGTCGTTGTAGGTGGTGATGAGCAGGCGGCGGGGGAAGGGCGACATGTTGGGCGCCGAGCCGTGGACGATCTCGGGCGAGAAGAAGACGAGGGAGCCGGCCGGTCCCTTGGGGCTGACCATGCCGCGCTCGGCGACCAGGGCGGAGAGCTGGTCGGGGGTCAGCGCGATGTCGTCCGGGTCCAGGTGCTGGGCGGACCTGGCCTCGGCCGCGCGGCTGTCGCGCACCAGGCCGGAGCGGTGCGAGCCCGGCAGGAAGATCACGGGCCCGTTGAACTCGTCGACGGCGTCGAGGAAGACGCCGACGTTGACCTGGAGCGGGGCGGGCAGCCGGTCGGCGATGCGCCAGGCGGTGTAGTCCTGGTGCCAGGACCACTTCTCGCCGCCGAAGGCGGGCTTGGCGTTGATCTTGAACTGGTAGACGTACACGTCGTCCGTGAGCAGCTGCCGCACCGGCCCGAGGACCCGGGGGTCCCGGACCAGCCCGGCGTACTCGGGCTGCCGGTGGTGCGAGGCGTAGACCGCGCGGACCTCGTCGCGCGACTCCTCCCTGATCACCTGGGGGCCGGGGACGTCGCAGTCGCGCAGGAACGCGGCGCGCAGCCGTTCGACCTCGTGGGCGTCCAGCGCGGACTCGACGAGGAGGAAGCCGTCCTCGTGGTAGCGGGCGATCTGTTCTTCGGTGAGGCGCATCGGTGTTCCTTCGTGTGGCGTCGAGTGGAGAGGAGGAGAGGGGAGGCGAGGGGAAGGGGAGGCGAGGGGACGAGGCGGGTCCGGTCAGGGGTTCAGCCGGTGAAGTTGCCGCCGTCGACGATCAGTTGCTGCCCGGTGACGTAGCGGCCCGTCCGGCCGACGAGGAACTCCAGCGCGTCCGCGATGTCCTCGACGGTGCCGAGCGAGCCCAGCGGGATCCGCCCGAGGACCTCGGCCCGCCGCTCCGGGTCCTCCAGGCCGTACCGTTCGACCACCTCCGGGGTGTCGGTGAACCCGGGCACGAGCGAGTTGACCCGGACGTGCGGGGCGAGCTCCAGCGCGAGGCACCGGGTGAAGTGCAGCAGACCGGCCTTGCTGGCGCAGTAGTTGACCCCGTTGGCCCGGGGCCGGATGCCGGTGGTCGCGCCGATGTTGACGATCGAGCCGCGGCCCGCGGCCAGCATGGCCGGGGCGAGGGCCCGGGTCAGGCGGAACGGCCCGGACAGGTTGGTCGCGAGGACCTGGTCCCAGTCCTCGTCGCTGAGTTCCAGGAACGGCCGGTCGCGGTTGATCCCGGCGTTGTTCACCAGCACCTCGGGTGCGCCGTACTCGGCGAGCAGCCGCTCGGACGCCTCCCGCACCTGGTCCGCGCTGGTCATGTCGACCCGCCGGACCTCGATCCGGCCGGCGCCGAGCCCGGCCGCCTCGTGCGCGGCCCGCCGGTCGTCGCGGTAGAGGGCGACCACCCGGTGGCCGAGCCGCGCCAGCCGCAGGCTGAGGGCGAGGCCGATGCCCCGGGTGCCGCCGCTGACCACGGCGAGGGACCCGGCCGGGCCGGCGGGGGCCTGCGCCGGGCGGCCGAGGAGCGCGGCCTCGGGAGCGGACGGGGTGACGGTCATGCGGGTGGACCTCCTGGTCCTCGGGGCGCGGGCGCGCCGGGGGTCTCGTGCCGGGGGATTCCTGCCAGGGGCTGGGATGCGGGCGGGGCCGCGGGCGGGGCCGTCACCCGCCGGCGGAGCGCAGCCGGGCGGCGAGGACCGGCCCGATCTCGGCCAGGGCCGCCGGCCGCATCATCCGGTGGTGGGTGGCGGCCACGTCGTGGGACTCCACCGCCCCGCCGATGTGGTCCGCCCAGGACCGCGCCGTGCCGCGGCCCGCCTCGTACGGGTCGCCGGGGTCGGTCCGCGCGGCCCGGAAGAACAGCAGGTCGCCCCGGAACCTTCCGGGCCGGAAGCCCGCCATCAGGCCGAGGTTGCCGCGGTAGACCTCGCGGAGCGCCGTCAGCTCCCGCTCGTCCCCCGGCAGGGAGCCGTCCTCGGCCGACTGGCGCAGGGCCCGTTCGAACTCCTCCTCGCTGAATCCGGGCAGGCCGTTCCGGAGCCGGTCGTCCACGGGATACGAGTCCAGCAGCACGAGCAGGTCGACCTCAGCGCCGTCGCGTTCGAGGAGGGCGGCCATGGCGTGGGCCACCAGCCCGCCGAAGGACCAGCCGAGGATCCGGTAGGGCCCCTCCGGGCGCACCGCGCGGATCTGCGCCACGTAGTCGGCCGCCATCTCCTCGACGGTCGCCGGGAAGCCCGGGGCCATCCCGGGGCCGCGCGCCTGGAGGGCGTACACGGGCTGGTCGGGGCCGAGGTGCGGCAGCAGCGCCGCGTACGGCCATCCCGTCCCGGCGGCCGGATGGACGCAGAACAGCGGGGGCCGGGAGCCCTCCGCGCGCAGCGGCAGCGGCGACCCCTGCGCGGCGGCGGACGACGGGCGGGCGAGCCGCCCCGCGAGCGCGGCCGGGGTCGGCGCCGCGAACAGGTCGTGCACCTCCAGGGGCAGGCCGAGGGCGGTGCGGATCCGCGAGACGAGCCGGGCGGCGATCAGCGAGTGGCCCCCGAGCTCGAAGAAGCTCTCGTCGGCGCCGACCGCCGGCAGCTCCAGCACCTGCGCGAAGAGCCCGCACAGCACGCGTTCGTGCTCGGTGGCCGGTTCGCGGGCCGGCGCGGCGGCGGCGGGCCGGGGCTCGGGCAGCGCCCGGCGGTCCAGCTTCCCGTTCGGCGTGAGTGGCAGCTCCGCCAGCTCCACGACGGCCGAGGGCACCATGTGGGCGGGCAGCCGTTCCCGTACGAACGCGCGCACCGCGGTCGTGTCGCAGCCCGGAGTGCGCGGGACGACGTACGCGACGAGCTGCCGGTCGCCGGGCCTGACCTCCCGGGCCACCACCTCGGCGTGGACGATGCCGGGGCAGGCGGCCAGGACCGCCTTGATCTCGCCGGGCTCGATCCGGAAGCCGCGGACCTTGATCTGGTCGTCGGAGCGGCCGTGGTACTCCAGGTTCCCGTCCGGCAGCCAGCGGACCACGTCCCCGGTGCGGTACATGCGGCTCCCCGGCGCCCCGTGGGGGTCGGGGAGGAACCGGTCGGCGGTCAGCCCGGGGCGGTTCAGGTAGCCGCGGGCCAGCCCCTCCCCGGCGAGGTACAGCTCTCCCCGGACGCCCTCCGGGACCAGCCGCAGCCCGGAGTCCAGGACGTACGCCCGGACGTTGGGGACGGGCCGGCCGATCGGGGCGGCGGCCGGCCAGGTGTCCGGGTCCGCCGCCAGGGTGTGGGCCGTCACCAGGTGGGTCTCGCTCGGGCCGTAGTGGTTGTGCAGCCGTCGCCCGGCGGCGCCGCGCACGAACTCCCGTACCGTGCGGCTCGGGGTGAGCGCCTCGCCGCCCTGGGCCAGGACCCGCAGCGACGGGATGCTCCGCCCCTGGTCGAGGGCCGCCTCGCAGACGGCCTCCAGGACGAGGTTCGGGGCGTGGAGCTCGTTGACGCGCTCCTCGTCGAGCCAGGCCGCGAGCAGCCCGGGATCGCGCCGGACCTCCTCGGACGGGACCACCAGGGTCTTCCCGAACAGCAGCGCGGACAGGATCTCCTGCACGGACACGTCGAAGCTGAGCGCGGTGAACTGGGCGGTCCGCGTGCCGGGGGCCGGGGGGAAGGCCCCGTCGTGCCACAGCAGCAGGTTGACCAGGGCCCGGCCGGGCATCAGCACGCCCTTGGGGCGGCCGGTGGTGCCCGAGGTGTAGATGACGTAGACGGGGTGCTCCGGATCGAGCCGGTGCGGCCGCTCCCCGTCGCCGATCGCGGTGGCGGGCAGCCGTTGCAGTTCGGCCAGGGTGCCGGCCGCGTCGAGGAGCAGCGGCGGGGCGTCCGCCGGGGGCAGCAGCCGGGCCGTGTCCGAGGTGGTCAGCACGACGGCGGGCGCGGTGTCGTCCAGCATGAACGCCAGCCGGTCCTGCGGGTATCCGGGGTCGAGGGGGAGGTAGCAGCCGCCCGCCTTCAGGACGGCGAGCACCGCGACGGCGAGGGCGGCCGAGCGGGGCAGGGCGAGGGCGACGGTCCGCTCGGGGCCGACGCCCCGGGCGATCAGGAGCCGGGCCAGCCGGTTCGAGGCCTCGTCCAGCTCCCGGTAGGTGAGCGTGGCCTCCTCGGAGACGACGGCCGGCCGGTCCGGGGTGGCCGCGGCCTGCCGGGCGAACAGCTCGGGCAGGCCGGTCTCCCGGTCCTTGCGTTCGGGGGCGCCGAGCTCGGTGAGCAGCCGCAGCCGTTCGCCGTCGGTGAGCAGCTCGACGGAGTCCACCTCCGTGTCCGGGCCGGCGGTGAAGGCGTGCAGGAGGCGCAGGAAACGGGCGTGGTGCCCGGTCAGTTCGCCGGCGTCGTAGCGGGCCGGGTCGGCGACGAGGTCGATGCGCAGGCCCCGGCCGTCGGCGCGGTCGAAGACCGTGAACGACAGGTCCTCGACGGTCCCCTGGGTCAGGTGGTGGGCGGTGGCGGGCCGCCCCGCGAACCGGATGTCGTAGTCGAACGACATGACGTTGACCATCGGCGCGGTCCGGTAGCGCCCCGTGTCCGGAAGGCCGAGGTCGCGCCCGAGGTGCTCGCCCCGGTGCCGCTGGTGCCGGATCATCTCCCGGAACGCGCCGGCGACCTCGCGGACGAGTTCCCGCACCGTGGCGCCGGGGCGGACCGTGACGCGCAGCGGCAGGGCGTTGGAGTACATGCCCGGGGTGGAACGGGCCGCGGCGTCGGTACGGGCGGCCATCGGCAGGCTCAGGATGACGTCCCGCTCGCCGGTGAGCCGGTGGACCTGGGCGGCGGCCGCCGCGATCACCAGGACGGACCAGTGGGTGCGCAGCGCCCGGGCGGCGCTCTTGAGCGCCTCGGACTCCGCCGCGGAGAGGCTGCCCGTGTGGGTGACCGGCGGCAGGCCGGAGGGTCCGGAGGCCGGGCGGGAGGCGAGGGTGGCGACGTCCGGCCGGTCCGCGAACCGCCGCGTCCAGTACGCCCGGTCGGCCGCGGCCCGCTCGGAGGCCTGGTAGGCCGCGTCGTCCGCCAGCATGTCCGCCACGGACCCGAACCGGCCGGCGGGCAGGGGGAGGCCCCCGGTCACGGCGGCGTAGAGCTCGCAGACCCGCTGGGCGAGGAGCGCGCCCGTGTGTCCGTCCGCCACGGCGTGGTGGGTGCTGAGGTACCAGAAGGCGCGGTCCGGCCCGAGGAGGAGCAGGGCGTACGAGAAGAGCGGCCCTTCGGCGAGGTCCAGGCGGCGGCCCAGGTCGGCCCGCATCCAGGCCAGGGCGGCGGCCTCCGGGTCCGGTTCGCCGCCGAGGTCGAGGACCGGGAACTCCCAGTCGCGCAGCGGGTCCACGCGCTGGCGGGGCTCGCCGTCCTCCTCGGTGAACCGGGCGTTCATCTGGCCGGCCTCCGCGATGGTCTGCCGCATCGCCGCCTCGAAGGCCCGCCGGTCGACGGGGCCCCCGAGTTCGAGGTACTCGCCGATGCGCTGCTGCGGGGCGGCCGGATCCATCTGTTCGGCCAGCCACATCTCACGCTGGGCCGTCGACACGGGAAGGAGCATGCCGCCGGATCCGGACCCTGACACTTCTTCCACACTCCCTCGTATCGGCGCGCCGGTAGGCGGCTTCCCACATGCTTCTCACTTGCGGCGGACAGGAAATGCGGAGGGCGTACGGATAACCGGCGAGCGTCCGTTTCCAGACGCGTTCCCGACCGGCCCATACCTCCTCCACCTGCCAAAACCTGGCGTGAAGAAAGCTAGTTGGTGGCGCTAAACGCACGCATGCACGCCACTGACATTTCATCTCGCTAAACCGCCGCTAAACCGGGGAAGATATCCTTCCGCAGGATGACTCCATTTCCACGGCCCGGCTTTAGATTTGCGCCTCATGAGCATTTCAGCGCCTCCGCGACCGGACCCGGCCACGAGCCGCCGCCCGGGACTGCGGGCCCTCACCGACCGTGCGACCCCGGCGCCCAGGCCGCGCGTCCCCACCCTCGCCGCGTACGCCTGCCTGCTGATCGGACTGGTCGACCTCGCGGCCGCCGTCTTCCCCGGCTTCCGCCACAACCGGGTGCGCCTGCTGGCCGGTCAGCTGCCCGGGGTCACCACCACGGCGGCCGCGGTCGGCTCGCTGATGGTCGGCGTCCTGCTCGTCCTGCTGGCGCACGCGCTGCGCCGCCGCAAGCGCCGCGCGTGGCGGGCGGTGGTGGTGCTGCTGCCGATCGGCGGGCTGCTGCAGCTGCTGCGCTGGCACACCACGGCCGCGGGGGTGCTCTCGTTCGCGCTGCTCCTGGTGATGGTGCTGTACCGCCGGGAGTTCTACGCGCGCTCCGACCCGCGCACCCGCTGGCGGGCCCTGCTGAACCTCGTCGGAGTGGGCGGGGTGTCCCTCCTCCTGGGGCTGCTGATCACCAGCGTGCACCCGGACTCCGAGGCCGGCGCCCCCTCCCTGGAGGAGCGGCTGCGGCACACCGTGTACGGGCTCGTGGGCGTCGAGGGGCCGGTGCACTACACCTCCGGACGGGTCGGCGACCTGGTCGGCTACTCGCTCGCGGCGCTCGGCCTGATCACCCTGCTGACCACCTCGTACCTGTTCCTGCGGCCCGAGAAGCCGCTGGCCGAGCTCTCCCTGGCGGACGAGGCGCGGGTGCGCGGGCTGCTGGACCGGCACGGTGAACGCGATTCCCTGGGGTACTTCGCCCTGCGGCGCGACAAGAGCGTGCTGTTCTCTCCGACCGGCAAGGCCGCGATCGCCTACCGCGTCGAGTCCGGGGTGATGCTCGCCTCCGGCGACCCCATCGGCGACGTCGAGGCCTGGCCCGGCGCGATCAAGGCGTTCATGGAGGAGGCCAGGAGGCACGCCTGGGTGCCGGCCGTCGTCGGCTGCGGCGAGACCGGCGGCGAGGTGTGGGTCCGCGAAGCGGGGCTGGACGCACTGGAGCTGGGCGACGAGGCGGTCGTGCACACCGACGAGTTCTCGCTGAGCGGCCGGGCCATGCGCAACGTACGGCAGATGGTCAAGCGCGTGGAGCGCAACGGCTACTCCTGCAAGGTCCGCCGGGTCTGCGACCTCGACGACGCGGAGCGGGCGCGGATCGCGGACGCCGCCGCCCGCTGGCGCGGCACCGACATCGAGCGGGGCTTCTCCACCGCCCTCGGCCGCTTCGGCGACCCGGACGACACCGGCTGCGTGGTGGTCACCGCGCACCAGACGCCGGACGGCGGCCCCGGCGCGGCGGACGGGACGGAGGGGACGGAGGGGACCGACGGGGCGCCGGACGCCGACGACCTCAAGGCCGTGCTGCACTTCGTGCCGTGGGGCCCCGAGGGGATCTCACTGGAGCTGATGCGCCGCGACCGCGCGGCCGACCCCGGCCTCAACGAGCTGCTGATCGTGGCCGTCCTGCAGGCGGCGCCCGCGCTCGGGATCCGCCGGGTCTCGCTCAACTTCGCCATGTTCCGCGCGGCCCTGGCCAGGGGCGAGCGGCTCGGGGCGGGTCCGGTGCTGCGGGCCTGGCGGTGGCTGCTCGTCTGGCTCTCGCGGTGGTTCCAGATCGAGTCGCTGTACAAGTTCAACGCCAAGTTCCAGCCGGAATGGGTACCGCGGTTCCTGGTCTTCCCGCACCACCGCGACCTGCCGCGCATCGGGCTCGCGGTGATGCAGGCGGAGGCCTTCGTCACCCTCGGCCGGCCCAAGCGGGGCCCCGGGCCGGCGCGCCGGGAGACCGCCGCCGCGACGGCGCCCCCCGCGGCCCCGTGAGCGCGGCGCGCGCCACGGGACCGGAGGGGGCACGGGGAGGAACGGGCCCCCTCAGCAGGCGAGGTGGGCCAGCGGCTGCTCCTCCAGGCTGACGTCCCGCGCCAGCACCGACTGCTGGAGCTGCCGCAGCCGGGGCCCCGGCTCGATGCCGAGCTCGTCGACGAGCACCCGCCGGACCCGGTTGTAGATCATCAGCGCTTCGGCGGGGCGGCCGCTGCGGTAGAGCGCGAGCATCAGCAGCCCGTGGAAGGTCTCCCGCATCGGCTGCTCGTCGATCAGCGCGTAGAGCTCGCCGGTCAGCGACTTGTGCCGCCCCAGGAGCAGTTCCGTCTCGGCCCGCTCCTCCAGGGCGGCCGAGCGCTTCTCGTCCAGCTGGAGGCCCAGGCGGTGCAGGGCCGGGACCGTGCGCAGGTCCGCCAGGGCGGGGCCGGTCCACAGTTCGAGCGCCTGGGAGAGCGTCGACGACGCCTCCTCCAGCCGGCCCGCCCCGCGCAGGTGCCCGGCCCGCAGGCACAGCGACTCGAACCGGTGCAGGTCCAGGGCGAGCGGGGTGAGTTCCAGCAGGTAGCCGGGCGGCCGGGTGAGCAGCGCGGACGCGTCGAGGCCCGCACCCGCCAGGTGCTTGCGGAGCCGTGAGACGTACACCTGCAGCGCGGTGGACGCGGTGCGCGGCGGCTCACCCGACCAGAGGGCCTCGATGAGCTGGGGCACGGACAGCGGGCGCCCCTCGTTCAGGCACAGCAGGGCCAGCAGGGCCCGGAGCTTCAACGCCTGCGGGGTCCGCGGCGTTCCTTCGTCCGTTTCCACGGTAAATGTCCCGAGTACACGAAAAAACATTCTTCATCCCCCATGGTCGAAGGGCCCGGGCAACTGAACCGGCGGACCGTGCGGTTCGACGCGGGCGCGCGCAGTTCCCGGACGATGGTGCGGACCGGTGCGAGAACCCTGCGCCGGCCGGTCTGCGATCGGGGCGGAACGTGTGCCGAGCGGCGGGAGCCGCTCGTCGCGCTCGGCCTGTGGCGGCCGGTGGTCTGCCGGGCCGCCCCTCGAACGCAAGATCGACTATACCGACGCACCCGCGGATCACTGTCCGACAAGCCGGTAAAAGCATGGAAAACGCGGCAGGCCGCCGGCCGCTCCGGACGGGTGTCGGGAACGGCCGGCGGCTCCGCGCGGGGCCGGACGGGGAGGCGGGGAGGCGGGGCGGGCGGGTCAGGCCAGTTCGGCCTCGATCAGGTCGGCCGCGCGGGAGGCACCGCCCTCCGAGGCCAGCCGGCGCCGGACCGCCGCGAACCGCCCGGGCAGCCCGGGGTCGGCGAGGAGGCCGAGGACCGTCGCGCGCAGCGCCTCCGGCGTCAGGCCGTCGGCGTCCAGCCGCCGGGCGACGCCCAGCGCCTCCAGCATCTCGGCGTTGCCGAACTGATCGGCCGCCCGGGGGACGGCCACCATCGGCACCCCGTGGACGAGCCCCTCGTGCGCGCTGCCGGCGCCCGCGTGCGTGACGAAGACGTCGGCCCGCGCGAGCACGGCCGCCTGGGGGACCCAGCGGCGCACCTCGACGTGCGGCGGGACCTCCCCGAGCTCCGCCGGGTCGGTGCCGGAGCCGATCTGGAGGACCACGTGCCACCCCGGCAGGCCGTCGAAGGCCGCGACGCACGCCCGGTAGAAACCGGCGGCCCGGGTGAACAGGGTGCCGAGGGAGATCAGGGCGACGTTCTCGGCGTGCGCCGGACGCGTCCAGCCGTCCGCGGCCCCGCCGCCCGGCGGGCAGGGGCCCGTGAACGAGTAGACGGAGCGGTCGACCCGGTCCGCGTGCGGCTGGAGGAGCTCCGAGACCAGGGCGACGCAGCGTTCGGGGCGGCGGGCCACCTTCCCCGGGCCGATGGACACGCCGTCGTTGGCGAGCCAGGTGTGGGCCGGGCCCACCCGGCCCGCCGCCAGGTCCTCCTCGTAGCCCTCCCAGGCGACGGCGTGCGGCGACAGCTGGACCGCCGGGATCCCCCAGCGGTCGGCCAGCACCCGGGCCGCGTACGCCATCGGGTCGTACAGCACCAGATCGGGCCGGTCGTCCTGGTACAGCCGCAGCAGCTGGGGCAGGGCCCGGCCGGCGTCGGCCATGAACAGCCGCAGGTGGTCGACGAGTCCGCCCTCCCACGCGTCCGCCGCGCCGGGCGCGGGCAGCGTACTGGTGAAGGTGCGCGGCTCGGCGCCCGTCGCGGCGACGACGTCGGCGAAGGCCTCGGGGACGGCGTAGGTCACGCGGTGGCCGCGGGCGACGAGCTCGCGGATCACCTCCAGACCGGGATTGACGTGGCCGTGGGCGGCCACGCTGAACATGGCCACGTGCGCGGGCCGCTCCGCCGGCCCGGGAACCGGCCGCGCCACGGGTACGGGCCGTGGTGCGGGCGCCGGCCGCGTCGCGGGTACCGACTGGGGTGCGGGCGGCGGCTGATGGGTGGGCGCCGGCTTTGGCGCGGGTGCCGACGGCGCCGCAGGTACCGACCGTGGTGCCGGTGCCGGTGCCGGTGCCGGTGCCGGTGCCGGTGCCGGTGCCGGCGCGGGCAGCGGCCGGTGGGCGGGCAGCAGCCCGCGCCGGCCCGCCTCGGCCAGCGAGGGGGCCCGCGCGTCCTTCTCCGACAGGACGGGCACCAGGTCCGCCGGCCAGTCGATGGCCAGCTCCGGGTCCAGCGGGTGGATGCCGTGCTCGCGCCCGGGCGCGTAGCCCTCGGAGCACAGGTAGACCACCGTGGCGTCGTCCGTCAGCGAGATGAAGGCGTGCCCCAGCCCCGCCGAGAGGTAGACGGCCCGGCGGCCGGTGTCGTCGAGCCGGGCCATCTCCCACTGCCCGAACGTCGGGGAGCCCGTGCGGACGTCGACGATCACGTCGAGGACCGCCCCGCGCACACAGGTGATGTACTTCGCCTGCCCCGGCGGGACCTCCGCGAAGTGGATGCCGCGCAGCGCACCGCGCCGCGACACGGAGACGTTCGCCTGGGCGAGCGGGAGGTCCAGGCCGGTGGCGGCACGGAAGGCGTCGCCCTTGAACCACTCGTGGAAGCTGCCCCGTTCGTCGGTGAACACCTCGGGTTCGTGGATCCAGGCACCTTCTATGCGCAGGGGTCGCATCTGATCTCGGCTTTCTCGAGCGCGTCGCGTCCGTCTGGCGCGCCCGTCGTCACGGGGTGGACTGCCGGGCCGTGGCCCATCGCGGGCAGCGCCTCGGCCAGCGCCGTCCGCCAGTCCCGGATCGGCGCCATGCCCGCGGCGTGCCAGCGCTGGTGGCCGAGCACGCTGTAGGCCGGCCGGGGCGCCGGGCGCGCGTAGCGGTCGCCGGTGGTGGGCAGCACCCGCTCCGGGTCGGCGCCGAGCAGCCGGAAGATCTCCCGGCAGAAGGCGAACCACGTCGTGGCGCCGCCGCTGCTGCCGTGGTAGACGCCCGCCGGTGCGGTCCCGGCCAGCGCGCGGCGGCCCAGCGCCACCAGGTGCCGCGCCAGGTCGGCCGTCCAGGTCGGCTGCCCCCACTGGTCCTCGACCACCTCCAGCGTGGGCCGCTCCCGCTCCAGCCCGGCCACCGTGCGCACGAAGCTGTTCCCGCCGGCGCCGTACAGCCAGGCGGTCCGCACCACGTAGCCGGTGTCCGGCAGCAGCTCCAGGACCGCCCGTTCGCCGGCCAGCTTGGTGCGCCCGTACGCGCTGCGCGGGGCGGGCTCCGCGTGCTCCGGGTACGGGTCGCGGCGCAGCCCGTCGAAGACGTAGTCCGTGGAGACGTGCAGCAGCGGGATCCCCCGGGCGCGGCAGGCCCCGGCCAGCAGGCGCGGGCCCGTCCCGTTGACCGCGAGGGCCGGCGCCTCGTTCTCCTCGATGGCGTCCACCGCGGTCAGCGCGGCGCAGTTGACCACCAGGGCGGGCCGGTGGGCGGCGAACGCCGCGCGCACCGAGTCCGCACCGGTGACGTCCAGGGCCTCACGGCCGGTGCCCACGGCGTCGATCCCGGCGTCCGCCAGCCGGCCGAGCAGCTCCCGGCCGAGCATGCCCCCGGCGCCGGTCACCAGCCAGGGCCGCGCGTCGCGTGCCGTCACAGGGCCGCCCGCTCCTGCAACGGCTCCCACCAGGCGCGGTTCTCGCGGTACCAGCGCACGGTGTCGGCGAGGCCCTGCTCGAACGGCACGCGCGGCACGTAGCCCAGCTCCTCGCGGATCTTGGTGCAGTCCACGGAGTAGCGGCGGTCGTGCCCCTTGCGGTCCTCGACGTGTTCCACGGCCTCCTCCCACTCCCGGCCGGTGGCCTCCAGGAGCAGCTCGGTGAGCTCGCGGTTGGACAGTTCGGTGCCGCCCCCGATGTTGTAGACCTCCCCGGCGCGCCCCCCGGTCCGCACGAGCTCGATGCCCTGGACGTGGTCGTCGATGTGCAGCCAGTCGCGGACGTTGCCGCCGTCCCCGTACAGCGGGACCGTGCCGCCGTCGAGGAGGCGGGTGATGAACAGGGGGATGACCTTCTCGGGGAAGTGGTGGTGCCCGTAGTTGTTCGAGCAGCGCGTCAGGCGCACGTCCAGGCCGTGGGTGCGGTGGTACGACAGCGCCACCAGGTCCCCGCCCGCCTTGCTCGCCGAATACGGGGAACTGGGCCGCAGCGGGTGCGACTCGGGCCAGGACCCCTCCTCGATCGAGCCGTACACCTCGTCGGTGGAGATCTGGACGAAGGTGCCGGCGCCCGCCTGGTGCGCGGCGGAGAGGAGGGTGTGGGTGCCCAGGACGTTCGTACGGAAGAACTCGTCACCGCCGTCTATGGAACGGTCGACGTGGGACTCCGCGGCGAAGTGCACCACCTGGTCGTGCTCCGCCATGAGGTCCCGCACGAGCTTCTTGTCGCAGATGTCGCCGTGGACGAACTCGTAGCGCGGGTGCGTGCGTACGGGGTCCAGGTTGGCCACGCAGCCGGCGTAGGTGAGCTTGTCGAGCACGGTCACGGTGACGTCGCCGGGCCCCTGCGGGCCGAGCAGCGTGCGGACGTAGTGGGAGCCGATGAATCCGGCTCCCCCGGTCACGAGAATCCGGGTCGTCATGGGAATGCGCACCTTGTCGTGAGCACCGGCGCGGGCCGATGGGCGGGAAGGGTGGAAGGGGAGGCGGGGGTGGCGGGAGCGGGACGGGCCGGCACCACGATCGAGGTGACCAGCAGCTGCCCGGAGGCGATCCAGCGCCCGTCGAGGACGGGCGGGACCCGGCCCGCCGCGCCCTCCGGCGGGTCCTTGAGGAGACGTACGCGGAACCGCCCGGCCGTCGTGCCGGGCGCCGGGGAGCAGGTCTCCGCCGCGATGCTGACCGAGGCCTCGTGAAAGCCCAGCCAGGCGTGCGTCAGCGGGGACCACACCTTGTACACGGCCTCCTTGGCGCAGAACAGCAGGCGGTCCCAGCACACCCCGTCGTCCAGGCCGCGCAGCTCGCGCTGCTCCGCACGCTCCTCCGGGAGCGCGATCCGGGCCAGCATGCCGTCGGGCAGCGCCCGGTGCGGTTCGGCGTCGATGCCGATGGCCCGGGCGTCGTCGGTGCGGGCGAGCGCCGCGGCGCGGTACCCGCGGCAGTGCGTCATGCTGCCGACGACGCCGTCGGGCCAGCGGGGCGCGCCCCTCGGGCCGGTGAGCAGCGGAGCGGGCGGGAGGCCGATGCGCAGGCCCGCGCGCCGGGCGCAGTGCCGCACGGTGGCGAACTCGCGCCGCCGGGCGGCGCGCATATGGGCGGCCAGCGCCCGTTCCTCGGGGAACAGCAGGGCGGACGGCCCGTCGCCGTGGCGCTCGACGGCCTCGACACCGGCCGGGACGATCAGTGGGAGCATGCGTCAGTCCAGCCCGGGGGCGAGCGCCTCGACCTGCGCGACGGGATCGCCCCCCTGGGAGGGCAGCAGCGCGATCACGGGGGTGTCCAGGCCGTGCTCCGCGTACGCGCGGATCCGCGCCCGGCACTCCTCGGCGCTGCCGTGCACGATCAGCTCGTCCACCGCCTCGTCCGGCACGGCCATCACCGCCCGCCACCGCTCGCCCGCGTCCCAGGCCCGGTGCATCGCGGCGAGCGGTTCCGTCCGCCCGAGCCAGTCCTGGAACGCCCGGTAGGCGGGCACGGTGAGATAGCTGCTGATCATCATGCGGCCCAGTCGGCGGGCCTCGCGGGCGTCCTCGGTGACGCACACGAAGACCGGCGCGACCAGCTCGGTGTCCGGCCCGACCTCGGCCCGTACCTTCGGCACGTCGTGCGGCGCCAGCCAGTTGGTGATCGCCCCGTCCGCCTCGGACGCGGCGAGCCGCAGCATGCCGGGACGCAGCGCGGCCAGCAGCACCGGCGGGGGAGTGGCCGGCGGCCGGTCCAGCCGGAACCCGCGCACCGAGAAGGTCGGGTACTGGGCCGTCACCGGTCTCCCGGTGAACGCCGAGCGCAGGAACCGCAGGGTGTCGCGGGTCCGGCCGTACGGCTGCGTGTGCTCCAGGCCGTTCCAGTCCCGCACCACGCCGGGCGAGGACGCCCCGATGCCGAGGGAGAACCGGCCGGGCGCGCAGTCGGCGAGCGCGGCGGCGGTCATCGCGAGCAGGGCCGGCCCCCGGGTGAACACCGGGGCCACGGCGGTGCCCAGCCGCAGCCGCGAGGACCACTGCGAGGCCAGCACCAGGGGGGTGAAGGCGTCGGTGCCCGCCGTCTCGGCCGTCCAGACGTCGGTGTAGCCCAGGTCCGGAAGCCGCTCGACGAGCTCGCGGTGCGCCGGCAGGGGCACGCCGGTCAGGGGGAGGGTGATGCCCCAGCGGGTCATCGGGTGGTCTCCAGTCTCGATTGCGGTGCGTGCGGCGGAACGGAACGGAACGGACGGAGCGGAGCGGACGGGGGGCAGGCGGTACGCGCCCACGCGCGACGGGCCGACGCGCAGGGGGACGGGCCTGCGGGACGGACGGGCCTGCGGGACGGACGGCCGGACCGAGGGCCGGGACGGCACCCCGGAACGGGCCTACGGGGCCGGCTCGCGGAACGGCCGGACGGCCGGACGGGCGCGCCCGGCCCCGCGCGGCCCCGCCGGGCGCACGGCGCCGGGGCGCCCTCCGGCCGTGCTCAGGCGGCCTCGCCCAGCAGGGTCTCCGCGTGGCCGCGCAGCAGGGCGGCGGCCGCGCGGACCTCGCCGGCCATCGGGCGGTCGGCCTCCAGCGCCGGGGAGATGCCGGCCAGTTCGGCCCACACCCCGGTCGTCGGCGCCTCCCGCTCGGTCATCACCGCGAGCTGGGCCGCGCCGAGGGCGAGCGAGCCGACGGCGAGCCAGCCCAGCTCCAGCGCCTCGCCCACACCGTTCGCGCTGTTCAGCGCCATGGGGACGTGGTCCTGGTTCCAGCCGTTGGTGGGCAGCGTCGTCAGCGATGCCGGGGTCACCAGCTGCCGGATTCGGGAGATGAAGGAGGTGGCGCTGATCTGCACGCCGGCCAGTCCGGCGCCGCGGCCGGCGCGGGGCGTCAGCATGATGGGCAGGTCGCCGTTGGTGGTGGGGCTGATCAGCAGGGCCAGCTGGCGCTCCGCCAGGTACGCGGCCATGTGCATGGCCAGGCCGGTCTGCTCCGAGGCGAAGCCCACCGGCATGGCGTGGAAGTTGCCCGCGTGCAGCACCCGGCCCTCGTAGGTGATCGGGTTGTCGGTGACGCCGTTGGCCTCGCGGAGCAGGAACTCCCCGGCCACCTCCAGCTGGTCCAGCACCGCGCCCAGCACCTGCGGCGCACAGCGCAGGCTGTACGGCTCCTGGAGCGGCCGGCGCTCGTCGCGCCGGTGGTCCTCGGGGAGGTCCGCGCGGATCCAGCGGGCCGCGCGCAGCTGCCCGGCCTGCCCGCGGGCCACGCCGACGCCCTCCTCGAAGTGCTCGGAGTTGCCCCCGAGCAGGACCGTCAGGCGCGCGGTCAGGGCGGCGACGGCCCGGACGAGCCGCAGGGCCGAGCGCTGGTTCAGGATGGAGACGGCCAGGCCGACACCGGTCCCGTTGACGAAGGCGAGGGCCTCGCGGACGGGCCAGTCCAGCGGCCGCGTGTTCAGCTCCGCGAGCGCCTCGGCGGCCGGCCGTACGGTCCAGGCGCCCCGCTCGTCGCGCACCCACGCCTCGCCGTGCCCGGAACAGGCCAGCGCCACGTGGGCCAGCGGCTGGAGGTCACCGCTGGCGCTCACCGTGCCGTCGCGGGGGATCACCGGGGTGAAGCCCGCGTTCCACAGGTCGGCCAGCTGCTGCCAGAACTCGGGCGAGACGGCGGAGAAGCCCTTGCGCATGCTGTTCAGCCGCAGCCAGAACACCAGCCGCGAGGCGTCCGGGTCGACGGGCCGGCCCTGCGCCGTGCCCAGGTGCGAGATGAGCGAGTTGCCCTGCTCCATCTCCGACTTGGCCGAGTGCGTCACCAGCGGCCCGAAGCCCCGCGTCAGCCCGTAGACGGGCTTGCCCTCGGCGAGGCAGCCGTCGACGACGGCGCCGCTCTCCCGCATCCGGGCCACGTCCGCGTCGGTGAGGGGGCCGAGCTTCGCGTTCCAGGAGGCGGCCTCGACGATGGCGTCCAGGGACGGCATGGCGAGGTCGTCGCTGTCGGTCGGGAGGGGGGTCTGAGTCACGTTGCTGTCCCTGTCGGTGAGTGTGAAGTCGTGAGGTGCTGCAATTTGCCCAGCGCGGACCGGCTGAGGGCGGGCACCACATGGGTCTTGCGCGGGCGGGCGCCGAGGACGGCGCGCACCGCGGAGAGGTCGGTGCCGGCGGATCCGGCGCCGGGCCGGGGCACCACGTACAGGTCGACGTGCTCGCCGATCATGGGGTCGTTGACCGGTACGAGCGCCAGGTCGGCGCAGCCGAGGCGGGCGCGCAGGGTGTGCTCCGCCTCGTCGAGGTTGACCCGCTGCCCGTTGATCTTGACCAGCCGTCCGGTGCGGCCCAGCAGCCGGAACGTCCGTCCGTCCACCGGCTCGACGAGGTCGCCCGTCGCCCACTCCCGCGGCGCGGGCTCACCGGGCCGGTGGGCGAGGCGGGGACTGCGGATCACCAGCGGGACCGCGGCGCCGTCCGGGCCCTGGCCGTCCGGGCCCTGGCCGTCCGGGCTTCCGGCGAAGGCGACGTCGGGGAAGAGGGTCCAGGCGGGAGGCTCGCCCCCGCTCCAGCGGCGCACGGCCACACCGCCGGTCTCCGTCGACCCCAGCAGCTCCACGACCGACGCCCGCCCGGGCCCCGCCTCCCGGAGGAAGACGGCGGCGTCGGCCGGCAGCATCGCGCTGCTGTACAGGACGGTGACGTGCTCCAGGGACCGGACCAGGTCCATGTGCCGCAGCAGCAGGGAGAAGATCCACGGGGTGGCCACGACCACGATCCGCCGCGCGCCGGTGTCCGGCAGCCCGCCGATGTAGCCGGGCCGGTACCAGACCGGCACGCCCAGCCGGGCCGGCAGCAGCAGGGTCGCCAGCGCCCCGTAGACGTGGACCGGCGGGGCGAACGACACCACCGCCTCCGGCGCGTCCGGCCGGACGAACTCCGCGAGCATCCCCGCCTCGTTCCACGCGTCCCCTCGGGTGCGCAGCCAGGCGCGGCTGGGGCCGGTGCTCCCGGACGTGCGGAACTCCAGCGCCTCCGGCAGCGCGCCGAGGACCGTGCCGGCGGCGTCCGGCACCTCGTCCCAGCGGACCCGCCAGGCGCGTTCGGTGACCTCCGGCGCACCCGTCCCGAGGGACAGCAGGCGCGTCGGGGTCAGCTTCTGATACTCCACACGGACTCCCCTGTACTGAGGCCCCGCCCGCGTCCCGCCGCACGGGCGGGACGCGGTGGCGGGAACCGGGCCGCGGTCAGGCGGCCACCTCGGCTATCTGCATGAGGTACTGGCCGTACTGCGAGCTCTTCATCCGCACGCCGAGACGGTGGCAGTCCTCGGCGCCGATGTAGCCCATGCGCAGGGCGATCTCCTCGATGCACGCCACCCTGACGCCCTGACGGGCCTCGATGACCTGGACGTACTGACTGGCCGCCAGCAGCGAGTCGTGCGTACCGGCGTCCAGCCAGGTGAAGCCGCGCCCCAGCCGGATGAGCCGGGCCCGGCCCTCCTTCAGGAACGCCCGGTTGACGTCGGTGATCTCCAGCTCGCCGCGGGCCGACGGCGTGAGCCCCCGCGCGATCTCCACCGCCTCCGGGGAGTAGAAGTACAGGCCGGTGACCGCGTTGTCGGACATCGGCTTGAGCGGCTTCTCCTCCAGCGACACCAGCATCCCCTCGGCGTCGGTCTCGGCGATCCCGTACCGCTCGGGGTCCGAGACCGGATATCCGAAGAGGGTGCACCCGTCGAGGTTCTCCTGCGCCTCGCGCAGGAGCCGCGGGAATCCGGCGCCGTGGAAGATGTTGTCCCCGAGGATCAGCGCGAAGGAATCGTCCCCGACATGGTCCGCGCCGATGATCAGCGCCTCCGCGATACCGCGCGGTTCCGGCTGCTCCGCATAAGTGATGCTGAGGCCCAGGTGCGAGCCGTCACCCAGCAGGGCCCGCAGCTGCGGAATGCTGGTCGGCTGCGAAATCACCAGGATCTCCCGGATTCCGGCCAGCATCAGCACGGAAAGGGGGTGGTAGATCATGGGCTTGTCGTAGACCGAGAGCAGCTGCTTGGAAGTCGCCAGTGTCGAGGGGTACAGGCGCGTCCCGTTGCCGCCCGCGAGAAGAATTCCCTTCAAAGCTCTTCCCTTTCGTCAGGGTCGGGCGATCCGGAATGCCGGATCAGACGATGTGCACGTCGGGCACATAGAGGATCCATTTGCCCCCGGAGTTCCGGAACTCCTGCTCCTTCGCCATGATCTCGTCGGCGTGGTTCCACGCGAAGAGCAGCGCGTAGTCCGGATAGGACTCCGAGAAGGCGGCCGGCGGCTTCACCGGAATGTGGGTGCCGGGGCTGAGACGGCCCTGCTTGGCGGGGGTGGTGTCGCAGATGAACGGGACCAGCTCCGGGCCGATGCCGCAGAGGTTCGTCACCGTGGCGCTCTTGGCCGTCGCACCGTAGCCGACCACCGTCTTGCCCTCGTCACGCAGCTTCTCCAGCAGCGCCACCAGGTCCTCGCGGATCTTCAGGACCCGCTCGCCGAACGCGCGCAGCGTGGCCGGGTCGGACAGTCGGCGCTCCTCCTCCTCGGCGATGAGCGCGGCCACCGCCTCGGACGGCACGCGCTGGCCGGCGGGCGCCAGGAAGTAGCGCACCTCGCCGCCGTGCACCGGGAGCCGCTCGACGTCCACCAGCTCCAGGTCGCTGCGGCGCGCCATCTCCTGCACCGAACGCGCGGTGAAGAAGTAGAAGTGCTCGTCGTAGATCTGGTCGAAGGAGGTCCGCTCGACGATGTCCCCGAGGTACGGGTCCTCGAAGACGAACACCCCGGACGGCTTCAGCAGCGCGCGCACGCCCGGCAGCACCGAGTACGGGATGTGGCACAGGGTGTTCGCGGCGTAGATGACGTCCGCCTGGCCGTCCTCGGCGAGGATCTCCTGCGCCGCGGACTCCTCGAAGAAGGACTTGCGGACCCGGACGCCCTTGCTCGCGGCGACGTCCGCGACGCCGCCCGAGGGCTCCACGCCCAGGTGCCGGACGCCGGCGTCGGCCATCACCTTGAGCATCACGCCGTCGTTGCAGCCCAGCTCGACGACGAACGGGTCGTCGCCCGTCAGCTCGGTGGTCAGCAGGCGCTTGGCGAGGTCCTCGAAGTGGGTCCGCATGTACGAGGAGCCCGAGGAGTAGTACGGGTAGGCCTCGTGGAACATCCGGTCCCGCGGGACCTCCTCCGTCAGCTGCACCATCGTGCAGGACTCGCAGACGCCGACGTCCAGCCGGAAGAAGAACTCCTGGGCGGGATCCGCGTCCACGGGGAGGAAGGCGTCCGACAGGGGCTGGCGCCCGAAGTCGAAGAAACTCTGCACCGGAGCGGCACAGATACGGCATTGGAACTTGCTCGGCATACGTGCTCCTGGAAGTCGGCCGACGGCCGGACACGGGAATGCAGAAGATTCGGAGCGGGTCTCTGTGCGCCGTCCGAAGAGGTCCCGGTGAGTCTGCACCAGGAATAGTCCGCGGCGGAAGCGCGGGTGATGCCCCGTGTCTCGCTGGCGGGACAGGAACACCGCCTTTCGCGGCATTGCCCGGAAACCGGCCGCCGCCCGTACGGGAAAACGCGGAACGGCCTGTCGTACGGGCGCCCCGCGTGCATATCCTCGCTGCGTCCCCCGTCCGTGCGTGCGGCCCCACGAGGAGAGCCGCGGAAATCGCCGGATCGGGGCCGAATCCCGAGGGAGTCCGCGCCGGCCGCTGGAGGTCCTCGCGCGCGCGGATTCAGTGAGAAGGCAAGCGACAAATGACAGAAACACGATATCTGCCCGCCCCGGCCCGATCGGCCGTGGTGCTCACCGATGGTGAGCGCGAGGACATCGCGAGGACGGCCGGGGAACTCGCCCTCGCCGCCTCCGGAGCCGTCGACGCCCCCGCGTGGCTCGCCGCCGCCCGCGCCGCCTCCGCCCACCTGCCCCGGCGGCTCCAGGCCGCCGTACGGGAGTTCCGGCACGACGCCGGACCCGACGCGGTCCTGCTGGTCCGCAACCTCCCCGTCCCCGACCGGCTCCCCGCCACCCCCACCCGCCCCGGCTCCGTCCAGCGGACCGCGACCACCGCCACCGGCGCCATCGCCGCCGTCATGCTCCAGCTCGGAGAGGTGGTCGCCTACCGCAACGAGAAGTCCGGCGCCCTCGTCCAGGACGTGGTGCCGGTCCCCGGCCGGGAACGGCAGCAGAGCAACGCCGGCTCGGTCCTCCTGGAGATGCACACCGAGAACGCCTTCCACCACAGCCGCCCGGACTACGTCGGCCTGCTGTGCGTCCGCACCGACCCCACCGGTGACGCCCGGCTGCGCACCGCCTCCGTCCGCCGGGCCCTGCCGCTGCTCTCGCGGGAAGCCCTGGAGACGCTGTCCCAGGAGCGCTTCGTCACCGAGGCACCGCCGTCCTTCGGCGGCGCCGGCGGCCTGCCGCCGTCGCCCTACCCGGTACTGCGGGGCGCCCCCGAGGACCCCGACGTGGTGGTCGACTTCAACAGCACCCACCCCCTCGACGACGGGGCGAAGCGGGCCCTGGAGGAGCTGCGCACCGCCTTCGAGGCGACCGCGCAGGCCTTCGCCCTGACCGCGGGCGACCTGGCCGTCGTCGACAACCGCCTCGCCGTGCACGGCCGTACGGCCTTCACCCCCCGCTACGACGGCACGGACCGCTGGCTGCACCGCGTCTACGCCGTCGTGGACCACCGCCGCTCCCGCTCCGACCGCAGGGGCGGCGGGAGCGTACTGGACTGAACCGGCGACGGCGGGGCCCCGCGGCCCCGCCGTCCCCGGCCCCCGCCGTCCCCGGCCCCCGCCGTCCCCGGCCCCCGCCGTCCCCGGCCCCCGCCTTCCGCGGGGACCGCCGTGCGCCCTGCCGGTCAGACGCCCTCCCCGCGCGCCGGCCCCGTCCCCCGGCACCACTCCAGGACGGCCATCGCGCTGTGCATCTTGTTCTCGGCCTGGTCGAACGCGATGCTCATCGGCCCGTCCAGGACCTCCGCCGTCACCTCGTCCCCCCGGTGGGCCGGCAGGTCGTGCATGAACACCGCCTTCGGGCTGCTCTCCCACAGCTCCTCACGGACCTGGAAGGGCGCGAACACCTCGCGCCAGTCCGGGTCCGCCTTCGTCGTGCCGGTCGTCTGCCAGCGCGCGGTGTACACGACGTCCAGGTCCGCCGGCAGGTCCTCCATGGTGTGCAGCTCGCGGAAGACCGCGCCCGCCGCCTCCGCCTGCCGGGCCGCCTTCCGCGCGATCGGGCCGGCCAGCCCGTACCCCGGCGGAGTGCGCAGCTCGAACTCCACCCCCGGGTAGCGGGTCAGCGCCAGGGCCAGCGCCGCCGCCGTGTTGTTGCCCTCGCCGAGGTACAGGACGCGCAGGCCCTCGACGCGCCCGAAGTGCCGCGTCATCGTGGTCAGGTCGGTCAGCGCCTGGGTGGGGTGCTCCTCGGCGCTCATGGCGTTGACCACGGACATCCGCTGCTGGGAGGCCCAGGCCCGCATCTCCGCCGGGTCCCCGGCCGTCCGGGCCACCAGCACGTCCAGCATCCGGGAGAGCACCCGGCCCGTGTCCTCGCTCGTCTCCCCGGTGTTGGTCTGCAGGTCGCCCGGACCGTAGGTGACGAGGGAGGAGCCGAGCCGCAGCGCCCCCGCCGAGAACGCCGTGCGGGTACGGGTGGACGTCTTCGCGAAGTAGATCCCCGTGACCAGCCCGTCCATCGGGCGGGCGGCGGAGGCCGCCGCCCCGCCGGCGGAGAACTCGGCACCCCGCTCGACGAGGTGGCGCAGTTCGGCGTCGGTGAGGTCGTCGAGGGAGATCAGGTGGCGGACGGGTCGCCGGTCCATGGACATCAGTCCTCTTCTTCCGTGGTGGGGCCGAGGGCACGGGCCAGCTCGGCGATGGTCGGATGGCGCAGTGCGGTGCCCGGATCGACGACGAGCCCGCCCGCCCGCGCCGCGGACAGCATCCGCAGCAGGGTGAGCGAGTCACCGCCGAGGTCGCGGAAGTGGTCGTGGACGCCGACCCGGTCGAGCCCGAGGACCCGCCGCCACGCCCCGGCCAGCAGCCGCTCGGTGGCGGTGCGCGGCGCCGCGTATGGGGCTCCGGCGACCGTGGTCTCGCGCCGCGCCGCGGCCGCCGCGGCGGCGGCGCGGTCGTACTTGCCGTTCGCCGTCAGGGGCAGGGCGTCCACGATCCGGTACGAGGCCGGGACGAAGGGGGCCGGCAGGGCGGCCTCCGCCCGGGCGCGCAGCTCCGCCGGCGCCGGGTCGGCCCCGAAGGCCGGGACCACCCAGGCGGTGAGCCGCCGGCCGCCCGGGGGCAGGGGGACGGCGTCGACGAGGACCTCGCGCACCCGGGGGTCGGCGCCGAGCACGGCCTCCACCTCGGCGGGCTCGACCCGGTGGCCGCCGATCTTGAGCTGCCGGTCGGCGCGGCCGGCGAACTCCAGCCGCCCGTCCGGCAGTACGCGGGCCAGGTCGCCGGTGCGGTACAGCCGGGCGCCCGGCGGACCGTACGGGTCGGGCACGAAGCGCGCGGCGGTCAGGCCGGGCCGGTCCGCGTACCCCCGGGCCAGGCCCGGGCCGCCGAGGTGCACCTCGCCGACGACGCCCTCCGGCACCGCGAGCAGGTCCCCGTCCAGCAGCCGCAGCGTGGTCCCCGGCAGGGCGGAGCCCAGCGGCACCAGGGCCCGGCCGACGGGCCCCGTCAGGCGGTACGCGGACGCGGCCACGGTCGCCTCGGTCGGGCCGTACTCCGCCGCCAGGCGCATGGTCCCGCCGGCCGCCGCGATCCGGTCCGCGACCCGCTCGGCCTGCCGGGCCGGGTAGGCGTCGCCCGCGCAGACCAGCAGCCCGGCCAGCGAGCCGAGCTGCCCGTCGTCCAGCCCGGCCTCCAGCAGCGCGAGGTGACCGGGCGTCATGCCGGTGAAGGCGTACGGGGCCCAGGCCGTCAGCAGCTTCGCGAACTCGTCCGGCTCGAACCGCTGCGGCAGCACGTACACCGTCCGGCCGGTCAGCAGAGGGACGAACAGGGCGGGGACGCCGAGGTCCGCGCCGACCGAGGTGAAGAAGGGCGCGCCGCCCGTCCCGGTTCCCGCGTACGCGCCGGCCGCCCAGCGCAGGTAGTGCGCCAGGGCCCCGTGGCCGACCGCGACGCCCTTGGGGGCGCCGGTGGAGCCGGAGGTGTGCAGGACGTAGGCCAGGGCGCCCGGGTCCGGGACGGGACGCGGCGTCTCCGGCGTACGGGGACCGTCACCGCCGTCACCGCCGTCACCGCCGTCACCGCCGTCACCGCCGGCTCCGCCGGCTCCGGCCGCCCCGGCCGCGAGCACCGGGGTGCACGGGGCGGTGCGCGGGGCGTGGGCGGGCTCCGTCACGACCAGCCGGCAGCCGGCCCCGGTCAACAGGGACCGCAGGCGGGCGTCCGGGGTGCAGGGGTCGAACGGCACGTAGGCCGCCCCGGCCTTCCAGACGGCCAGCAGCGTCACCACGAGGTCCGCGCCCCGGTCGAGGAGCACGCCCACCCGGTCCTCCGGGCCGACGCCCAGCCCGCGCAGCCGGCGGGCCAGCCGTTCGGCCCGCGCGTCGAGCTCGGCGTAGGTCAGCCGGGCACCGGTGGTGACGACGGCCGTCGCCCCCGGGGTGCGGGCGGCCTGCGCCTCGAAGGCGGTGAGCGTGTGCTCGAACCCCGGGCCGGCGGGCTCGGTGATGGCCGGCTCCGTGACGGCGGGCTCGGTGACGGCGGGCTCCGTGACGGCGGGCTCCGTGACGGCGGGGAGGTGCGTACCCGCGGGCTCCGTCGTGGCGGGCGGCCCGGGGAGCGGCCGGCCCGGTTCGAGTTCCGAAGCCTCCGGGTACCCCAGCCGGGCGTCGCCGTCGGCGCCGCCGGCCGCCATGTCGGCGAGGACCGCGAGGTAGAGCCGGGCCAGCCGCTCGGCGCGGTCGCGCCGCAGGGTCCGGGTGTCCGAGGCGATGGTGAGGTGGTCGCGCAGCGGGGTGCCGACCACCACCGGGAACTCGTTCGGGCTGTCGTCGACCGTGGCGGACGTGTCGACGAGATCGGTGTCCACCTGGTGGAAGTCCAGGTAGTGGAAGAGCACGTCGACCAGGTGGGGGTCGCCGCCGGGGCGGCGCATCGCGGGCATCGGGAACCGGCGGTGCGGCCAGAGCGAGATCTCGGCGGCGAAGGTCCGCCGGGCCAGCTCGCCCCAGGTCCGGGCGCCGCGCTCGTAGGGGAAGGGCACCGAGTTGAGGTACATCCCGGACACCCGGTCCGCCCCGCTGACCTCGGGCCGGGCGTCCGCCACCATGCCCCCGCGGAAGGACTCCTGCCGGGTCAGCAGGCCCAGCACCTTCGCGTGCGCCGCGTGCAGCACGCTCTTGTACGGCACGCCGGTCTCCGAGGCGAGCGCCCGCAGCCCCGGCAGCAGGCCGTGCAGCGGCAGGTCCAGGCGGTACCGCTCGGCCGGCTCGTCCCGGCCGCCCGCCCAGCCCGGCGGGACCTCGAACTTCTCGTACGCGTCGAGGAGCCGGTGCCAGTAGACCCGGTCCTCCTCACCGGCGAGGGAGCGCAGTTCGGCGGCGATGAAGTCGGCGTAGCGGACGGCCGGAGCCGCCGGCGCCGGGCCGGGCTCCAGCCCGTCGCGCAGCCGCCGGTAGGCGTCCAGCATCTCCATCAGCTGCGAGTGGTAGCTCCACCCCTCGATGACCGGGTGGCACTCGGTGATCGACAGCCACCAGCCCCCGTCGTCCAGCAGGTGGGTGGCCATCCGCATCAGCGGGGCGCGCGTGACGTCGAAGAGCAGCGCGCGGTCGGCGCGGGCGTACTCCGTCAGCGCCGCCCACCGCTCGTCCCGCGGCAGCCGCCGCAGGTCGTCGTGGACATACGGCATCTCCCCGCGCGCGTGCACGATCTGCAGCGGCCGCTCGGGGCCGTCCAGCACGAAGGACGTCCGCATCACCTCGTGCCGGGCGACGACCAGATCGGCCGCCGCACGGAAGGCCGCGGGGTCGAAGGGCCGCTCGTCACGGATCCGGAACGAGGTGACGTTGTGGTACCGGTTGACCCCGGGGTCCTTGAACAGCTCGACGAACATCCCGGCCTGGGTGAGCGACACCGGATAGGCGTCGACCGCGTCGGCGGGCAGCGCGGCCCGCTCGTCCGCCGACAGCAGCGCGAACGGGGCCACCGGCTCGAAGGCCCCCTCCCCGGCCGGCGCGCCCGCCGCGGCCTCCTCCCGCAGCGCCCGGCAGAGCCGGGCCACCGTGCGGTGCTCGAAGACGTCGCGGACCGCCACCCGCAGCCCCGACTCGCGCAGCGCCCCCACCAGGGCGACGGCCCGCAGCGAGTCGCCGCCCAGGTCGAAGAAGTTGTCGTGGACGCCGATCCGCTCCAGGCCCAGCACCCCGGACCACACGCCGGCCATGACCCGCTCGTCCTCGTCGCGCGGGGCGACGTGCTCGCCGACGGCGGTCGCGGCGCGCCCGGGTGCGGGCAGGGCCGTACGGTCGAGCTTGCCGTTGGCGGTCAGCGGCAGGGCGCCGAGCGTGACGAACGCGGACGGCACCATGTACTCGGGCAGGCGGCTGCCCAGCAGCCCGCGCAGCCGGGCCGGGGCGAGCGCGGCGGGGTCCGCGCCGGGCGCGGGCACCAGATAGGCGACCAGGCGCCTGTCGCCCGGCGCGTCCTCCCGGACCAGGGCGACGGCCTCGGCCACCTCGGGGTCCGAGGTCAGCACGGTCTCGATCTCGCCCGGCTCGATCCGGTAGCCGCGCAGCTTGACCTGGTGGTCCGCGCGCGAGACGAAGTCGAGGTCGCCGTCCGGCATGACGCGCGCGAGGTCGCCGGTGCGGTACAGCCGGGACCCGGGCGGACCGTACGGGTCGGGCAGGAAGCGCTCGGCGGTCAGGCCGGGCCGGTTCGCGTAGCCCCGGGCGAGGCCGACGCCGCCGACGCACACCTCCCCGACGCTGCCAATCGGCACCGGCCGCAGGTCCGCGTCCAGGACCCGCATGGTGGTGTTGGGGATGGCCCGGCCGATGGAGACGAGCTCGGAGTCCACGCCGCCGTCGATGAAGTACGCGGAGTTGCCGACCGTGATCTCGGTCGGCCCGTACTCGGCGGCCAGCCGCCGCCCGCCGGTTCCCTCCGGGCCCAGCCAGCGGTTGGCCAGCCGCCCGGTGAAGGAGTCACCCGCGGCGATCACCAGGCCGGCCAGGTCCCGGCGCTCCTCCGGGGACAACTGCCGTGCGAGCAGGTCCAGATGGCCCGGGGTGAGCTTGACGAACGCGTACGGGGCCTCCGCGAGCAGCAGCCGGCCCAGCTCGGTGACGTCGAAGTCCTGGTCGATCAGGTGGACCGGCTGCCCGGTCATCAGGGGGGTGAACAGGTCGGGCATGCCCAGGTCGAAGGCCACGGAAGAGAACAGCGCGGCCCCGCCCGTGCCGGCGCTCGCGTACGCGTCGACGGTCCAGCCCAGGTAGTTCGCGAGCCCCCGGTGGGTGACCAGCACGCCCTTGGGACGGCCGGTGGAGCCCGAGGTGTAGATCACGTAGGCGAGGTGGTCGACGTCGTACCCGCCGGCCGGCGGCTCCACGGGGGTGGCCGGGAGCCCGTCGACGGCCTCCCGCTCGGCGGCCGCGTCGAGCACCACGAGCCGGGCGGCCGTGCCCGCCAGCCGCGCCGCGTACCGGTCCTCGGTGACGGCGAGCCGGGCGCCGGTGTCGGCGAGCATGAACTCCAGCCGCTCGTCCGGGTACCCGGGGTCGAGGGGGACGTACGCCGCGCCCGTGCGCCAGACGGCCAGCAGGGCGGCCACCAGCTCGGGGCCGCGGTCGAGGAGCACCCCGACGGTGCTCTCCGGCCCGGCGCCGAGCCCGCGCAGCCGCCGGGCCATGCGGTTGGCCAGCGCGTCGAGCTCGCCGTAGGTCACCCGGCGCCCGCCGTGCACGACGGCGGTCGCCCCGGGGTCGGCCGCCGCCCGGCGGGCGATGGCCTCGTGCACCGGCCGCAGCGTCGCGGGGTCCGGCGGCGTACGCGTGGCGAGGGGTTCGGCAGGGCCGTCCAGCAGCAGGGCGCGCTCGGCCGCGTCGAAGAAGTCCAGCTCCGCGACCGGGGTGCTCGGGGACGCGGCGACGGCGGCCAGCAGGCGCGCGTAGTGGCCGGTGATCCGCCGGGCCGTGGCCGGGTCGAAGAGCGCGGTGGCGTACTCCAGCGAGCCCGCGAGGGAGCCGTCGGCCCGCTCCTCCAGGTGGACGGTGAGGTCGAAGCGGGAGATGCGGCCGGGCACCTCCACCGGCCGGGCCGTCACCCCGGGGAGGCCGAGGGGTTCGGCGGCGTCGGCCCGGGTCAGGTCGAACATCACCTGGAAGACGGGGGTGGCGGACAGGTCGCGCTCCGGCTCCAGGGCGTCGGCCAGCCGGTCGAAGGGGGCCGAGCGGTGGTCGAAGGCGGCCAGCACGGTGTCCCGGTTGCGCTCCAGCACCCGCTGGAAGGGCTCGCCCCGCCCCCAACGGGCCCGCATCACCAGGCTGTTGGAGGCGTAGCCGGCCATCGAGGCGAGCTCGGGGCGGATCCGCGCGGACACCGAGGTGCCGACGGCGACGTCACGCGTCCCCGTGTACCGGGACAGCAGCACCTGGAAGGCGGTGAGCAGCACCATGAACGAGGAGGCGCCGCTGTCGCCGGCCAGGGCGGCCAGCCGCCCGGCGACCGGCGCGGGCACCGTGAACGGCTCCACCGCGCCCGCCCAGGACCGCACGGCCGGGCGCGGCCGGTCGGTGGGCAGGCCGAGGGGGGACAGTCCGGCGAGCTGGGCCCGCCACCAGTCGAGCGCGCGGCCGGTCTCCGGGCCGTCCTCCTGCGCGCCCAGCCAGCCGGCGTAGTCGGCGTACTGCACGGGCTCCGGTGCCAGGGCGGGGGCACGCCCCCCGGCCCGCGCCCGGTACAGCTCGGACAGTTCCGTGAGCAGCAGGGGGCGGGTGGCGGCGTCACAGGCGATGTGGTGCAGGACGACGACCAGCAGGTGGTCGTCCTCGGCGAAGCGGACCAGGCGCGCGCGCAGCGGTGCCTGCGCGGCGAGGTCGAACGGCCGCAGCGACTCCTCCTCCACGATCTCCCGGACCGCCGCGTCGCGTGCGTCCCCGGACAGCCCGCCGCGCGCGGCCTCGGTGAAGTCGGCCGGGCCGGGGTCCCGGACCACCTGGCGGGGCTCCGACCCGACGAGGACGTAGTGGGTGCGCAGGATCTCGTGGCGCTCGCACAGCAGGTCGAAGGCCTCGCGCAGCACGTCCGCGCGGAGCGGGCCGCGCAGCCGGTACGCCAGGGGGAGCAGGTACTCGGGCCCGGTGGGGTCGAGCTGGTGCAGGAACCACATCTGCCGCTGGCCGGCGGACAGGGCGAGCGGCTCCTCGCGGGGCAGCCGAGGGATGGCCGGGCGGACGCGCGGAGCGGAACCGGACAGCCGGCGGCGCAGCAGCTCCTCGCGCAGGGCCGCCGCGGACACGGCGTCCGTGGCGGCCTCGGCGGGCGGGGTGGCTTCGGTCATCAGTGGTACTCCCTGTGTGCGGCGTCCAGCTCGGCATCGCTCAGTTCCGCGATCTCGCGCCGTACGGCGTCCTCGACGGCCTCGGCCAGCCCGGTGACGGTGGGCCGGTCGAAGAGGGTGCGCAGCGGCAGCGTCACCGCGTACTCCTCCTGGATCCGGGCCATGACCCGGGCGGCGCGGACGGAGTCGCCGCCCAGCGCGAAGAACCCGTGCCGGGTCCCGATCCGGGGCGCGCGCCCGTCCGGTCCGGCCAGCACCGCGCGCCAGATCGCGGCGATGCCCTCCTCCAGCGGCCCCTCGGGGGCGGTGTACGGCTCGTCACCGGCCGCCGTGCTCAGGTCGGGCGCGGGCAGCGCCGCGAGGTCGACCTTGTGGTGCCGGGTCAGGGGCAGGGCCGTGAGCGGCACGACGAGCGTGGGCAGCATGTACGCGGGCAGGTGGCGCGCGCAGTGCTCCAGCAGTTCGCCCCGGGCCGGCAGGGCCGTGCCGGCGGGGACGCAGTACGCGACCAGCCGGGCCGCGTCACCGGTGCCGTGGGCGACGACCACCGCCTGGGCCACGGCGGGGTGTTCGGCGAGCACCGAGCCGACCTCGCCGGTCTCCACGCGGCGGCCCCGGATCCTGACCTGGCCGTCGGCGCGGCCGACGAAGACGATCGTGCCGTCGGCGAGCGTGCGGGCCAGGTCGCCGGTGCGGTAGAGCCGGGATCCCGGCGGGCCGTACGGATCGGGCACGAAACACCCGGCGGTGAGGCCCGGCCGGCCCGCGTACCCCCGGGCCAGGGACAGGCCGCCGACGCACAGCTCGCCGGTCGTGCCCGGGGGCACGGGGCGCAGCAGCGGGTCCAGGACGCGGGCGGCGGCGTGCGGGTACGGCCGCCCGATGGCGACGGTCGTCACGTCCTCGGGGATGTCCCAGCGGGTCGCCGCGATGGTGGTCTCGGTCGGCCCGTACTCGTTCACGAACCGCTTGAGCCGGCGGGACAGTTCCCGGGCGAGCTCCGGCGGGCACGGTTCGCCGCCGGTCTGGCCGACGAGCGGCCGGTGGCCGAGTCCGGCGTCCAGGAGCATCCGCCACTGCGGGGCCACGGCCTGGAGGTGGGTGGCGCCGGTGCGGTCGATGAGCGCGGGCAGTCCGGCGTGGTCGTCGGCCTCCTCGTCCCGGGCCAGTACCACCCGGCCGCCCGCCACCAGCGGCATCACCAGCTCGGTGAAGGAGATGTCGAAGGTGGCCGGGGCGAGCGCGAGCCAGGCGTCGGCCGGACCGCGGCCGAAGTCCAGGTGGGCGGCGGAGGCGCGCAGCAGCCGCAGCAGCGCCCGGTGTTCGACGGCCACGCCCTTGGGGCGGCCGGTGGAGCCGGAGGTGTAGACGAGGTAGGCGAGGCGCGCCGGATCACCGGCATCACCGGCATCACCGGCCTCACCGGGACCGCCTGCGTCCCCGGGCAGGGCCGCGGCCCCGGGCCCGTCCACGCTGAGCACCGCCCCCGTGTACCGGGAGGCCAGGCGGGCCCGGCCGGCCTCGTCCGACACCAGAGCGACGGCCCCGGAGTCGCCCAGCACGTACGCCAGCCGCTCGTCCGGAGCGGTCCGGTCCAGCGGTACGTACGCCGCCCCGGTACGCCAGACCCCGAGCAGGGCGGCGATCAGGTCGGGGGTGCGCGGCAGCATCACGGCCACCGCCTTCTCCGGGCCGGCCCCCAGGGCGCGCAGCCGCGAGGCGAACCAGTCGGCCCGCTCCCGCAGCCGGGCGTAGGACCACCGCTCGTCGCCGCACACGACGGCGGTGGCCTCCGGGGACCGGCGCGCCCGGTCGGCGAACGCGGCGTACACGCAGCCGTCGGGTTCGGCGGCGGCCGCCGGATCGGCCGCCCCGAGCGCGAGCAGCCGGGTGCGCTCGGCGTCGGGCAGCAGCTCGGCGGCGTCCAGGGGGGCCGACGGGGAGTCCGCGAGGGACTCCAGGAGCCGGACCCAGCAGGCCGCCAGGCGGTCGACGGTGGCCGCGTCGAACAGGGAGGTGGCGTACTCCACCATGCCCAGCAGGGTGCCGTCCGCCTGCCGCTGCACCACGAAGGTGAGGTCGGTGCGGGCGGAGCACCAGGCGGAGGCGAACGCGTCCAGGTCGTCTCCGCTCAGGGCGGTGCCTGTGCGGCCCTCCTCGTGGAAGTCGAACATCACCTGGTACAGCGGAGTACGGGACGGATCGCGCGGCGGCCGCAGCTCGCGCACGAGCCGCTCGAAGGGCAGGCCCTGGTGGGCGAGGGCGTCGAGTACGGTCTCGCGCACCGAGGCGATCGCGTCACGCACCGGCAGGCCGCCGTCCATGCGGCAGGCCAGTACGAGGGTGTTGAGGAAGTAGCCGACGGTGTCGGAGACTTCGGGCCGGTCCCGCCCGGCGACGGGCATGCCGAGGGTGACCTCCGCGCGGCCGGTGAGCCGGGCCAGCAAGGCGGCGAAGCCGGTCAGCAGCGTCTGGTGGAGGGTGGCGCCCGCATCCCGGCCGAGGGCGGCGAGCCGCGCCGTCAGGGCGGCCGGCACCGTGAAGGTCCGCAGGGCCCCGCGCCCGTCGCGCTCGGCGGGGCGCGGGCGGTCCGCCGACAGCTCCGACGGCGTCGCGCCGGCCAGGGCGGCCGTCCAGTACGCGAGGTCGGGGTCGGCGGGGGAGGCCTCGGCCGCGGCGAGGCGGCGGCGCTGCCAGGCGGCGTGGTCCGCGTACTGCGCGGCGACCTCGGGCAGTCCGGGCCGCCGGCCGGTGTGCACGGCTTCGCCCAGGGCGCGCAGGTCGCGCTCCAGCAGCACCGAGGACCAGCCGTCGCAGGCGATGTGGTGAACGGCCAGCAGCAGCACCTGCCCGCCGTCGGCGGTGCGCACCAGCAGCGCCCGCCACACGGGCCCGTGCTCCAGGTCGAAGCCCCGTTCCAGTTCGGCGGCCGCGAGCCCGCGCAGGGCGTCGGCGCCGGGCGCTTCGGCGGTGCGCAGCTCCACGGGCCGGCCGGGCCCGTCCACCAGCTGTACGGGGTGCCCGTCGCGCAGCGCGTAGCGGGTGCGCAGGATCTCGTGCCGGTCCGCCAGCCGGGCGAGGGCGGTCGCGACGGTCCCCGCCGTCCACGCTCCGGGCAGCCGGATCCACACCAGGTCGGCCCATTCGGGGCTGCCCGGCCGCATGCGCTCCAGCAGCCACAGGCCCTGCTGACCGCTCGACAGGGGCAGCGCCCCGTCGCGCGGGACGGGCAGTACGGCGTCCCGCTCCACCGGGGCGGGCCCCTGGCCGGGGGTGCCGTCCGGGCCGGGGCCGGGGGATGCCGCGGCCCGGTCGAGGAGGGCGGCCTGCTCCGCCACGGTGACGGCGGAGAAGAGGGCGCGCAGCTCGATCCGCCGGCCGGAGGCGAGCGTCAGCCGGCCCGCGAGCCGGCCCAGCAGCAGGGAGGAGCCGCCGATCCCGAAGAAGTCGTCGTGGGCGCCGATCGTCTCGGCGGGCCGGTCCAGCGTCTGTGCCCAGACCCTGGCGACGGTGTGCTCGGCGGGGGTGCGCGGCGGTACGTGGGGCCGCGCGGCGCCGGCCGCGTCGGGGGAGGGCAGGGCGGCCCGGTCGGTCTTGCCGCTGGCGGTGCGGGGGAAGACGGGCACGGTGACGAACGCGCGCGGAACGAGCTGTTCCGGAAGCTCGCGGCGGGCGAACTCCCGCAGCTCGCCCGGTTCGGGCGCGGTGCCGCCCGGCTGGATCCAGGCCACCAGCCGGTGACCGCCGTCGCGGTCCGCCACCGCGTCGACCACGGCCGCGTCCACGCCGGGGTGGGCGAGGAGAGCGGCCTCGACCTCGCCGGGCTCGATCCGCACGCCGTTGACCTTGATCTGCCGGTCCAGCCGGCCGAGGTACTCCAGCTCGCCCGCGGCCGAGCCGCGCACGAGGTCGCCGGTGCGGTACAGCCGGGCCCCGGGCGGGCCGAAGGGGTCCGGGACGAAGCGCTCCGCGGTCAGCGCGGGCCGCCCGAGGTAGCCCGTGGCGACGCCTGCCCCGCCGGCGTACAGCTCCCCGGTGCCGCCCGGCCCGACGGGACGGCCGTCCGGGTCCAGCACCAGCGCGCGCAGCCCCTCGATGGGGCGCCCGATGGGCACGGGGCCGTCGGTCCGGGCGGGGTCGAAGCGGTGCTCGGTGATGTCCACCGAGCACTCGGTGGGCCCGTAGGTGTTCCAGATCTCCGCCCCCGGCACGCGCGCCAGCAGCCGGTGGCACAGCTCCGCGTGGAGCGGCTCACCGGCGCTGAACAGCAGCCTGAGGGAGCGGCAGCCCTCCCAGCCAGGGGAGTTGGCCAGGGCGTTCCACACCGACGGCACGGCCTGGAGGACCGTGACGCGGCCCGCGGCCACCGCGCCGAGCATGGCGGCCGGGTCGCGCTCGACGCCCTGCGGCGCGAGGACGACGGTGCCGCCGCCGACGAGCGGGGCGAACAGCTCCAGGCCCGCGGCGTCGAAGCCGATCGTGGTCTTCAGCAGCATCCGGTCCGAGGGGCCCAGACCGTGCCGGGAGACCAGGTGGCGCACCCGGTTCGCGATCCCCCCGTGCGGCACCACGACCCCCTTGGGGCGGCCGGTGGAGCCCGAGGTGTGGAGCACGTAGGCCGGGTCGCCGGCCGCGGGCGCGCGCAGCGCCGGCGCGGGGTCCGCGAGCGTGCCGGGCACCTCACCGGGCTCGTCGAGCACCAGCAGGCGGGTCCCCTCGCGGCGGGGGAAGGTCCCGGCGACGGCGCGCTCGGTCAGCACGAGCGCGGTCCCGGTGTCCGCGAGGGTCCAGGCGAGGCGCTCGGCCGGATGGTCCGGATCCATGGGCACGTAGCCCGCACCCGCCCGCCACACCGCCAGCAGGGCCACCACCAGGTCGGGGCCGCGGCGCAGGGACACCCCGACCAGGCTTCCCGGGCCGATGCCGAGGGAGGACAGCCGCCCCGCCAGCCGGGCGGAGCGCCGGCCCAGCTCCCGGTAGGTCAGGGAACCCGTGCCGGCGGCGGTGCCGTCGACCGCGAGCGCGTCGGGGGCGGCCGCGGCCCGGGCCACGACCAGCTCGGCGAGCAGCGGGAGCGGTTGCGGCGCGCCCGTCGTCTCGGGTCGCACGGGCGACCGGTGCGCGGGGGCCGACGACGTCCCGTCGTTCACAGATGCTCCTTCGGCTTCGGCGAGGTCACCGCCCCGGCGGGGGCGGGCAGGTGGAAGGCCGCCGGACTGTTCAGCCGGCGGCGGACCGCTCCATCCGGCGGCGCAGGCTCAGCGGGCGCATGTCCGTCCACACCGCCTCGATGCGGCTCAGGCACTCCTCCCGGCTGCCCTCCGTCCCCTCGGCGTACCAGCCGGCCGGGAGCGGCCGGTCGGCCCACCAGATCGAGAACTGCTGCTCGTCGTTGTGGACGACGAGGTAGGCGTGGTCGTCGGCGCGGTCCTCCATCAGTCGGAGTCCGCGTTGACGATGCGCCGTACGTTCGCCTCGAACTCGGGGTAGGTGCCCGCCTGATGGGCGATCCCGGCGATGTGCTCCGCGATCTCCTGGAAGGTCCGGCCGTCGAAGCCCTCCAGCCCCTCCAGCACCTTCAGGTCGAGCTCGTTCTCCAGGTCGAGCAGGACCTGGACCATCGAGAAGGAGTCGAGGTCGCGGAGCTCCTCCGGCTCCGGGACGTCGGGCTGTTCGGCACAGATCACGGAGGCCGTCCGGCGAATCAGTTCCGTGAATTCCTCGATGAAGGTCGGGGTTTCCTCCGCGACGCTCTCATTGCCCAGGATCATGTTGGCTTACGCTCCTCAATGGTGTACGCGGATGAACTGTCCGGGGATCGGTCGGGCATATTCCGGACGGAATTCGAGTGCTGCCGCTGACCGGATCCGACCGTAGTTCGGGGCCCGTCACAGGGTCAATGCGCGCATCCCCGATTCCCCGCACGGGCGTCCCGCCGGCGAGACACCGCAGGTCGTCCCGGTGTCCGGGCCGCGCCGGCCGGGTCCGCCGCGGCGGATTCCGGACGGGGTCACCGGGAGAGGTCTTGACCGCCGTCCCCGCGCCTGCCTACGGTCCGGTGATTCCCCTCGCCCGGCCCGATGAGACGCCTCGGGCCCGCATTGCCGGCCGTATTCCCCGGCGGTACTCCACATCGAGGGACGCGCGGCCGGACACCGGCCGCCGGTGACCACGGCAGAAGAGACGAGTGCCCCCATGTTCTTTCCGCACACCGAGACCCGGCGGGTCGTGCTCCGCCCCGCGGGCGCCGAGGACGCCGTCGCGGCGTACGAGGTCCTGCTCCGGCTGGGGACCACCGCGCTGCCCGTGCTGGACGTCTTCGCCCGGACCTTCGGGGAGGGCCTCGCGGCCTGCTTCCTCGTCCGGGACAAGGAGACCGACGAGGTCGTCGGGCTCAGCACCGTCTCCGCGGTCAACCCGGCGGGACACCTGAGGATCGAGGTCCACCTCGCCGGCGAAAAGGCCGGGGAAATCAGCGGCGACGTCCACGCGCTGACCGCGAACTTCGCGTTCTCCATGTGGCGCACCCGCAAGGTGTACATTCACCGGACGTCGCCGGACACCAGCGCCATCGGATTCGGCGGCGACCACGATCCCATCGTGCGAACCGAGGCGATCCTGCCCGAGCACACGTATTTCCACGGAAGGCTGTGGGACGTTCACGTCCTCGCCATTCACCGTGACGATTGGAATACGCACGGCGTGGCTCTTCTGGAGAAGCTCGTCTGAAAACACCGGAGGCCGGGGTGTTTCCCACGGCCGGCTCTTGCAATCCTGACGACAACCCTGTTGGAGGTGACGTGCCGCGATGACCCAGCATGTGTGGGGTTACTTGCCCGAGTACGACGAAGAACGCGCTGACATCCTTGACGCGGTGGACACCGTGTTCCGCTCCGGGCAGCTGGTGCTGGGGAAGAGCGTCAGCGCCTTCGAGCGCGAGTTCGCCGATTACCACGGCCTCGCCCACTGCGTCGGCGTCGACAACGGAACCAACGCGATCGTGCTCGGCCTGCGCGCCCTGGGCATCGGCCCCGGCGACGAGGTGATCACGGTGTCGAACACCGCCGCCCCGACCGTCATCGCGATCGACGCCGTCGGCGCCACGCCGGTCTTCGTCGACATCGACCCCGACACGTACCTGATGGACGTGGACCAGGTGGCCGGCGCCATCACCGAGCGCACCCGCTGCCTGCTCCCCGTCCACCTGTACGGCCAGTGCGTGGACATGGCGCCCCTGCGGGAGCTGGCCCGGGAACACGGCCTGCTCGTCCTGGAGGACTGCGCGCAGGCGCACGGCGCCCGGCACCACGGGGAGCTCGCGGGAACGATGGGCGACGCCGCCGCGTTCTCCTTCTATCCGACCAAGGTCCTCGGGGCCTACGGGGACGCCGGCGCCACCGCGACCAACGACCCAGAGGTGGACGCCCGCCTGCGCCGGCTGCGCTTCTACGGCATGGAGGACCGCTACTACGTCGTCGAGACCCCCGGCCACAACAGCCGCCTCGACGAGGTCCAGGCCGAGATCCTGCGCCGCAAGCTCACCCGCCTCGACGCCTACACGGCCCGCCGCAGGGCCATCGCGGACCGGTACGAGGAGGCCTTCAAGGGCACCGGCCTGATCACCCCGAAGACCGCGCCGGGCAACGAGCACGTCTACTACGTCTACGTGGTCCGCCACCCGCTCCGGGACAAGATCATGGAGGAGCTCAGGACGGCGCACGACATCGCGCTGAACATCAGCTACCCCTGGCCGGTGCACACCCAGGCCGGCTTCGCCCACCTCGGCTACGCCCCGGACGCGCTGCCGGTCACCAGCCGCGTGGCCAACGAGATCTTCTCCCTGCCCATGTACCCCTCCCTCTCCGACGAGGAGCAGGAGCGGGTCATCGACGCCATGCTCGACGTCCTGGGAAGGCTCTGAGCCCGGTGATCCTCAAGTCCACCGCCGAGTTCCACGCCTGGTGGGCCGAACGCCACCAGGCCGGTGAGTTCTCGGTCCGCCGCATCCCCTTCGAGGCCCTGGACTCCTGGGGGTTCGACCCGCTGACCGGCAACCTCGGCCACGCCAGCGGCCGGTTCTTCACCGTCGAGGGACTCCAGGTCCGCCAGGGCGGCGAGGAGATCTGGTCGCAGCCGGTCATCCACCAGCCCGAGATCGGCATCCTCGGCATCCTCGTCAAGGAGTTCGACGGGGTCCTGCACTGCCTCATGCAGGCCAAGATGGAGCCGGGCAACTCCAACACGCTCCAGCTCTCCCCGACGGTGCAGGCGACCCGCAGCAACTACATGAAGGTGCACCGGGGCACGTCCACCCGGTACCTGGAGTTCTTCACCGGGCCGGACCGCGGCCAGGTGCTCGTGGACGTGCTCCAGTCGGAGCAGGGCGCCTGGTTCTGGCGCAAGCGCAACCGCAACATGGTGGTGCTCGCGACCGGTGACGTGCCCGAGCACGAGGACTTCCGCTGGCTCCCGCTGGACCTGGTCCGCGAACTGATGGCGGTGGACCACCTCGTCAACATGGACGCCCGCACCGTGCTGTCCTGCATGCCGTTCCTCGTCCCCGGGGACGCCCCGGCACCCGCCGGCGACTCCTTCCGCGACGCGCTGGTGCGCTCGTACCGGGAAGAGCCCGCGGTGGACGGCCGGTTCGGACAGGACGGCTCGGGCGGGATCCTCAGCTGGTTCAACGAGGCGAAGACCGGCGTCGAGTGGACCGCCCGGCTGGTCCCGCTCACCGACGTCGCCGGCTGGAAGCGCGACGACCGGGAGATCGCCGACGAGTCGGCCGAGAGCTTCCGCATCATCGCGGTCGAGGTCACCGCCGGCAACCGCGAGGTCGCCCGGTGGACCCAGCCCCTGCTCCACCCCCGGGGTGACGGCAGGGCCGTGTTCGTCGCCCGCAAGACCGACGGCGTGCTCCGGCTCCTGGTGCGGGCCCGGCCCGAGTACGGCCTGATGGACCAGGTGGAGATGGCGCCGACCGTGCAGCTGCACCCCGGCCAGGACGTGGACTCCGTCCAGGAGGCCTTCCTGCGCGAGGCCCTGCTGCCCGGCGGCGGCACGACGCGGTACGACCACGTCCTGTCGGAGGAGGGCGGCCGCTTCCACCACGCCGGCACGCGCTACCAGATCATCGAGGTGGGCGAGGACTTCCCGGCCGACGTACCGCCCCACCTGCGCTGGATGACGGTCCGGCAGCTGACCGGCCTGCTCCGCCACGGGCACTACCTCAACATCGAGGCCCGGTCCCTGCTCACCTGTCTGCTCAGCCTGTGCTGAGCGGACGCGGGCCGGACGGGCCGGACCGGCCGGCCGGTCCGGAGGAGCCGGACCGGCCGGGTGATGTGAACGAGCGCGAGACTCCGAGACGGGTGGGCCATGTTTGACGCGGCACGAGTGACCGAAACGAAGATCAAGGGGGCCTACAGGATCGTCCCCAACAAGTACCCGGACCGGCGCGGATCCTTCTACGAGGCCTTCCGCGCCGACATCCTCACGGACATCATCGGCTACCCGTTCACCGTCGGGCAGGCGAACTACTCCGTCAGCTGCCGCAACACCATGCGCGGCATCCACAGCACCTCCCTGGCGCCCGGCCAGGCCAAGCTGGTCACCTGCGTGCGCGGCGCCGTCCTGGACGTCGCCGTGGACCTGAGGGTCGGCTCGCCCACCTTCGGGATGTACGAGGTGACCCCGCAGGACGAGGAGTCCGGCACCGCCGTCTACCTGGCCGACGGCATCGGCCACGCGTTCCTGACCCTGACCGACGACGCGTGCATGAACTACCTGTGCTCGGAGGCCTACATCCCCGGCACGATGATCGAGGTCAACCCGCTGGACCCGGACATCGGGATCCCGTGGGGGCTGGAGGAGCCGCCCGTCATGTCGGAGAAGGACGCCGCCGCGCCCACCCTGGCAGAGGCGGTGGCCCTCGGCATGCTCCCCACCTACGAGGAGTGCCTCGCCCACTACGAGGCGCTGAGGGAGCGCTCGATCAAGGGCTGACGCCCCACGGGGCGTCCCGGCCCACCGGGCGCCCGTCTTCTCACCCCATGCTGAGCGGAGTTCTTCCACATGTTCAAAAGCACGAGCGACAGACTGCGCATCGGGATCATGGGGTGCGCGGACATCGCCTGGCGCCGTACGCTCCCCGCCCTCCGGGACAACCCCGCCGTCGAGGTCGCGGCGATCGCCAGCCGGCGCGCGGAGTCCGCCGTCCGGTTCACCGACCGGTTCGGCGGGGTGCCGGTCGAGGGGTACGGAGCGCTGCTGGAGCGCGAGGACGTCGACGCCGTCTACATCGCGCTGCCCGGACGGCTGCACGCCGAATGGGTCTCCCGGGCCCTGGAGGCCGGCAAGCACGTCCTCGTCGAGAAGCCGCTGACGGCGAGCCACGAGGAAACCCGCCGGCTGGTCGCCGACGCGCGGGCGCGCGGGCTGGTCCTGCTGGAGAACTACATGTTCCTCTACCACTCCCAGCACGCGGCGGTGCGCAAGGCCCTGGCCGAGGACGCCATCGGCGAGGTGCGCGAGTTCACCAGCGAGTTCACCATCCCGCCCAAGCCCGCCGGCGACATCCGCTACCAGAGCGAGGTCGGCGGCGGGGCCTTCCTCGACTTCGGGGGCTACCCCGTCCGGGCGGCCCAGTACTTCCTCGGCAGCGACCTCACGGTCGTCGGCGCGGTCTTCCGGCACGACCGCAGCCGCGGCGTGGTCCTCTCGGGCGGGGTGCTGCTGTGCACCCCCGAGGGGGTGCCCGCACGGCTCACGTTCGGCATGGAGCACTCGTACCGCAACACCTACAGCCTCTCCGGCAGCACGGGGCGCATCGTCCTCGACCGCGCCTTCACGCCGCCGGAGACCTACCAGCCGGTGATGCGCGTCGAACGGCAGGACCACCACGAGCAGTTCGTGCTGCCGGCCGACCACCAGTTCGCGAACGTCGTCGACACCTTCACGGACGCCGTCCTGGGGGGCCTCGACATACGGGAGCACCAGGAGGGCTCGCTGCGCCAGGCCGCGCTGGTCGAGGAGATCCGGGCGAAGGCGCTCGTCATCGAGGTCTGACGGCCACGCGTACGGCCGGTGCCCCGCCCGGGATGGGCGGGGCACCGGCCGTACGCGTGCGCGTGCCGGAAGGGCGCCGGCTACGGCAGGAACCCCTCGACGGAGGTGCCGGCGCCGCGCTCGCGGGCCTCGTCCCGCACCCACCGGGCCAGGGCGAGGTCGAGCACGCCCAGGCCGAAGGGGGAGAACACCGCGATCCGCTCCGGGTCCCTGCGGAAGCCGGATCCGCCGCGCAGCAGCGACCCGATCGTCGCGTCGACGAACTCCCGTCCCCCCGTGGCCAGTTCGGCCAGGTGCAGCGAGGTCCGCTCCCGGCACACGTGGTCGGCGTCGTCCACGACGTTCTGCGCCCCCAGGACCGCGTCCACGGTCAGGTCGCGCAGCGAGACGTGCAGGACCGTCGCCCCCGGCAGGCACGCGGACAGGTCCAGGTGGGGCTCGCCGGCGGAGGTCGCCAGGGAGACCAGCCGGTGGGAGCCGAGCGCCTCCCGCACCCGCTCCACCACCTTGAACACGAGGTCCGGCGCGAACACCGCCGCCTCGGCGGCGAAGGCCTCGGCGCGGGCGCGGTCCGTGTCGAACAGCACGGCCTCGCGCACCCCGGGCAGCCGGGCCTTCACGAAGCGCAGCACCTCGCGGTTGATCGGGCCGCAGCCGATCAGCGCGATGCCGTCCGGATCGGGGCCGGTGACCAGGTGGGCGGCGGCCAGCGCGGCGGAGGCCGCGGTACGCCGGGCCGAGATCAGCGAGGCCTCGATCACGGCCTCGGGCCGGCCGTCGGCGGTGGAGTTGAGGACCATGGCCGCGCTCGCCCGCTCCTTGCCGGCGGCGACGTTGCCGGGAAAGCTCGCGATCCACTTCATCCCGGCCACCGCGTCCTCACCCCCGAGGTAGGCGGGCAGGCCGATGATGCGGTCGCGGGGGCTGTCGGGGAAGCGCAGGAACACCGAGTGGGGCAGGGCGGTGCGCCCCTCGTCGTGCAGCCGGTAGGCGTCGCCGACCAGGGAGAGGATCCGCTCCTCCTGCCCCCGCATGACGTCCTGCACCTCACGATGACCGATGACCAGCAAGGGAGTCTCCTTCGTGTCCGTACCAGGGGATCTGAGGGCGAGGCCCAGGCCCGCGCCGGGACCTGGGCCTCGTTTCCGTACCGGGGAGGGGCGCGCGGGGTCCGCGCCGCCCGCTCAGCCGGAAGCCGTTGCCGCGGGCAGCGCTCCGTACGCCCCGCCGGCGTCGTGCGCGGCCGGCGCGGGGAGCGGGACCTCGCCGAAGTGCCGGCGCACCCAGTGGTCCGAGTAGATGGTGTCCAGGTAGCGGTCCCCGCCGTCCGGCAGGATCAGCACGACGGACGAGCCGGCCGGGATCTCCGGCGCGAGCTTCTCCAGCGCGGCGACCAGGGCGCCGGAGGACCCCCCGGCGAGGATGGCCTCGCGCCGCACCAGCCGGCGGCAGCCGGCCACCGCCTCCAGGTCGCCGACGTGCACCACCCGGTCGGCGGCCGTCGGGTCGAACACCGCGGGCACCACGGCCGCGCCGTGGCCCGGGATCAGCCGGGAGCAGGACACCGGCGAGTCGAACAGCCTGCTGCCCACCGCGTCGACCGCGACGACCGTGGTCGACAGGCCGTGCCGGCGGACGTACGAGGCGCACCCGCCCAGGGTCCCCGTGGTGCCGGCCGCGCAGAACACGTAGTCCACGGAGCCGCGCAGGGCCTGGTCGATCTCGCGCATCGTCTCCAGGTGCGCCTGGGGGTTGAGCGGGTTGGAGTACTGGCCCGGCACGTACGCGTGCGGCACGGTCGCCGCGAGCTCGGCCACCCGGCGCAGCCGCTGGGGCAGGAACTCGCCGGTCTCCGGGTCGGGCACGCCGACGAGCTCCACCTCGGCCCCGTAGGCGCGCAGGATCGCGAGGTTCTGCTCCGTGGTGCGCGGGTCCACCACGCAGATGAACCGCAGCCCGTGGTAGCAGCAGATCTGTGCCAGCCCGATCGCGAGGTTCCCCGAACTGGACTCGATCACCGTGGTCCGGCCGGGCACGGCCGCACCGGTGCGCAGGCCCTCCATCAGCATGGCCAGCGCGGAGCGGTCCTTGATGCTCCCGCCGGGGTTGAAGCGCTCCATCTTGGCGTGGATCCGCAGACCGTGGTCGGCCGACATCCGCTCCAGTTCGACCAGGGGCGTGTTCCCCACCGTCGAGAGGATCCCCTTGAGCGTGTGCGAGGTCACCGGCTCCCCCTGCCCTGAAGACGTGGTGCTGTACGTGGAAACCCGGAGGACGAGGACCGCCTCCGGGGGGATCGCCCGCGCGTGCGGGGCACGGTCAGTTCCCGGTGACCAGGCGGGGCAGGTCCTCGGGCCCGAAGAGGTCGGGCCGCGTCCAGCCGTCGATGTCGTACTCCGCCATGCACTGGTCCGCGAAGCCCTTCAGGACGTCGGCCTGACCGCGCGCCTGGTAGCTCAGCAGGGTCTGCACGCGGATGCCCTCGTGGTCGCCGCCGTAGTTCCGCTCGTACAGCTCGTGCCGTCCGGCGAACTCCGTGCCGACCGCGTCCCACAGCAGCTTGAGCAGCTTGACCCGGTCGATGGCCTCCACCCCGCGCGAGCCCCGCAGGTAGCGGTCCAGGTAGGGGCGGATCTCCGGGTTCTTCCAGTCACTGGAGTGGGAGTTGAGGTAGATGAGGCCGCTGCCCACGACCTGCTGGATGATCTCCCGGATCCTCGGGTAGCCGATGCCCATGAACGTCCGGTACGCCAGCCCGTAGTCGAGGTTCGGCTGCACGGCACCGTTCACCCACTCCGTGGGCGACTTCGCCATCGCGTCCGACATCCCCCAGAACAGGTCCCGCCAGTTGAGGACCTCGCCGATCTGCGCCTGCACGCCCCGGAAGCCGGAGCTGCCCGTCACCTCGACGGCCTTCAGCAGACAGCCGGCGATGAAGTCGATCTTGACGGCGAGGCGGGTGACCCCGTGGAAGGTGAACCGCTCCAGGAACCCCGACCGGCTCGCGAACGAGTTCGCCGCGGCCGGGTCGTACATGAACACGTTGTCCCACGGCACCAGCACCCGGTCGAGCACCATGATCGAGTCGTTCTCGTCCAGCCGGCTCGACAGCGGATAGTCGAACGGACTTCCCAGCAGCGCCGCGTGCATCTCGTAGGAGGTGCGGCAGAACAGCTTCAGCCCGGGGGAGCCCATCGGCACCGTGAAGGTGACGGCGAAGCGCTTGTCGCGCAGCGGCAGACCCATGTGGGCGATCAGGTTCGCGTTGGTGAGCGCCGAGGCGGTGGCCACGACCTTCGCGCCCGAGACGATCAGGCCGGCGTCGGTCTCCTCCTCGACGTGCACGCACACGTCGGCGGTCCGGTCGGCCGGCCGGTCGCGGTCCACCGGCGGGTGGACGATCGCGTGGTTGAAGTAGAGCACCCGCTCCTGTGCCGTCCGGTACCAGCGCCGGGCGTTGTCGGCGAACGGCCCGTAGAACTCCGCGTTCGCGTCGAGGGTCCCGAAGAAGGCCGCCTTGTAGTCCGGGGTCCGGCCCATCCAGCCGTACACCCGCCGCTGCCACGCCACGATGGCGTCCCGCGCCGCGACCAGGTCCTCGGAACTCCGCGCGGTCTTGAAGAACGGATGCGTGAACCCGCCGTTCCCGGTGTCCGTCGGAACGCTCAGGACACCCTTGGCGTCCGGCTCGTGCAGGGCGTCGTACAGCTGCGCCACGGACCGGGCGCTGTTGCGGAACGCCGGGTGCGCCGTGACGTCCCGGACCCGCTCGCCGCGGATGTACACCTCGCGCCCGTCCCGCAGGGACTCCAGGTACTCCGCACCGTTCATCGGGCGGACATCGTTGGGCGCGTCGCTCGTCGGACCTGGTGTGTTCGTCAACTGGGCCTTCTCTCGGGGAAAAAGGGGCCGGCCTGGAGGGCCGCGCCGCCGGTGCGGCGCGGGGGCCGTGCGGACGGCGGGAACGCCGCGGGGACCCGTGGCCGGGCATGCCGGTCCGCCGCCCCGGCCGAGAAACCCCGGGGCGGCGCGGCGACGGGGACGGGGAGCGGGAAACGGCCCGGAGCGACGGCCCGCGAGCGCGTGCCGCGTCCCGCCGGCGAGACGGGGGAGGGCGGATGTGACGCCGTCCTGCGACCTCGTCCGAGACGAACGTCTCCAACAGTCCGACCAAGGTATCGTCCACCGTCCGCACCTCCGGCGGGAAGAGATCACGACGGTAAAGTCCGAAGCGTGCTCCCCTCCATGACTGCTTCTCAGCCCGGTCGGCGGAGTCCACGGGACTGGATCGTGGACACCGCCCTGTTCCTCCTCGCGGTGGCCTACGGAGTGGCGGTCGCGAAGAGCCGTACGCAGGCGGCCCCGGAGCTCGGCCTCAACTGGATGCACGTCGAGCAGATGGCCGGCGCCTTCGGCTGCGGCCTGCTGTGGCTGCGCCGCAGCAGGCCCGTCGAGGTCGCCTGCGTGCTGATGGCGCTCTCGGTGCCGTTCGAGATGGTCGCGGGCGCCATGGTCGCGGCATTGTTCTCCGTGGCGGTCCACCGCAAGCCCCGGACCACCGTCACCGTCTACCTGGCCAGCCTGCTGCCGGTGCTCTCGGACGCGCTGCTGCGCCCGGACCCCGCCATGTCGGCCTTCCACTACTTCGTCTTCGGGACCATCGTCCAGGGCGGCGCCGTCGGGTGGGGGCTCTTCGTCCACCACCGCCGGCAGCTGCTCGTCCGGGTGGCCTCCGAGGCGCGGCTGAGGGCGGAGCAGGCACAGATGCGGGCCAGGGAGGAGGTGGCCCGGGAGATGCACGACGTGCTCGGGCACCGGCTGTCCCTGCTGACCCTGCACGCCGGGGCGCTGGAGTACCGCCCCGACGCCCCGAGCGAGGACATCGCCCGGGCGGCCGGGGTGATCCGGGAGAGCGCGCACCAGGCCCTCCAGGAACTGCGCGAGGTCCTCACGGTGCTGCGCGCGCCGCAGGCCGGCGAACGGCCCCAGCCCACGCTGGCGGACGTGCACCGGCTCGTCTCGGAGTCGTGCACGGCCGGGATGCGGGTGCGGCTGCTCAAGGAGGTCCCGCGAGCGGTACCGGACCTCGTCGGCCGCACGGCCTACCGGGTCGTGCAGGAAGCCCTGACGAACGTGCGCAAGCACGCCCCGGGAGCCCCCGCCGACGTCCACGTGACCGGGGGAGAGGGCGACGGGCTCACCGTCGAGGTGACCAACCCGGCCCCCGCCCCCCGGCCCGCGGCGTCCGCGTACGCACCCTCCGGCATGGGGCTGGCGGGGCTCGCCGAGCGGGTGTCGCTCGCCGGCGGACGGCTGGAGTACGGCCCCACCGGGGACGGCGGCTGGGGCATCACGGCCCGGCTGCCCTGGCCGTAGCCCCGGCACCCCGGCGCGGTGCGCCCCGCACCGCACCCGCACCGAAACAGAACGTCGCGCCGCGGCGTGACCGATCAACGAACAGGAGAGTCCAGCAGTGGCGAAAGAGTTGAATCCGAAGGCGGGCGGATCCACCGAGGTCTCGGAACCGCTCTGGGGCCAAGTGCTCGTCTGCCTGATTTTCGCGCTGGTCGGAGCCGGGATCTGCTGGCTCGCCAAGGTGCTCGCGAAGTGGGTGGTGACCCTGCCCTGGGCACCCATGCAGGGCCCGGCGAAGCTGGTCTCGGCGATCCCCGAACCGGGCCTCACCATCGGGGCGATCGCCCTCGGCGGCCTGGTCGGCCTGATCGCCGGCTTCCTCGTGAAGTTCAGCGAACTGTCCGTCACCGTGTCCGACACCCAGGTGCTGTTCACCCGCAAGGGAGAGTCGCGGGAGTACCCCGGCGCGGACGTCGCCATGGCCTTCCGCGACGGCAAGCAGCTCGTCCTGCTCGGCCACGGCACCGAGGAACTGGCCCGCGAGGACTGCGACCAGGACCGTGCCCGGCTCGCCGAGGCCTTCACCCGGCACGGCTACACCTGGGCGGACGAGGACCCGCACAAGGCGGAGTTCCAGCTCTGGGTGCCGGAGAGCCCCCAGCTGCCCGCCCAGGCGCACGCCCTGTTCAAGGCCCGCCGGGAGTTCCTGAAGAAGCCGGGCTCCGGCGACGAACTCCGCGAACTGCGCGGCGACCTCCAGCGCCTGGACCTGGTCGTGTGCGACCGGAACAAGCAGCAGTACTGGCGCAGGCTCCAGCACTGACCGGCCACGCCGGCCGCCGGGGCGGGACGCGGCGGACCGGCGCGGGACGCGAAAGGGGGGCGGCCGGACCGGCCGCCCCCCTTTCGCCGGTCACCGGCGGCCGGCGGCCACCCGCTCCTCCAGCTCCCGTGCCAGCGCGTTCGCGTGGGGCACCGCCCCCACCTCGTCGCGCAGATCGCCCGCCCGGGCGGAGAAGGCGGGGTCCTCCAGCAGCCGGAGCAGGCTCTCGCGGACGACGGCCCCGGTCGCCCGGGTCGCGTGCGTGGTCAGGCCCGCGCCGTGCGCGGCCAGCCGCGACGACAGCAGCGGCTGGTCCACGTCCCACGGCAGGGCGAGCTGGGGCACGCCGTAGAACGCGGCCGTGGTGAGGGTGCCCACCCCGGCGTGGTGGATCACCGCCGAACAGGTCGGCAGCAGCGCCTGCATCGGTACGTACGACACCAGCCGCGCATTGTCCGGAACCCGCCGCAGCTCCTTCGCGGCCTTCTCGCTCACGGTCGCCACCAGCTCGATGTCCAGGTCGGCGACGTGGTCGAGGATGTCCTGGACGTCCACCGGATAGGCCAGGCCGTGGTCGCTGACCGTCAGACCCAGCGTCAGGGCCACCCGGGGACGCCGCGCCGGCTCCCACAGCCAGCGCGGCACGACCGCCGGCCCGCCGTACGGGGTGAACCGCAGCGACCGGTACTCCAGGCCGGGCGCGTGCACCTGGAGCGAGGGCGGCAGCAGGTCGAGGGAGAACCCGCCGGTCGCCATGGACTCCGTGAACCCGCCCCCGTACCGCCGGGCATAGCCGTCCAGCCACTCCCCGAGCGGGTCCGCGCCCCGCTCGCCCTCCGGCAGGGCCTCCCGCAGCCGCAGGAAGTGCTGCCGGGCGATCCCGTAGACGTCCGCCCCGATCAGCATGCGGGCGTGCGCGGCGCCGACGGCCTCGGCCGCGATCGCCCCGGCGAAGGTCAGCGGCTCCCACACCACCAGGTCGGGCTTCCAGTGCCGGGCGAACTCGACGAGCGCCGTCGCCAGCGGGGCGTTCGTCATCTTGTGCGCGGCCTCGATCCGCACCCGGTACGCCTCGCGCAGCCACGGCAGCGTGATGTCCTCCGGGGCGCGCTCCGCCGCGTCGTACGGTTCGGCCAGCCCCGGCGCCAGCCGCGCCCCGCTGCCCTTGAGCCGGCCGGCCACCTGCCACAGGTCACGGTCGCTGCCGACGGGCACCGCCGTCAGCCCGGCCCGGGTGACGGCGTCGGTCAGCTTCGGCTGGCAGGCCACCCGCACCTCGTGCCCGGCGGTGCGCAGCGCCCACGCGAGCGGGGCCATGAGCAGGAAGTGGGTGCGCTCGGGGTAGCACGTGAACAGAATGCGCATGCTTCGTCTCTCGTTCGGCGGCCGCGGCGCGTCAGCGGGCGGACGTGCGGTGGCGTTCGGTGAGCTCCTCCAGCCGGGGGACGAGCTCGTTGGGCGTGGGCAGGGCCGACATCTCCTCGCGCAGGGCGGCGGCGCGCGCCGCGAACCGCGGCTCGTTCAGGAGGCGCAGCACGTTCTCGCGGACGGCGGCACCCGTCGCCCGGTCGTGCGCCAGCTCCAGCCCCGAGCCCTGCTCGACGAGCTTCCGGGCGAGCAGGGGCTCGTCGAAGTGGTACGGGACCGACAGGTGCGGGACGGCGTGCCCCGCCATCGTGGCGACCGTGCCGGTCCCGGCGTGGTGGATCACCGCCGAGCAGGTCGGCGCGAGCGCGTGCAGGGGGACGAACGGCACCAGCCGGGCGTTCGAGGGGACGTGCCGCAGCCCCGCCCGCTCGGCCTCGGACAGCGTGGCGACCACCTCGACGTCCAGGTCGGCGAGGGAGTCGAGCACGTCCTGCGTGCTGATCGTGTAGCCCCCGTAGTGGTCGGTGGCCGTGAGCCCCATCGTCAGTGCCACGCGGGGCCGCTCCGGTGCGCTCCACAGCCACTTCGGGACCGTCGCCTTGCCGTTGTACGGGACGAACCGCATGCGCAGGTAGTCCAGCTCCCCGGCCTCCACCTGGAGGCTGCGCGGGAACTGGTCGATGGTGAAGTGGCCCGTCGCCATGGACTCGGTGAACTCGCCGCCGAACCTGCGCGCGTACCCGCCCAGCCAGTCGGCGAGGTGGTCGGTGCGCTCCCCTTCCGGCTGCTCCGCCTTCAGCCGCAGGAACCGCTCGCGGGCCGCGCCGAAGACGTCCAGCCCGAACATCAGCCGGGCATGGGCCGCGCCGACGGCCGTCGCGGCGATCGCGCCGGCCTGGGTCAGCGGGTCCCAGACGACCAGGTCGGGCTTCCAGTGCCGGGCGAACTCCACCAGGCCGGCGACCAGCGGGAAGTTGTCGGGCTTGAAGCCCTTCGCGACGGCGTCGTAGTAGCCGTTCAGCATCGGCTCCCACGCCGCCTTCGCCGGGTCCTCGGCCGCGTCCCACGGGGCGTGCAGCCCGGCCCGCGCCGCTTCCAGCTCCTCCGGGTCCATCCGGGCCACCCGGAACAGGTCGCTGTCACGGCCGACGGGGACCGCCGTCAGCCCGGCCTGGGTGACGGCGTCGGCGAACTTGGGCTGACAGGCCACCCGGACCTCGTGCCCGGCGGTGCGCAGCGCCCACGCCAGCGGCACCATGCTCAGGAAGATCGTTTTCTCGGGGAGGACGGTGAACAGGACGCGCATGGCTGCTGCCTTCCGGGAAGGGGAGGTGAAGGGGCGCCGCTCAGGCCGAGCGGCGTACGGACGAGCGGAACGCGGCGGTGAGCTCCTCCAGCCGGGGCACCAGCTCGTTGGGCGACGGCTGCGCGAGGGACTCCTCCCGCAGCGCCGCCGCCCGCTCGCGGAAACCGGGCTCGCCCAGCAGCCGCACCACGGACTCGCGCACGGCCTCCGGCGTCGCCCGCTCCGCCCCGACGGCGAGCGAGCCGCCCTGCGCGGCGGCGAGCCGGCCCAGCAGGGGGCCGTCGAAGTCCCAGGGCAGCAGCAGCTGCGGGACACCGTGCCGCGCCATCGTCAGGAACGTCCCGTACCCGGCGTGGTGGACGGCCAGGTCGCAGGTCGGCGCGAGGGAGTGCAGGGGTACGTAGGACACCAGCCGGGCGTTGTCCGGCACCCGGGACAGCCGCTCGCGCTGCTCCCCGCCGACGGTGGCGACGACCTCGACATCGAGACCGGCCAGCGCGTCCAGCACGTCCTGGACGTCGAAGCCCTCGCCGCCGGCGTGCGCGGCCGAGCTGATCCCCATCGTCACCGCCACCCGCGGCCGCTCCGGCGCCCGCCACAGCCAGCGCGGCTCCACCGCCGGCCCCCCGTACGGCACGAACCGCATGGGCAGGGTGTGCAGGGCGCTCGCCGGCCGCACGGACGCGGGGAGCTGGTCGACGGTGAACTGCCCCGTCGCGAGGTCCTCGGTGTACTCACCGCCGTACAGCCGGGCATGGCCGCCCAGCCACTCCGCGAGCGGATCGGACCGCTCGGCCTCCGGCTGGGCGTCCCGCAGCCGCAGGAACTCCTCCCGGGTCCGGCCGAAGGCGTCGACGCTCCACAGCAGCCGCCCGTGGGCGGCCCCGCAGGCCTGCGCGGCGATCGGGCCCGCCATCGCCAGCGGCTCCCACAGCACGAGGTCCGGACGCCAGGCCCGGGCGAACCGGACCAGGGCCGCGGTCATCGGGAACGCCGCCGGCTTGTGCCACTGGTGGATGATCCCGGCGTACCCCTCCGTCAGGTGCCGCCAGCCGGCCCGCTCCGGGTCCTGCGCCACGTCGTACGGCGCGGGCAGCCCGAACTCCGGCCGGTACGACCAGTCCTCGACGGTGTGCATGCTGCGGCGCAGCAGCTCCCACAGGTCGTAGTCGCGGCCCACGGGCACGGCGGTGAGACCCGCCCGGGTGATCACGTCCGAGAACCAGGGGGCGCTCGCGAAGCGGACCTCGTGCCCGGCGGTGCGCAGCGCCCACGCCAGCGGCACCATGGCCAGCACGTGCGCGCGCTCGGGATTGGCGACGAACAGGACGCGCACGGCTCACGCCCCGAGCCGGGCCGTGGCCGCCGCGGCGCGCCCGCCCCGCTCCGCGGCGAACCGCTCCAGCGTGCCGACCAGGTCGTTCGGCGAGGGCATGGCCAGCATCCGGTCGCGGAGCCCGGCGGCGCCCCGGCGGAACTCCGGCTCCGACAGCAGCCGGCGCAGCGCGTCGCGCACGTCCGCGCCCGAGGACCGGCGGGGGTTGAGCACCAGACCCGCGCCGGTCCGGGCGACGCCGGCGGCCAGCGCGGGCCCGTCGTTGTCCCAGGGCAGGATCAGCTGCGGCAGCCCGCGCAGCGCCGTCGTGGCGAGGGTGCCGAAACCGGCGTGGTGGATGACGGCGTCACACGTCGCGGTGAGCGCGTCCAGCGGCAGGAAGGAGGCCACCCGGGTGTTGCCGGGGATCCTCGTCAGCTTGCGCTGCTCGGCCTCCGCGATCGTGGCGACGAGCTCGATGTCCAGCTCGCCGAGCGCGTCCAGGACGTCCTGCACGCCGACGGCGTACTCGCCGCCGTGCCCGGTCGTGCTCAGCCCCAGTGTCAGCGCCACCCGGGGCTTCTCCGGGGCACGGTGCAGCCACGACGGCACCACCGCCGGGCCGCCGTACGGCACGTACCGCAGCGGGAGGTACTCCAGGTCCGCGCGGTTCTGGAGCACCTCCGGCACCAGGTCGACGGTCGCCTGGCCGGTGATCAGCTCCTCGCCGAACCGGCCCCCGTACCGGCGGGCGTAGCCGCCCAGCCAGTCGGCGAACGGATCGGTGTCCCCGCGCTCCGGCCGCTCCGCCTTCAGCCGCAGGAAGTGCTCGCGCGCCACCCCGTACATGTCGGTGCCGAAGAGCAGCCGGACGTGGGCCGCGCCGACGGCCTCCGCGGCGATCGCCCCGGCGTAGGTGAGCGGCTCCCAGACCACCAGGTCCGGCTTCCAGTGCCGGGCGAACTCGACCAGCTCGGTCACCATCGGCACGTTGCTGCTCTTGTGCCAGCGGTCGACCTGGGCCGCGTACCCCTCGCTGAGGTACTCCCAGGTGATGTCCCCGGGCCGCCGCTCGGCGACGTCGTAGGGCAGCGGCATCCCGCCCGCGTCCGACCGGCCCAGCCAGTCGGGGTCCCGGGAGAGGATCTGCCACAGGTCCCGGTCGCGGCCGACGGGCACGGCGGTGAGACCGGCCTGGGTGATCACGTCGGCGAACTTGGGCTGGCTGGCGAAGCGGACCTCGTGCCCGGCGGTGCGCAGCGCCCACGCCAGCGGGGCCATGCTCAGGAAGTGCGTTCGCTCCGGGTACGTGGTGAACAGGACGCGCATGGTGCTGCCCTTCTGGTGTGCGTCAGGCGCGGCGTGCGCCGCGGTGGCGGGCGGTGAGCTCCTCGAGCCGGGCGACGAGCTGGTTGGGGGTGGGCAGGGCGAGGGTCTCGTCGCGCAGGGCCGCCGCGCGCTCGGTGAACCGGGGCTCCTCCAGCAGCCGCCGGACGGCCGCGCGGACGCTCTCGCCGGTGGCCCGGCTGGTGTGCATGTCGAGTCCGGCGCCCTGCTCGGTGAGCAGCCGGCCCAGGATCGGCTGGTCCCAGTGGTAGCTGAGGGACAGGTGGGGGACCGCGTGGCGGGCGACCGTGGCGAGGGTGGCCGCGCCCGCGTGGTGGATGAACGCGCTGCACGTCGGGGCGAGGTGGTGGATCGGCACGTACGGCACCAGCCGGACGTTGCCCGGGACGGGGCCGAGCGCCGCCTTCTCGCTGTCGGCGATCGTGGCGACCAGCTCGATGTCCAGGTCGGCCAGCGAGTCGAGGACGTCGCGGGTGTCGATGGTGTAGCCGTCGTACACCTCGGTGGCGCTCAGCCCCATCGTCAGCGCGACCCGCGGCTTCTCCGGCTCCTGCCACAGCCACCGAGGGACGGTCGCCGGACCCCCGTACGGGATGAACTGCACCGGCTCGTACCGCACGCCCGCGGCGCGGGTCTGGAGGCTCGCGGGGAACTGGTCGATGGTGAAGTGGCCCGTCGCCATGGACTCCGAGTACTCACCGCCGAACTTGCGCGCGTACCCGCCCAGCCACTCGGCGAGGGGGTCGCTCCGCTCGCCCTCCGGCTGCCCGGCCCGTACGCGCAGGAAGTGCTCGCGGGCCACGCCGAAGACGTCGATGCCGAAGAGCAGCCGGGCGTGGGCCGCGCCGACGGCCTCGGCGGCGATCGCCCCGGCGTAGGTGAACGGCTCCCAGACCACCAGGTCCGGCTTCCAGTGCCGGGCGAACTCCACCAGGTCGGCGGTCATCGGGAAGTTGTCCTCGCGCAGGGACCCCGTCGCCAGCTCGTAGCCGGTGGACAGGTGCTCCCACGTCGCCCTGGACGGGTCCTCCGTGACGTCCCAGGGCGCCGGCAGACCGGCCCGGGACTTCGCCAGCAGCGCCGGATCGGCCAGCTCCAGCAGCCGCGCCGGGTTCTGCCGGCGGCCGACCGGCACGGCGGTGAGACCGGCCTGGGTGATCACGTCGGCGAACCGGGGCAGGCTGGCGAAGCGCACCTCGTGGCCGGCGGTGCGCAGCGCCCACGCGACGGGCGCCATGTACTGGAAGATGCTCTTGTGCGGGTTCGCCGCGAACAGGACACGCATGACTTCGCCTCACTCGGGACGTCGGACGGGGGAGCGGAACTCGGCGGTGAGCTCCTCCAGCACGGGCACCAGCTCGTTGGGCGTCGGCAGCGCGAGGAACTGGTCGCGCAGGTCCCGCGCCGCCTGCCGGAAGGACGGCTCGCCCAGCACCCGCTGTACGGCCTCCCGTACCACCGCGCCCGTGGCCCGGTCGGCCCGGACGGACAGCACGGCGCCCTGCGCGGCGGCCCGGCGGGCCAGTTCCGGCTCGTCGAAGTCCCAGGGCACCGCGATCTGCGGCACCGGGTTCAGCACCGTGGTCAGGAACGTCCCCGGGCCCGCGTGGTTGATCACCGCGCTGCACGTGGGCAGCAGGGCGTGCAACGGCACGTACGACACGACCCGGACGTTGCCGGGGATCCGCTTCAGCTTGCGCTGCTCGGACTCGGCGAGGGTGGTGACGACCTCGACGTCGAGACCGGCCAGCGAGTCGAGGATGTCCCCCACGTCCGCGACGTGCCCGGCGAACCGGTTCGTGGCGGCGATGCCCAGGGTGAGGGCGATCCGCGGCCTCTTCGGCTCCTCCCACAGCCACTTGGGGACGACCGCCGGCCCGCCGTACGGCACGTACCGCATGGGCACGTAGCGCAGGTCCGCGGCCATCCGCATGGAGACGGGGAACTGGTCGATGCTGAAGTGGCCCGTGGCGAGGTCCTCGCTGTACTCCCCGCCGTACTTGCGGGCGTAGCCGCCCAGCCACTCGGCGAGCGGGTCGCTCCGCTCGTCCCGCGGCCGCGACGCCTTCAGGTCCAGGAAGCGGCTGCGCGTCATCCCGAGGACGTCGATGCTCCACAGCAGCCGGGCGTGGGCGGCCCCCACCGCCTTGGCGGCGATCGCCCCCGCGTAGGCCAGCGGCTCCCACAGGACCAGGTCCGGCTTCCAGTGCCGGGCGAACTCCACCAGGTCGGCGGTCATCGGGAAGTTGTCGGTCTTGTGCCACTGGCCGACGACGTGCGCGTAACCCGCCCGCATCGTCTCCCAGTCGAGGTCCCGCGGATCCTGCTCGGCCGCCCGGTACGGGTCCGGCAGTCCCTTGCGGTCCGCCTCCATCCGCTCCGGATCGAGCTGCGGCAGCCGCCACACGGGACGGTCGCTGCCGACGGGGACGGCGGTGAGCCCCGCCTGGGTGACCACGTCGGCGAATTTCGGCGGGACCGCGACGCGGACCTCGTGGCCCGCCGTACGCAGCGCCCAGGCCAGCGGCACCATCTGCTGGAAGAGGCTCTTGTCCGGGGTGGAGGTGAACAGTACGCGCATCGGGTCCCCCTAGGAGTCGCGGCCGGCCAGGGCGGCCGCCGGCTGGCCCGCCACGGCGGCGGCGAGACGGTCCAGGCCTTCACGGAGCGGAACGCGGGGCGCCCACCCGGTCAGCTCGCGGAACCGCGCGGAACGCAGGACGAAGTCCAGCCGGTCCGTCGGCAGCGCGAACTCGGCGGGCACCGTGTCCACCACCGGCACCGGCGGCAGCCCGGTGTGCCGGGACACGGCCCCCGCGATCGCGGAGAACAGCTCCGCCACGCTGGTCTGCTCGCCCGAGCCGACCTCCCACGCCCCGCCCACGACCGCGTCGAGCGCGTCGAGGGCCGCGGTGAACGCCCGCGCCGCGTCGTCGATGCCCAGCAGGTCCCGCTTGGCCGTCCCGCCGTGCCACACCGTGAGCGGCTGCCCGGCGACGGCGCGCCGGGTCATCGAGGCGGCCACGCCCCGGTCCAGGTCCGTCGCGTCCGTGCCCAGGCTGTACAGGGTCGACAGGCGCAGCGTCGCACCGCGCACCACCCCCTCGGCCGTGGCCTCCGCGATCGCCCGCTCGGCGGCCAGCTTGTGGCGGTCGTACGTGGTCAGCAGCGACTGGGGCTGGACCCCGTCCGCCGCCGGGGCGTCCGGGACGCTGACCGACTGGGAGAGCGACCCGGCGAACAGCAGGGCCGGGGGCCGCTCCGGACGCCGGGCGCGCACCGCCCCGATGACGTCGTGCACCAGCCCGACGTTGACCCGCTCGGCGAGGGCGTCGCCGTCGGCGACCCGCCAGGTGCCGGCCCCGGATATGTGCGCCACGAGGTGGATCACCGCGTCGGAGCCGGCGACGGCGTCCGCGACCGCGCCCGGCCGGGTGAGGTCGGTCCGGTGTTCCTCGATCAGCGCGACGGGCCGGGGCGGGACCGCCACGGGGCGCCGGCCGACGAGCCGCAGCCGGACGGGCCTGCCCGCGAGTTCCCGGCTGACGGCCGTACCCAGCAGGCCTGAGGCTCCGAGCACGGTGATCAGCGGTGCCGTTGCGTGACCTGGCACTGGTTCTCCTTAAATCCTGTTCCGGTGGGCGGCGGGCGCGGGCGCGCCCGGCGGCGTCAGGCCGCCGGACGGGGGGAGGGCGTGGAGCGGGGTCCGGGGGCCTCGCGCCAGCTCAGCCCCGGGCCGAGGACGCCCCCCAGGTCGCCGTCGACGTGGCGCTCCCACTCGCCGCGCCCGAGTTCGAAGGTGTGCAGGTCCCAGTGGCGCCCGCGGAAGTAGAGGTGCTCCCGCAGCACCGCGGTGGCCTCGCTGCTGTCGGGGGTCAGACCGACCGAGCCGAAGGTGGCCTCCGTCGTCTGCGCGATGACCTTCTCGACGTCGAACACCGCGAAGGCGTAGTTGATCGTCAGGTAGATCGCCTCGGACCCGACACCCAGCCGGGCCCGCCGCGGATCCAGGTAGACCCCCGACTTGACGTGCCCGGCGCGGTCCAGCCCGTGCAGCGTGCTGAACCCCAGGACGTCCCCGCTGCCGCGCGACGTGACGAGGAACGCGGCGTCGCACGCGGACAGGGCGCGGTCGCCCCCGCGCGCCGAGGGGCTGACGCTCTCGATGCCGGTGCGCAGCATGGTGCGGACGAGTTCCGAGTGGTGGCGGTCCGACGCCGGGCGGAACACCAGGCGCCGGGAGGCGGTGTGCGGGAAGAGCACGGGTCGGTCCAATCGGTCGGGTCGGGGGGAGGAGGGGGCGAGCGGCAGGACCGCCGGGTCCCGTCCGGGACCGTCAGGCTCCGGACGCCGTGGCGCCACCCGCGTCCGACGCCGGCGGCGGGGGCGTGCCGCCGGACCGGAGGCTGTCCCAGCGCATGTCGCCCACCGCGGCCGGCAGCCGGTCGAGCAGGTCCAGCTCCGCCCGCGTGAGCCGCAGCCCGGCGGCGGCCACGTTCTCCTCCAGCCAGTGCAGGTGCCGGGTACCCGGGATCGGCACGACGTCCGGGCCCTGAGCCAGCGCCCAGGCGATCGCCACCTGGGAGGCCGTGGCACCCTCGTGCCGGGCGGCGATCTCCCGCAGGCCGTCGAGGATCGCCCCGTTGGAACGCATGGCGTCCTCCCCGAACCGCGGGTCACGGACCCGGGAGTCGTCCGGGTGCAGGTGCTCGTGCGCGAGCCGGCCCGAGAGGTACCCGCGCCCGATGGGCGCGAAGGCCAGGAAGCCGACGCCGTTGCTCCTGCACCAGGGCAGGACGTCCCGCTTGTTCTCCTGGGACCAGACCGACAGCTCGTACTGCACCGCCGCGACGGGGAAGACCGCGTGGATCCGGCCGAGTTCCTCGACGGTGGCGTGCGAGATGCCGAGACCGCGCACCTTCCCCTCGGTGACCAGTTCGCCCAGGGCGCCCCAGGTCTCCTCGATCGGCACGGCCGGGTCCACCCGGTGCAGCTGGTAGAGGCCGATGGTGTCCGTCCGCAGCCGCCGCAGGGAGGCCTCGCAGGCCCGGCGCAGGTGCTCGGGCCGGCCGTCGCGGACGAACTTCCCGTCGGACTGGGCGATCATTCCGCACTTGGTCGCGATGACGACGTCGTCCCCGCGGTTCTCCAGGGCGCGGCCGAGGAGTTCCTCGTTGGTGAACGGACCGTACACATCGGCCGTGTCGAATACGTTGATGCCGAGATCCAGGGCCCGGTGGATGACGCGGGTGGATTCCTCGTCATCCCGCGGACCGGCTCCGTAGCCGTGGGACATCGAACTGCAGCCAAGGCCGAGCGCACTCACGGAATAACCGTCGGTCAGCTTGGTGCGCCACATTTCTATGTACTCCATAAAATCCGGTGCTGACAACTCTCGTGCTGCTTCGGAAAGGCCCGGGCAGTGGCCCTCGGGCCCATGGATTCACTTCGGGAGGCGGATCGCCGACCCAGATCATTCCGTATCGGTCAGAGGGCCGGGAGCCGTTGCCGCGCATTACTTTCCGGGGCCGGCGAAATCCTCCCGCGCACCGCCTTCGAGAAACTCCGAGAGCAGTTCGGGAACCGCCTCGCCGACCAGCTCCGTGAACTGCCCGACGCTCATGTCGGGCGCCTGGTAGACGCGCAGCCCGGCAGCCGTCGGCGTGGCCACGCTCACCAGTCCCAGCCCCCGCTGGAGCAGCGACTGGCGGATCCGCAGCCCGAGGACGGCCTCCCGGCGCAGCGCCGAGGTCTGCCGCCGCGACAGCCCGTGCCGCATGACGACGTACGGGTCCGCGTACGCGTGCCCCAGGGCCCGGTACGCGACCACGGCCCCCGCCACGGCCAGGGGCAGCGCCCACAGCGGCACCGCCCACACCCACCCCGGGACCGCGCCCGTGGCACCCAGCCAGGCCGTCAGGCCCGAGAGCCCGGCGCACAGGGCCACCGCCCACAGCAGCCGCCGCACCAGCGCGCCCGGCGGGTGCCGGCGCAACTCCGCCTCCAGCGGACGCTCCGGGCCGGGCAGCACCATCGCCGCGACCCGCCTGGCCTCCCGGACCGGGCCGCGCGGCAGGATGCTGCTCGCCGGCTCCCCGGTCAGGGACCAGCTCGCGAGCCCGGTCGAGATGACCGCCGTCTCGGTGAGCCCGATCCAGCGCCAGAACAGCGGCTCGCTGAGCTGCACCCCGCGCAGCCGGCCGTCGTCGCGGTGCACCTCCCGCGTGGACATCAGCCCCTGCCGGGTGATGAGTTCGCTGCCCTCGTCCTTGAACCTGCGTACCAGCAGGAAGTGCCAGTTGTCCGTGACGAACCCGGCGGCCAGGGCGAGGAAGCCGAGCAGGAACACCACGGCGCCCCACAGCGCGTACGAGCCCCAGCGCCCGGGGGCGAGGCGGTCGACGACGCCGCCGATCGCACCGGTCAGGTCGAGGTTCACCAGCTCCGCCATGCCGTCCAGGCTCCACAGCATCAGCGCGCCGACGAGGATCCCCCAGATGTTGATGACGTTGTAGAAGATCCAGTACCAGCGCACCCGCGCGATGGGCGTCTCCCGGAAGGCCTCGGCCGGCTCCGCCCCGGGGTCGGGGACCCCGCGCATCAGCTCCTCGCGCAGGGCCTGCGCGGTGTCCTTGGAGACCGCGTCCAGCCGCAGCGCCGGCCGGGTCCCGCCGGAGCTGATGACCACCACGCGCAGGCCCGCCAGCCGGTGGCGCAGCCGGGCCTTGTGGTCGACGGCGCGGATGCGGTCGCGCGGCACCTGCCGGTAGACCCGCATGAGGCGGCCCGTCCTGATCTCGACGAGCTCCCCGGTGACCCGGTACCGGGTGCGCACCCACCGCACGACGTCGCCGACGCTGATGAACACGCCGATCCCGGTGGCGGTCAGCGCGGGCCACAGGTCGGACAGCCGCCGTCCGGTGCCGAAGAAGACGACGGACAGGACGGTCGGCGCCGTCGACAGCAGGAGCCGCACCAGGTTGACCCAGATCAGCCGCCCGTCCAGGCGCTGCCAGGGCACCTCGTCGGCGTCGCGTCCGCCGGCGTCCGATCCGGGCGCCGCGGCCGCCGTCCGCCCGGTGTCCACGGCGCTCACGTGGCGTCCCCGGGCGTGGCCTGGGTGAGCTCGGTCAGCTCCTCGGCGGTCCGCGCGGCCACGTCGGCGTCCAGGCCGACGATCTTGACGTGGCCCTCGTGGGAGGCGGTGACCACCCGGAGCGTGGCCAGGCCGAGCCACTGCTGCACGGGGCCGCGGACCACGTCCACGCTCTGGATGCGGGAGACGGGGACGATGCGCCACTCCCGCACCAGCCAGCCCTTCAGGTCGTACACGGCCCGGCCGGTGCTCTCCCAGCGGTGGACCCGGTACCGCCAGCCCGGCATGACCGCCCCGGTGACCACGTGGCACACCGTCAGGAGGACGAGCCCCGGCCCCGTCCAGGGCCGGGACGCGTCCCAGAGCCAGTACGTCAGCCCCAGCGCCCCGACGACCACGGCCATGGAGATGACGACCCGGATCGTCCACCACCAGACGGCCCGTCTCTCCACGCGGTGGCGGGGCGGGCGGAGTCGGTCGTACAGCGTTCCGGTCGGCGGCGCCGCGACGGGCGCCTCTGCTCCATTCATGCCGTCATCGTCACCGCGGACGTGCCGTCCCACGAGGGGCACCGCCCGGATTGTGAACGCTCAGGCGCCGATGCCCGGAACGGACTCCACGGCGTCGTCGAGAGCCGCCGTGATCCACGTCAGCAGGTCCTGCCGCGTGTGCTGGGCGGCGGCCTGCCAGCGCTCCCGCTGGTCGTCGTTCGGCTTGATCTTCAGCGGAACGGCACGCTCTTCCTCGACCGGTGCCCTGCGCGCCCGGACCTGCCGCCGCAGCTCGTTGCGGGACCAGCCGTGCTCCGCCGCCTGGCTCAGCAGCCGGCCCCGCTCCTCGGCCTCCATTCCGGCGACCTCGGCATGGTGCTGGAAACTCAGCCCGGCCAGCCGCTGGTGCGGCTGGAAACTGCGCGCGACCCAGGCGTAGTTCCGCAGGGTCTGGTAGTCGAGCGACGTCTGCGCGATGGCGTGCTTGTAGCGGTTCGGGAATTCGCTCTGGCCGTAGATGAGCCAGTCCCCGAGCCACCAGGACGAGGAGTTGGAAATCGCCTCCAGCTGCTGTCCCAGGCTGCTCCAGGCCTCCATGGACATGCCGCGCGAAATCGAAAGGGCCGTTCTTCTTCGGATTGCCTGACCGGACGCCGCGGGGGTGGGGGAGACGGGGTTCGCCTTGGCGTGGTCGAGCATGTCGTTCTGCTCCTTTCACTGAATTCGACGGCCGGTCGTGTGGCTCTCGAATTCACACAAGGGTGGTAAAGGGGCTGTAAACCCGCAGCTCTGATCGTGGTCTGCGGTCCTATGAGGATGGTCCGGACTCGCTCGTGTCCCGCTCGCGTCCCGCCGGCGGGACAGTCGTGGACGTCCGTGAGCCGCGGGGCGGCGCGCGCCCGGTGCCGTCCCGGTGGGAACACGATGTCACGCCCGAAGGCCGTGTCCCATGTGGTGACGGGCGATTAGGCCGCCGGAGGGCCCCCGGCCGCCGCTCGGCGGGTGCCCTCAGTACCCGGACACCGGATGGACCGACGACGAGGAAGAGCAGCTCGGACGGTACGGGCACAGGGCGCACCGCGGATTGCGCCGGGCCGCCACGCCCGCGTACGGCGCCGTCGTCCCCGCCCCTTCGAACCGGGCGAGCGCCGAGTCCAGGAGCAGGCGCGTCAGGGCCGGCACCTCGGAACCGCCGGGCCGCCGGGCCGCCGACTCCGCCAGCCGCCCCCACATCCCGGACCGCGTCCAGCTCCCGAACCGGCGGTGGGCGGTCGACTTCGAGATGCCGAAGCAGGGCGGCAACGCCCGCCAGGCACAGCCGCTGACCAGCACGTACACGATCGCGGCGAAGAGGGTCTCGTCCGGGCAGTCCTGGGTGCCGCCGCCCTGCGGCCGCACCCGGGGCGGTGGGATCAGCGGTCTCGCCACCTCCCACAGCTCATCCGGAACGATCCAACTCCACGTGCCCCGGCCGCTGGCCGCCACGGCGATCACCTCACCACGTAGGACACGGTTCTGCGGCCGTCGTCCTGCTCTTAAGGATGGTGTCCGGCGGATTCACGGCACACGGTGCGCGCCACGGCTCAGCCGGCGGTCTTTCGGGCACCGTCGGCGACGATGACCAGGATGACTCCCAGGACCGCAAGCGAGAGGTTGCAGATGACCTCGTACCCCTGGAGAGAAGAGATGTGGGGGGTGACGTACAGGTTGACGAAGTTGAGCACGGGACTCAGGAAGGGCTGCGTCGCCAACCGGTCGATGGTGCCGCTGATCCCGGCGACGACGAGGAAGACTCCCGCGAACTGAACGAATTTTGGCATGCCGTCAGGCTAGGAAACCCCGTGCGCCCCGCAGATCCCTCACCGGTACACGGGGGGCCGACCGAAGCACCGCGGTCCGGCCGCCGACGAGACCAAAGTCCCTTCCGCGGGCCGACTTACGTGCCGCGCCGCCCGGTCCCGGCCCCGCCGCCGCGCACGGCCCCCTCCGTCGGTGAAGGGGTGGTTCCGCTGCGGTTATGCTCGCCGCATGACCTCAGCCCAGCAGTCCGCGGTCGACGTGCTGATCGCCGACGACGACCCTCTGGTGCGCATGGGACTCTCGGTGATGCTGGGCGGAGCCGGGGACCTGCGCATCGTGGCCCAGGCCGGTGACGGCGCCGAGGCCATCGCGCTGGTGCGCGAACACCGCCCCCACGTGGTCCTGATGGACATCCGCATGCCGGTCATGGACGGGCTGGCGGCCACGGAGGCGCTGCGCGCGATGAGCGACGCCCCCGAGGTCCTCGTACTGACGACCTTCGACGCCGACGAGTACGTGCTCCGCGCCCTGCGCGCCGGTGCGGCCGGCTTCGCCCTGAAGGACACCCCGCCGGCGGAGATCGTCGCGGCGATCCGGCGCGTGGCCTCCGGGCAGCCGGTGCTGTCGCCCGCCGTCATGCGGCGGCTCATCGACCGGGTCGTGTCCCTGCCCGACGGCGGACGCAAGCGGGACGCCGAGGAACGGCTGTCGGTCCTCAACGAGCGGGAGCGGGCCGTCGCCCTCGGCATCGGCCAGGGCAAGTCGAACGCGGAGATCGGCGAGGCGCTGTACCTCGGAGTGTCCACCGTCAAGACCCACGTTTCCAGCATCCTGACCAAACTCGGCCTCAACAACCGGGTCCAGGTCGCGCTCTTCGTGCACGACGCCGGAAATCCCGAAGACCGCTTCTGAAACCGGCCGCACGCCCCCGCGGCCGCGTTGCACTCGGAACGGTTACCGGAGCCGCGTCCGGCCCCGCCAAGGAGGGACGCGGACTGGTCAGGATGCACTTGAGGCTGGGTACAGTGGTGTTGACCGTCTCAAGGAATCAATGGCTCTGAAGGATCGTCATGGGGGATTTAAAGACAATGGGCGATACAAAAACAAGGGAGCGGTTCGGAATCTTCCGCCAGGCCTCGCGTTTGACCGGCGAGAGGTGTACCGAAGTGGTGGAGCAGGTTTCCGCCCGGCGGACCGCACTCGACATGCCTGCCGGAATATCCATGGACGACTGGCGGAAGATCGGTGACCGGCTCTTCGCCGCCGCCGACTCCTCCGCCTGGTGGCTCGGCGACTGGCTCGTGTACGGCCAGTCCGCTTATCCGGACCGCTACCGGCGGGCGGTCGAGGAGACCGACCTCGACTACCAGACCCTGCGGAACTACGCCTGGGTGGCACGCCGGTTCGCCCCCGTGCGCAGACGCCCGGCCCTGAGCTTCCAGCACCACGCCGAACTGGCGAGCCTGCCGGAGCAGGAGCAGAACTACTGGATGGACCGGGCCGAGCGGCTCAACTGGTCCCGGAACTTCCTGCGCGCCCGCGTGAAGGCCGCCCGCGAGGCGGACGAGCACGGCGACGCCGGCGCCCTCACCATGCGGATCCAGGTGAACGTCTCCCGCGACCGGCGCCAGCGCTGGGCCAGCGCGGCGGCGGACATGGAGCAGGACCTGCCGGGCTGGGCCATGTCCATCCTCGACCGCGCCGCCGCCGCGGTCCTGGAGGGCGGCGCACCCGTACGGGCCGTGCCCCGGCACGAGCCGGGCGTGCTGGCCTCGCGTTCCGCATGAGCCCGGCGGGCCGGGTGCGACCGGCCGGCCCGCTCGGGAAAAGAGCTCGCCGCGCGACCGCCCGGATGCCACACTGAGCCCGCTCCGGAAACAACACGGGAGGTAATTCGTGACCGATACGCCGGAAAACAGCGCCGCCACGGCCGAAGGCAAGGAGAAGTTCCGTGAGGCTCTGGAGCGCAAGGCCCGTAACGCCCGCTCCCAGCAGGCCAACACCGAGGGACGCCTGAAGCTCAAGGGATACAACGGCCCGAGCGGCCAGACCCGCAGCTTCCGCCGCAAGGCCGGCTGACCCGCCCGGAATCCATTTCCCGAGGCCGCCGCGGTCCGATCTGCCCATCGGACCGCGGCGGCCTTTTTCCTTTTTTCGCCCGTGCGGCCGCTCGAATTCCGCCCGAGTATTCCTGGAACGCGTACGCGGTGCGGCGCCGCCTACGTGCCGCCCCTGCCGCCGGAAATCCGACGGTAAACAAACCGGCCCCTCGGTTCCGGCGGTTTTCCGCACCCGCACCTGGTGGGCCGAGGACGCCGGGCGCCGGGACCGGCTGCGCACCGCGACCCCTGCCGTTCCGGCACCCGGTGTGATCCGATAGCCCGGCTGCCAACGAAAAGGATCTTGCTGTGGAAGCCCACGACCACCCCACCGACCCGGCGACCGAAGCCTTCGTCGCCCACCGCAACCTGCTCTTCACCGTCGCCTACGAGATGCTCGGCTCGGCCGCCGACGCCGAGGACGTCCTCCAGGAGACCTGGCTGCGCTGGGTCAAGGTCGACCTGGAGCAGGTGGGCGACCGGCGCGCCTACCTCGTCAGGATCACCACCCGCCAGGCCCTCAACCGGCTGCGCACCCTGCAGCGCCGCAAAGAGGCGTACGTCGGCCAGTGGCTGCCCGAACCGCTGCTCACCGCACCGGACGTCGCCGAGGACATCGAACTCGCCGAAAGCCTGTCGATGGCCATGATGCTCGTCCTCGAAACGCTCTCCCCGACCGAACGCGCCGTCTTCGTCCTGCGCGAGGCCTTCGACGTCGGCTACGACGACATCGCCGCCGCCGTCGACAAGAGCCCCGCCGCCGTACGCCAGATCGCGCACCGCGCACGCAAGCACGTCGACGCCCGCCGCCCCCGCCAGGCGGTCCCCGCGAGCGTCGCGGGCGCGGCCCTGGAGTCGTTCCGGCGGGCGATCGAGACCGGCGACCCGCAGGGCCTGCTCGACGTACTCGCCCCGGACGTCGTCCTGGTGAGCGACGGCGGCGGCATCAAGCAGGCCGCACTGCGCCCGATCACCACCGCCGACAAGGTCGTCCGCTTCATGATCGGCGGCCTCGGCAAGAACAAGCGCGAGATCACCATGGTCCCCACCGTGGTCAACGGCAGCCCCGCCCTCCTCATCAGCCTGGACGGTGAGGTCGACGGCGTGATGGCGGTCCGCGTCGAGGACGCCCGCATCACGGGCCTCTACTACGTGCGCAACCCCGAGAAGCTGGACCGCGTGGCCTCCGAGACCACGCTCACCCGGCACTGAGCACACGACGGCGGCCTCCCCGCGGGAGCGGGGAGGCCGCCGTGACGGACCGGAGGGCGGTTACGCCGGCGCACCCGCCGGCTGCTGCGCCTGCGGGGCGGCCGGGGCGGCAGCCGGGGCCGCCGCCGGCTTCGGACGCGGGATGGCCAGGGCGAACAGGGCACCCACGAACACCACGGCGACCGCGATCCAGATCGCCGGGACCAGGCCGTCCACGAAGCGCTGCTGGCCGCCGAAGTCGCCCCGCGCCGCGAAGACGCTCGCCAGGACCGCGATGCCGAGCGCCCCGCCCAGCTCGCGGACGGTGGTGTTGGCGCCCGAGGCCTTGCCCATGTGCTGCGGCTCGACCGCTCCCATCACCACCGTCGCCGTCGGGGCGAAGACCAGACCCATGCCCGCGCCGGCCAGGACGAACGGGCCGACGAACGCCCAGTCCGAGGTGCCGACCCCGACGACCAGGGCGAACCAGGCCAGACCCACGCCGGAGACCGCCAGCCCCAGCGCCATCAGCCGGCCCGCGCCGACCCTGGCGGCGAGCCTGCCCGCCTGCGGGGCGATCAGCATCGGCATGACCGCCCACGGCAGCGTCCACAGGCCCGCCACGAACGCCGAGTGCCCGAGACCGGTCTGGAGGTACTGGGCGATCAGGAACGTCGCGCCGAACATCCCGAAGTACACGGCCAGGGAGACCACGTTGGACAGGGTGAACGCGCGGATCCGGTAGAAGCCCAGCGGCAGCAGCGGTGCCGGGGCCTTGCGCTCCCAGAGGACGAACGCCACCAGGAGCACCACCGCCGCCGCGAACGCGGACACGACCGGGGCCGAACCCCAGCCCTTCTCGTGGCCGTTGACGATGGCCCACACCAGGGACACCACACCGGCGCAGGCCAGCACCAGGCCCGGCAGGTCCAGCTTCACCGGCGCGCCCCGGCTCTCGGAGACCGCCCTGAGGACGAGCGGGACCGCGACGACGCCCACCGGCACGTTCACCCAGAAGATCCACTGCCAGTCGAGGCCCGAGGTGATCGCACCGCCGATCAGCGGCGAAAGGGCCACCGCCAGACCGCTGATGCCGCTCCACAGGCCGATGGCCGCGCCGCGCTTCTCCGCCGGCACCGCCATCGCCAGCAGCGTCAGCGACAGCGGCATCACCGCGGCCGCGCTCATGCCCTGGAGGGCGCGGAAGAGGATCAGCGCCTCCGTCGACGAGGACAGCGCGCCGCCGACCGACGTGAGGGCGAACACGACGATCCCGGAGACGAAGACGCGCTTGCGGCCGAAGCGGTCACCGAGCGCGGTCGCCGCCAGCAGCAGGCCGGCGAAGCCCAGGATGTACGCGTTGGTGATCCACTGGAGGTCCTCGACCGAGGCGCCCAGCTCGGCGCGGATCGCGGTCAGTGCGTTGGTCACCATCAGGTTGTCGAGGGCCACCATGAACATCGGCAGCGACACGGCGAGGATGACCGTCCCGAAGGAGGGACGGGCGGGAGTACTGCTCAACTGAATCTCCAAGAGGGGTGGCAGGTCACACTCGGGCCGGCCGGGCGAACGCGGCCAGGTCTTCGGCCAGGGCCGCGTTCACCGCGTCCCGCCGCGCGTTGAGGTAGAAGTGGCCGCCCGGGAAGGTGCGCAGGCGGAACTGCCCGTCCGTCACCTCCGCCCAGGCGGCGGCCTCCTCGGCCGTCACCTGCGGGTCGGCGTCCCCGGTGAGCACGCTGACGGGGCAGCGCAGCCGCGCTCCCGCGGAGGGGACGTAGGTCTCCACCGCGGTGTAGTCCCCGCGCAGCGCCGGCATCACCATCGCGACGACGTCCTCGTCGGCCAGCAGCGCCGCGCTGGTCCCGTCGAGGCGTACGACCTCCTCGATGATCCCGGCGTCGTCCCGCAGGTGGACGGTCTCCTCACGGACCGTCCCCGGCGCCCGGCGCCCCGACAGGACCAGCCCGAGCACTCGTGCCCCGGACGGCGCCCCGGCCTCCAGCCGCAGCGCGGTCTCGTAGGCGAGCGTCGAGCCCATGCTGTGGCCGAAGAAGACCATCGGGCCGGGGACGCCGGACGAGAGGACCCCGGCGATCTCGTCCGCCAGCGCGTCCACGCGCGTACGGACCGGCTCGGCGCGACGGTCCTGGCGGCCCGGGTACTGGACGGCCAGCACCCGCACCCCGGGCGACAGCGCCTCGGAGAGCGGGTGGAAGTAGCTGGCGGCGCCGCCCGCGTACGGGAAGCAGACCAGGGTCACCGCCCCGTCCGCAGCCGGGTGGTACTGCCTGAGCCACAGGTCGCGCAGAGCCTGGGGGTCCGCCATGGGGAAGCGTCCGTTTCTCTCGTCCGTCGTCGGCGGAGGAGCGCACCGCGCAGACGGACGGACTCCTCGCCCTCCACGCCACCAGTCCCGCCTAGGACCCCGGTCGAGATCCGCTGGGACGTCCCTGGCCGATCGTCTGACGGCCGGTCGACCGGGCCGCCCTGGGCCGCCGGCGTGACCGGCGTGCCCGGAGCGGCAGGTTCAGGCGGCGAGGGCGGTCCCGGCCGGTGCGGCGGAGGCCGCGCGCCGCCTGGCGGTGACGGCCACCGCCGCACCGGACGCCGCGGTGAGCACCGCCACCGCGGCCAGGGCGAGGAGGGTGGCCGCGTCCGGGTGGACCAGGGACTGGCCGCGCCCGGCCTGCCAGGTGACCACCGCGACGAGCCCGCCGTAGCCGAGGACGGCGCAGCCGACCAGCCGGGCGCGCACCTTCTCGTCGCGCAGCCAGACGCGCTCGGCGGCCAGGGCGGCCAGGACGGCGGCGACCAGCAGGAGCACCTGGATGCCGTGCAGGGCGAAGAAGTGCGGGACCCGGAAGTCGCCCCCGGTCACGCTCCAGTCGGTCAGCGGCATGCCGTGCCCGTCGGGGTCGCCGATGCCGTGGCCCTGGTACATCGGTACGGGGCGGCCGTGGGCGTCGGTCACCGTCCGGGCGCTGATGTGGGTGGTCATCCAGTAGACCGGTACGAGCATCCCGAAGGTGGCCAGGGCCAGCCCCGCGCGCAGGGCCCGGTTCAGGGCGGCCCCGCCGCCGCGCTGGACCAGTACGACGACCGCCAGCACGAGCTGCGCGATGACGATCACCATGACGCCGAAGGTGAGGACGGGGACCAGGGCGCGGGTGACCGGGTCGTCCTGGTCGGCGTTGAAGTGGCTGAAGGTGCCGCGCGCCGCCTGGACGGTGATGGCGCCGACCTCCGCGGCCGCGGCCACCGCGAAGACGGTCCCGGACCACTGCCCGAGCCGCCGGCCCCGGCCGAGCTTCGTCAGCAGCCACGCCAGCGTGCCCGTGTAGGCGGCGAAGGCGAGGCCGAACTTGAGCGGCTTGGCCCAGACCGGCCGGCCCAGCAGGGTCCGGCCGTCGACCAGGAGCCCCACGCCGGAGACGAGGACCAGGCCGAGCATGAGCGCGGCGCAGACCACCAGGGGGCGGTGCCAGGCGCGCAGCGGGGTGAGGACGGAATTCATCGCGGGCTCCTTGTTTCGCGGATGACTGAAAGCTAATTAGCTTTCAGTCATCGGTCAATCAACAACCCCGGCCATGCTTGCAACCATGCAGGTCAGGCGGTTCAAAGATTTGCAATGACTGTGAGATCTAATGCAAACCCGTGGCGAGGTGTTTGCAATGAACTGCCGTCGAAAGCAATACTGGCCACCGACACGGCGGGACGCGACGACGGAGGTGGCCGGTGCCCGGAGGCAGGCTGACGCACGAGGAACGACGGCGGATCGCCGAGGGGCTGGCGGCGGGGCACACGTACTCCGAGATCGCCGCCCGCCTGGACCGGCCCGTCTCCACGGTCACCCGGGAAGTGGCCCGCAACGGCGGCGCCGCCGCCTACCGGGCCGACGCGGCGCACCGGGCGACCGCCGGGCGCGCCCGGCGCGGCGGGCGGACCCCGGCGGCCGCGTCCCCGGGCGTGGAGGACGCGCACGGGCGCGACCCCGAAGCCGTGCGCGAGGTGGAGGAGCGGTTCACGGCGATGATGGTCGGCACCGGCCTGCCGCGGATGACGGCCCGGGTGCTCACCTGCCTGTACGTCACCGACGAGGGCAGCCTGACCGCCGCCGAGCTCGCCTCCCGCCTCCAGGTCAGCGCGGCCTCCGTCTCCAAGGCCGTCGGCGAACTCGAACAGCAGGAGCTCATCCGGCGGGAGCGCGATCCCGGCCGGCGCCGCGACCGGTACGTCATCGACGCCGACGCCTGGTTCCGCGGCTGGATGGCCAGCGCCCGGCAGAACGCCCTGCTGGCCGACTTCGCCCGCCGCAGCGCCCGCACCCTCGGCACGTCCACCCCCGCCGGGAGCCGCATGCAGGACATCGGCGACTTCTTCGGGCACGTGGGCCGGAGCATGGTCGAGGCGGCGGAGGAGTGGCGGAGGGGTGGGACGCCGTAGCGTTCACCGTCGCCCGTTGCAACGGAAGGATGGCGTTCGTTGCGTTGAATTCAGGGGTGATGCAACGATTCTAGCGTTGTGACCTGCGGAGATGTGCATCTCGTGCAACGTGGTTGTTGCTCGACATGTGAAGGCTACGTAGTGTTTCTCTCGTCGGAAACACGCAGCAACGAGCCCGAAGGAACGAAACGATGCCGAACTTCGTCACCCCCGCCGCGATCACCGCCGTCCTCGACGTCCCGGCCGGCAACATCCGCTTCATCGCCGCCGACCGCGCGGACACCACGGTCGAGGTCCTCCCCGCCGACGCCGGCAAGAGCCGCGACGTGAAGGCCGCCGAGGAGACCACCGTCGAGTACCGAGACGGCGTCCTGCGCATCGGCTCTCCGCACCGGAACCAGCTGTTCGGCGCCTCCGGCTCCATCGAGGTCACCGTCCAGCTCCCGGCCGGCTCGCACGTCCGGGCGAAGACCGCCAGCTCCGAGTTCCGCGGCGTCGGCCGTCTGGGGGAGGTCACCCTCGACAGCGCCCACGGCACCGTCAAGCTCGACGAGGCCGCCGGGGTGCAGCTGACCCTGGCCGCCGGTGACGTCGCCATCGGCCGGCTGGCCGGCCCGGCCGACATCCGTGTCCAGAAGGGCGACCTGACCGTCGCCGAGGCCACCGGCGGCACCCTCACCCTGGCCACCGAACACGGCGACATCTCCGTCACCGCCGCCCGCGGCACCGCCGCCTCCCTCGACGCCGGCACCGGGTACGGCCGCGTCGGCAACGCCCTGCGCAACACCGGCGAAGGAGAGGTGCTCAGCATCCACGCCACCACCTCCTACGGCGACATCACCGCCCTCACCGCCTGACCGCAGCCCCGTCCGCCGCTCAGGCCCCGCCCTCGCGGGGCCTCAGGACGTCCCGCACCACCCCGCGCGGCAGGCCCCGCTGCCTGCGCTCGCGCGGATAGCCGATGGACACCTCGTCGAAGCGCACCCCGTCGTGGTACGTCGTGCGCGGGATGTGCAGGTGCCCGTACACCACGGCCACCGCCCGGTAGCGCAGGTGCCAGTCCGCCGTCAGCGTCGTCCCGCACCACTGCGCGAACTGCGGGTAGCGCAGGATGTCGGTCGGCTCCCGCACCAGCGGGTAGTGGTTCACCAGCACCGTCCCCAGCGCCGGGTCCACGGCGTCCAGCCGGGCCGCCGTTGCGGCCACCCTGGCCCGGCACCAGCTGTCCATGTCCGGGTACGGCTCCGGGTGCAGCAGGAACTCGTCCGTGCACACCACCCCCGACGCGTGGGCGGCGGCCAGCGACTCCTCCTTCGTCAGGGCCGGGTCGCGGAACGAGTAGTCGTAGTGCGTGAACAGCGGCGCCACCACCACCGGCCCGCCGGGACCCTCCCACACCGGGTACGGATCCTCCGGCGTGAGCACCCCCAGCCGACGGCACATCTCCACCAGGTACCGGTACCGGGGTTCCCCCCGCAGCTGTACCGGGTCGTCGTCCGGAGTCCACAGGTCGTGGTTGCCCGGCGTCCACACCACCTGCGCGAACCGCTCGCGCAGCAGCCCCAGCGCCCACTCGATCTCGGACGAGGTCTCACTGACGTCCCCGGCCACCAGCAGCCAGTCCCCGGGCGACCCGGGCACGATCCGCTCCTCCAGCAGCTTGCGGTTCTCCGCGTGGACCACGTGCAGGTCGGACACGGCCAGCAGCCGTCCGGCCGGGGCCGCCGCCATCAGCCGGCCACCTCCCGCAGCCAGCCGTCCACCACACCGGCCACGGCGCCCGAGTCAGCGCCCAGCAGCGAGAAGTGGTCGCCGGCCACCTCCGCCAGGTGGTCCGCGTACTCCCAGCCGCCCGCGCCCGAGGCCGCCGACGCCGAGGCGCGCACCAGCAGCGTGGGAGCCGCCGCCGGCTCGGGCGTCCAGTCGGCGAACACCCGCAGATGGCCGCCCATCGCCAGCAGCCGCCCGTCGTCGGGAACCCCCAGCGGGCTGTCCGGATCCAGCAGACGCTCCGTCAGCACCGCCAGCCCGTGACCGTTCTCGCCCCGCGCGTACGTGTCGAGCAGTACCACCGCCGCCGCCTCCCGGCCGATCTCCAGCAGCTCGCGGGCCACGGCGTGCGCGACCCACCCACCGGAGGAGTGTCCCAGAAGCACCGGACGCGTGCTGCCGGCCGCCTCCGCGACCGCCTCCGCCTGCGCCCGCACCAGCGCCCGCCGGCTCCGCGGCAGCACCGGCTCACCCCCGAAACCGGGGTGCCCGAGCACCGTCAGCCCCCGGCGCCCCTCCAGGGCCGCCGCCAGCGCGAGGAACTCGTGCGGGCCCGAAGCCGCGCCCAGCGACGGGAACGCGAACAGCCCCGCCGCGCCCTCCCGCCCCGGCGCCAGCCGCGCGGGAGCCGGCCACCGCTCCACCCCCGACCGCGCGTCGTAGCCGGGCAGCAGCTCGGCCGCCGCCATCAGCAGCGCCGCGCCCTCGGCGGTACGGCCCTGCGCGTGCGCCCCGCGCAGCAGCCCCGCGAAGGTCCCCCCGGCCGCGGCCGCCGCGGCCGGAGCCCCCTGCGATCCGCCCGCCGGTGCGCCCGCAGGTCCGCCCGCAGGTCCGCCCGCGCCGTCCCGCTCCGCCAGCAGCCCCGCCAGGTGCCCGGCCAGCCGGGTCACCGACGGGTGGTCGAAGACCGTCACCGGGGCCAGCGTCAGCCCGGTCGCCTCCCGCAGCGAACGCACCAGCTGCAGCGCCGTCAGCGACTGGAAGCCCAGCTCGGTGAAGGACCGCTCCACCGACAGCGCCTCCGGGTCGGCGTGCCCCAGCGCACCGGCCGCGTGGGCCCGCACCAGCGCGGTCAGCGCCCCGGCCCGCTCCCCGGCGGGCAGCGCCGCCAGCCGCTCGCGCGGCGAAATCCCGTCCTCCACGAGCCGGTTGGCGGCCCGCCGGGGCCGCTCCGCGACCAGCGTCCGCAGCAGCGCCGGCACGGCGGCCCCGCCCTCCCGCAGCGGCCCCGCTTCGGCGCGCGCCGCGACCAGGGTCAGGCTCCGCGCGAGGGCGTGCCCGAGGAGGTCCGGGCCGTCCCCGCCCACCGGGGCCGCGAGCCCCGCCGGGAAACCGTCCGCGTCGGCGCCCCAGCCCACCACCGCCGCCGGCAGACCGGCCGCGCGGCGGCGGGCCGCCAACGCCGTCAGGAACGAACCCAGCACCGCGCAGTCCTCCGGACCGCCCGCACCGACGGCCGACCCGACGGTCGTCACGAACGCCAGCGGCGTCGTGTGCCCGTCCAGGGCGAGCGCGGCATCCACCGACGCCTCCAGCGAGGGCCCGCCCGGACCCGTCAGGTGCACGACCCCGGCCGCCTCCTCACCCGGCCCGACCAGCCGTACGCCGTACGCCTCCACCAGGTGCCGGGCGCTCTCCTCGGCGCGCGGCCCCTCCACGGCCCCGCTCAGCCGGACCGTCCCCGGCCCGCCGGCACCCGACCCCGGCGTCACGGACCCGGCCCGCACCAGCCGCCGCGCGTACGCGACCCCGTCCCGCAGGGCCACGTCCGGCTCACCGCCGCCCAGCGCCCGCACCAGGGCCTTGCGGCTCGCGTCGCTGTCGTCCACGTCCACCAGCACGATGCGGCCCGCACCCGCACCCGCGAGCCACGCCTGCACCGACCGCACGAAGCCGCGCACGGCCGCCCCGGCGAGGTCGCCGACGCCCTCCCCGGGCAGCACCTCCTCGGCCCCGCCCGTCACCACCGCCAGCACCGAACCGGCCAGCCGCTCCTCGGCGAGCCAGGCACCGACCAGCTCCCGCACCTCCTCCACCGCCTCCGCCACCGCCCGGCCGGACAACTCCCCGCCGGGGGACGGCTCCGCGCGGCGGGCGAGCACCAGCTCCGGCGGCAGGCCCCCGTCCGCCGCCGCCAGCAGCGCGGGCAGCCCCGCGTACACGGGCGCCCCGTCACAGTCCGGCAGCGGCGACGGACCGCCCCCGCCGACCGCCCCCGCCAGCAGCGCCCGACGCGGACCCGGCACCGCCTCGGCAGCCTCCGCCGCCCGCTCCCACACCACCGCCAGCGGGATGACGGGACGCCCGGTCCGGCCGCCCGGCGCCTCCGACAGCGTCACCGTCGCCGCCGCCACCGCACCGCCCTCCGCGTCGGCCAGCTCCAGCGCCACCACCCCGAACGCACCGCGCACCGCCCGCACCCGCAGCGAGGCGGCCCCCGTCGCGTACAGGGCCGTACCGCTCCACGCCCCCGCCACCAGCGGCCCGTCCGCCACGGCCAGCACCGGGTGCAGCGCCGCCTCCAGCAACGCCGGGTGCAGGGCGTACGCCCCCGCCCGCCCCCGCACCCCGCCCGGCAGGCAGACCTCCGCGAAGAACTCCTCGCCGCGCCGCCAGGCCCGCTCCACCGCCGGGTGCTCCTCGGCCTCCGCCAGCGGCTCCGCGCCCGCCGGAGGCCACTCGGCCGGCCCGGAGGACGGCACCCGGCCCGGCGCCAGAACGGCCGTCAGGTGCCGCACCCACGGCTCCTCCGCGTCCGCCGACTCGGCCCGCGAGGACACCGTCAGCCGCCGCCGGCCCGCCTCGTCCCGGGCCTCCGCCAGCAGCTGGAGCCGGACCCCGCCCCGCTCGGGCAGCACCAGCGCCGCCTCCGCGGCGGCCTCCGCCACCTCCGGCAGCCCGACCTCACCGCCCACCGCCAGCGCCGCCTCCACCAGCGCCTCCACCGGCACCCCGCCCGACACGGCGAACTCCGGGTGGCTGCGCGCCGACACCGCGCCCGTGAACAGCACCGCCCCCGCCTCCGGCAGATCCAGCCGGAACGCCGCCAGCGGATGCCCCGTCGCCGCCATCCCGGACGTACCGGCCCCGCCCGCCCCGGGCGCGTTCTCCAGCCAGTACGGCTCGTGCCGGAACGCGTACGTCGGCAGCGGCACCCGCCGCGGCCGGTGCCCCTCGAACGCGGGCCGCCAGTCCGCCGGCCCGCCCTGCACGTACAGCTCCGCCACCGACGCCAGGAACCGGTCCAGGCCCCCGTCGTCACGGCGCAGCGACTCCACGACCGCCGCCCGCTCCACCGCACCGCCGCCACCGGCCGCCGCGTCCAGGGTCTCGGTGATGCCCAGGGTCAGCACCGGATGCGGACTGACCTCCACGAAGTAGCGGTGCCCGTCGGCCAGCAGCGCCCGCACCGCACCCTCGAACCGCACCGTGCGCCGCAGGTTCTCGTACCAGTACTCGGCGTCCAGGACCGCGCTCTCCACGACGTCACCCGTCACCGACGAGTACAGCGGCAGCTCCGGCCGGCGCGCCCGCACCGGAGCCAGCACCTCCAGCAGCCGCTCCCGGATCGACTCGACCTGCGGGGAGTGCGAGGCGTAGTCCACCGGGATGATCCGCGCCCGCACCCCCTCCGCCTCGTAGGCGGCCTTCATCTCCCGCAGCGCGTCCGGCTCGCCCGCCACCACCGTCGCCGCCGGCCCGTTGACCGTGGCCACCGCCACCCGGTCGGCGTACCCGGCCACGTCGAACGCCACCCGCTCCTGCGGCAGCGCCACCGACATCATCCCGCCGCGCCCCGACAGCCCCGTCAGCACCCGGCTGCGCCGGGCCACCACCAGAGCGCCGTCCTCCAGCGACAGCGCCCCGGCCACCACGGCCGCCGCGATCTCGCCCTGAGAATGCCCGACGACCGCCGAGGGCTCCACCCCGTACGAACGCCACAGCGCCGCCAGCGACACCATCACCGCCCACAGCGCCGGCTGGACCACGTCCACCCGCTCCAGCGTCGGCGCCCCCGGCTTCCCCGTGAGCACGTCCAGCAGCGACCAGTCCGTGTGCGGGGCCAGCGCCGCCGCGCACTCCTCCATGCGCGCCCGGAACACCGGAGCGCCGTCCAGCAGCCCCACCGCCATCTCCGCCCACTGGGCGCCCTGCCCGGGGAAGACGAACGCCACCCGCCCGTACGCCCCGTTCTCCGCCGCCCCCCGGACCAGCCCCGGCGCCGGCCCGCCCGCCGCGAGCGCCGCCAGCGCCGTACGGAACTCCTCCGGCTCCGAACCGAGCAGCACCGCCCGGTGCTCGAAGGAGGAACGGCCCGTCGCCAGCGAGAAACCGGTGTCGGCCGGCCGCACCGGCGCACCCGCCTCCAGGTGCGCCGCCAGCCGGGCGGCCTGCGCCCGCAGCGCCCCCTCCGTACGGCCCGACAGCGGCCACGGCACCACCCCGGCGGCCGGCACCCCCTCGGCAGCCTCCGGCTCCGGCTCCGTCTCCGCCTGCGGCGCCTGCTCCAGGATGACGTGCGCGTTCGTCCCGCTCATCCCGAACGAGGACACCCCCGCCCGCCGGGCCCGGCCCGTCTCCGGCCAGGCCCGCTCCTCCGTCAGCAGCTCCACCGACCCCATCGACCAGTCGATCTGCCTCGACGGGGCGTCCACGTTCAGGGTGCGCGGCAGCGTGCCGTGCCGCATCGCCTGCACCATCTTGATCACACCCGCCACACCGGCCGCCGCCTGCGTGTGCCCGATGTTCGACTTCACCGACCCCAGCCACAACGGCCGGTCCGCCTCCCGGCCCTGACCGTACGTCGCCAGCAGCGCCTGCGCCTCGATCGGATCCCCCAGCCGGGTCCCCGTCCCGTGCGCCTCCACCACGTCCACATCGGCGGAACCCAGACCGGCGCTCTCCAGGGCCTGCCGGATCACCCGCTGCTGCGCCCGCCCGCTCGGCGCCGTCAGACCGTTGCTCGCACCGTCCTGGTTGACGGCCGAACCCCGCACCACCGCCAGCACCTCGTGCCCGTTGGCCAGCGCGTCCGACAGCCGCTCCACCAGCAGCATCCCGACGCCCTCACCCCACGCCGTGCCGTCCGCGCCGTCCGCGAAGGACTTGCAGCGCCCGTCGGCGGCCAGCCCGCGCTGCCGGCTGAACTCCACGAACGCCCCCGGCGACGACATGACCGTCACCCCGCCCGCCAGCGCCAGCGCACACTCCCCGCGCCGCAGCGACTGCACCGCCAGGTGCAGCGCCACCAGCGACGACGAGCAGGCCGTGTCCACCGTCACGGCCGGACCCTCCAGCCCCAGCGTGTACGCGATCCGCCCCGAGGCCACACTGCCCGCGCTGCCCGTGCTCAGATAGCCGCCCAGCCCCTCCGGGACCTGCGCCAGCCGGGTCACGTAGTCGTGGTGGATGACCCCGGCGAACACGCCGACGTCCGTCTCCCGCACCGACGCCGGGTCGATCGACGCGTCCTCGAACGCCTCCCACGCCCCCTCCAGCAGCAGCCGCTGCTGCGAGTCCATCGCCAGCGCCTCGCGCGGCGAGATCCCGAAGAACCCCGCGTCGAAGTCGACGGCCCCGTGCAGGAACCCGCCCTCCTTCACGTACGAGGTCCCCGGCCGGCCCGGGTCCTCGTCGAACAGGGCGTCCACGTCCCAGCCCCGGTTCTCCGGGAACGGCGACCGGCCGTGCCCGCCGCGCCGCACCAGCTCCCACAGCCCGTCCGGGGAATCCGCCCCGCCCGGGAAACGGCAGCTCATGCCGACGATGGCGATCGGCTCCCGCTCCTTCGCCTCCGCCCGGGCCTCCGCCTCGCCGAGCCGGCGCTTCGTCTCACGCAGGTCGGCCGTGGCCCTCTTCAGGTAGTCGAGGAGCTTGGCCTCGTTGTTCTGGCTGGTGTTCGTCACGTGGAATCGCTCCAACAGGTTCTGGCCGGCGGGACTGGGGGCTCGTACGGGGGGCGCGGCGTCAGAGCGCTCCCAGCTCGCCGTCGAGCAGGTCGAACAGGTCCTCCGCGGTCGCCGACTCGATGTCGGTCCCGTCGGCCGGCTCCGGCACCGCGGACGCCGTCCGCGCGTTCCAGGCGGCGAGCAGCTCCCGCAGGCGCGCCCCGACCGCCGCCTCGTCGGCCGCGTCCACCGAACCGAACGCCGACTCCAGCCGGTCGATGTCCGACAGCACCGCCGGCGGCGCCGGCTCGTCCGACCCGGCGAACTCCTCCCGCAGCCGCGCCGCGAGCGCCGCCGGGGTCGGGCAGTCGAAGACCACCGTCGGCGGCAGCCGCAGCCCCGTCGCCGCCGTCACCCGGTTGCGCAGCTCCAGCGCCGTCAGCGAGTCGATGCCCAGGTCCTTGAACGGCTTGTGCACGTCGACCGTGTCGGCACTCGCGTGACCGAACACCACGGCCGTGTTCTCCCGGACGATCTCCAGCAGTGCACGCTCCCGCGCCGCCGCCGGCAGCCCGCCCAGCCGCTCCGCCGGCGACGCCCCGCCCTCGGCCCGCGCAGCCGCGGCCGCGGCCCGCCGGGCACCGGACCGCACCAGACCCCCCCGCAGCAGCGGCGGCACCGGACCGGCCGCCCCCGACACCGCCCGCAGGTCCAGCCGCGCCGGCACCAGCACCGCCGAACCGTCCGCGAGCGCCGTGTCGAACAGGGCCAGCCCCTCCTCGGAGGACAGCGCCGGAGCACCGCCCCGCGCCGTCCGCGAACCCTCCCCGGCCACCAGGTGGGCCGTCATCTCGCTGGCCTCCTCCCACATGCCCCACGCCAGGGACACCGCGGGCAGACCCAGCGCCCGCCGCCGCTGCGCGAGCGCGTCCAGCGAGGCGTTCGCCGCCGCGTAGTTCGCCTGACCCGGATTGCCGAACACTCCGGCCGCCGAGGAGAACAGCACGAACGCCGCCAGGTCCAGGTCCCGTGTCAGCTCGTGCAGCGCCAGCGCCGCCGCCGTCTTGGGCCGCAGCACCCGCTCCAGCCGCTCCCCGGTCAGCGACCCGAGGATCCCGTCGTCGAGGACACCGGCCGTGTGCACCACCGCCGTCAGCGGATGCTCCGCCGGGACCCCCGCGAGCAGCCCGGCCAGCGCCTGCGGATCCGCCACGTCACACGCGGCGACCTCCACGTGCGCGCCCAGCCCCGCCAGCTCGGCCGTCAGCTCCGCCGCCCCGGCCGCCTCCGGCCCGCGCCGGCTCGTCAGCAGCAGCCGCCGCACCCCGTGCTCCCGTACGAGATGCCGGGCCAGCAGCCCGCCCAGCGCACCCGTACCACCCGTGACCAGCACCGTGCCGTCCCGGTCCAGCGGCGCCGGAACCGTCAGCACCACCTTGCCGGTGTGCCTGGCCTGACTGACGTACCGGAACGCCTCCTTCGCCTGCCGGACGTCCCACGTCGTCACCGGAAGCGGCGACAGCGCACCGCTCTCGAACAGCTCGACCAGCGCGGCCAGCATCTCGCCGATCCGCTCCGGACCCGCGTCCACCAGGTCGAACGCCCGGTACTCCACCCCGGGGTGCAGCTCCGCGACCTCCGCCGGCACCCGGATGTCCGTCTTGCCCATCTCCAGGAACCGGCCCCCGCCCGGCAGCAGCCGCAGCGAGGCGTCCACGAACTCCCGGGCCAGGGAGTCCAGGACGATGTCCACGCCCCGCCCGCCGGTCGCCTCCAGGAACGCACCCTCGAAGTCCAGGGTCCGCGAGTTCGCGATGTGCGCCCCGTCCAGCCCCGCCGCCCGCAGTTTGTCCCACTTCCCCGGACTGGCCGTGCCGTACACCTCCAGACCCAGGTGCCGGGCCAGCTGCACGGCCGCCATGCCGACACCGCCGGCCGCCGCGTGGATCAGCACCCGCTCACCCCGCCGCGCCCGCGCCAGGTCCACCAGCCCGTAGTACGCCGTCATGAACACGATCGGCACGGCCGCCGCCTGGGCGAAGCTCCAGCCCTTCGGGATCCGGTGCACGCTGCGCGCGTCGGCGACGGCCACCGGACCGAACGCCCCGTCGAAGATCCCCATCACCCGGTCGCCCGGCTTCACCGAGGTCACCCCCGGGCCCGTCTCCAGGACCACACCGGCACCCTCGCCGCCGAGTACGAACTCACCCGGGTACAGGCCCAGCGACAGCATCACGTCACGGAAGTTGAGGCCCGCCGCGCGCACCCCGATCCGCACCTGACCGGCCGCCGGCGGCCCGGCCGCCTCCGGCGCCGGAACCAGCGCCAGGTTCTCCAGCGTCCCCCGGCCCCGCACGTCCAGCCGCCACGGCTCCCCGCCGCCCGGCACCGCCAGCACCTCCCCGGCCCGCGCCCGCGCCAGCCGCGGCACGAGGAACACCCCGTCGCGCAGCGCGAACTGGGCCTCGTCCCCGGCCAGCGCGGCCGACAGCCGGTTCCAGCCCAGATCCCCGGCCGACGCCTCCTTGGGCGACACCTCCCCGACCGACGCCTCCCGGTGCGGGCCGTCCGCCAGCACGATCCGGCCCGGGTTCTCGGCCTGCGCCGACCGCACCAGACCCCACACGGCCGCCGCGGCCAGATCGTGCACCGCCTCACCGCCCCGCGCCACGACCGCGCCCGACGTCAGCAACAGCAGCCGCGACCCGGCGAACCGCTCGTCGCCCTGCCACTCCTGGAGCAGCGCCAGCGTCCGGCCGACCAGCTCCCGCACCCGCTCCGGCGCGGCCGCCCCGGCCCCCTCCGCGTCACCCGCGACGGGCACCACCACGACCTCCGGCACCACCGCCCCGGCATCCACCGCGGCGGCCAGCGCGCCCAGACCCGCGTACGCCTCGAAGCCGACCCCGGCACCGCGCAGCACCCCGGCCGCGTACGCGTCCCCGCCGCCCAGCAGCGCCCACGCGGCGCCCGCCGCCACCGAGGGCGCCGTCTCGGGCAGCGCCGCCTCGGCCCAGTCCAGCCGGAACAGGGCGTCCCGCAGGGAGCCGTCCTCCAACTGCCCCGCCGATACGGCGCGCAGTGCGAGCGATTCCACCGTGGCGACGGGTGCTCCGGCCTGGTCGGTGAGCGTCAGCGAGACCGCATCGGTTCCGGCCGGGGCGATCCGTACCCGCAGGGCGGAAGCCCCGGAGGCGTGCAGTGCGACCCCCGTCCAGGCGAACGGCAGCCGTGCCCCGCCCCCGCCGTCGGCGTTGACGAAGGAGCCGAGCCCGATGCCGTGCAGGGCGGCGTCCAGCAGGGCCGGGTGGATGCCGAACCGGCCCGCGTCGGCGGCCGCCGCCTCGGGGAGCGCGACCTCGGCGTAGACGTCCTCGCCGAGCCGCCAGGCGGCCTTCAGCCCCTGGAACACCGGCCCGTACTCCAGCCCGGCCGCCCCCAGCGTCCCGTACAGCCCGGCCACGTCCAGGGCCTCGGCCCCGGCCGGCGGCCACACCGCCGCACCGGCGTCCGCAGCCGGCGCGGCGACGGTCGCGGACACCGTGCCGGCTGCGTGCCGGATCCACGGGGCGTCCTCCGCAGCCTCCTCGGCCCGAGAGAACACGCTGACCGGACGCAGCCCCTGGGCGTCACCCGCCCCGACCAGCACGCGCAACTGCACGCCCCCGTCCTCGGGAAGCACCATCGGCGCCTCCAGGGTGAGCTCGTCCACGGTCCCGCAGCCCGCCTCGTCACCGGCCCGCACCACGAGCTCCGCGACGGCCGCCCCGGGCACCACCAGCTTCCCCATCACCCGGTGATCACCGAGCCAGGCCTGCGCCCGGGCCGCGAGCCGCCCCGTGAACATCACCCCGTCCGAGTCGGGCAGCGCGATGGCCGCGCCCAGCAGCGGGTGCCCGGCCGGCTTGAGACCGACGGACTCGACGTCCCGGGCGGCCTCCGCCGGGGCGTCCTCCAGCCAGAAGCGCTGCCGCTGGAAGGCGTACGTGGGCAGGTCGACGCGGGAGGCGCCGGACTCGGCGAAGAAGGTGTCCCAGTCGACGGACATCCCGCACAGGGCCTCCCAGTCGAGGTCCACGCCGTGCCGGTGCAGATCGGAGACCGCGGTGGTCAGCGACTGCTCCTCCGGCCGGTTGCGGCGGAGGGTGGGGACGAGAGCGGTGCTCTCGTGGGTGAGGCAGGGGCGGCCCATGGCGGTGAGGACCGCGTCGGGGCCGAGTTCCAGGAGGGTGGTGGCGCCTTCGGCTTCGAGGGTGCGGATGGTGTCGTGGAAGCGGACGGCTTCGCGGACGTGGGTGACCCAGTAGTCAGGGTGTGCGATGTCCTCGGACACCAGGCTGCCGGTGAGGGCGGAGACGAAGGCGATCTCGGGCTGTTGGAAGTTCAGGCCCGCGATGGTGGTGCGGAAGTCCTCCAGCATGGGGTCCATGAGGGGGGAGTGGAAGGCGTGGCTGACGCGCAGGGCCTTGGACTTGACGCCCTGCTTCGCGAGCCGTGCCACCACGCCTTCGACGGCCTCCCGCGCGCCGGAGATCACGACGGCCTGGGGCCCGTTGATCGCGGCGACGGCCGCGCCCGGCACGAGCAGCGGAGTGACCTGATCCTCGCTCGCCTGGACGGAGACCATGACCCCGCCCTCCGGCAGGGCTTCCATCAGGCGTCCGCGTGCGGTGACCAGCGTGGCGGCGTCAGCCAGGGAGAGCACCCCGGCGATGTGCGCGGCGGCGATCTCGCCCACCGAGTGCCCGCCGACGAAGCGCGGCACCACGCCCCACGACTCGACGAGCCGGTAGAGGGCGACCTCGACGGCGAACAGCGCCGGCTGCGTCATACCCGTCCGGTCCAGCGCATCGGCGTCCTCGCCGAACACGGTCTCCTTGACCCCGCCGCCCAGCTCCGCGCACACCGCGTCGAACGCGTCGGCGAACACCGGGAAGGCTTCGTACAGCTCGCGGCCCATGCCCGGCCGCTGGCTGCCCTGGCCCGTGAACAGCACCGCGAGCCCGTTGCTCCCCGCGCGCCCCTGGCCGTCGGCGGCCGGAGCCGCAGCGGTCGCCCCGTCACGGGCGAGCGTGCGCAGGCCGCCGAGGAACTCCTCGCGGTCCCGGCCCACGACCACCGCGCGGTGCTCCATCTCGGCCCGCCGCATCAGGGAGTACGCCACGTCGTCCACCCGCAGCTCGGGCCGTTCCTCCACGAACGCCAGCAGGCGTTCCGCCTGCGCCCGCAGCGCCTCGGCCGAACGGCCCGAGAGCAGCCACGGCACCAGGGCGCCGTCGGGGGCGGGACGGGCGGCCGCGTCCTCGGCCGTGTCGGCCTCGGGGGCCTGTTCCAGGATGATGTGCGCGTTGGTGCCGCTGATGCCGAAGGACGAGACGCCCGCGCGGCGGGCGCGCCCGGTCTCGGGCCAGGCGCGGTCCTCGGTCAGCAGTTCCACCGCTCCCGCCTCCCAGTCGACCTGGGAGGACGGGGCGTCGACGTGAAGGGTGCGCGGCAGGGTGCCGTGCCGCATGGCCTCCACCATCTTGATGATGCTCGCGACGCCGGCGGCGGCCTGGGTGTGCCCGATGTTGGACTTCACCGAGCCCAGCCACAGCGGTCGGTCCGCGTCCCGGTCCTGGCCGTAGGTGGCGAGCAGGGCCTGCGCCTCGATGGGGTCGCCCAGCCGGGTCCCCGTCCCGTGTGCCTCCACGGCGTCCACGTCGGCGGTGGTGAGGCCGGCGCTGTCGAGGGCCTGGCGGATGACGCGCTGCTGGGAGGGTCCGTTGGGGGCGGTGAGTCCGTTGCTGGCGCCGTCCTGGTTGACGGCGGAGCCGCGTACGACGGCCAGGACGGGGTGTCCGTTGCGGACGGCGTCCGAGAGGCGTTCGACGAGCAGCATGCCGACGCCCTCGCCCCAGCCGGTGCCGTCCGCGCCGTCCGCGAAGGACTTGCAACGGCCGTCCGCCGACAGCCCGCGCTGCCGGCTGAACTCCACGAAGGTGCCGGCCGAGGACATGACCGTCACACCGCCCGCGAGGGCCATCGTGCATTCGCCGCGCCGCAGCGCCTGGGCGGCGAGGTGCAGTGCCACCAGCGAGGACGAGCAGGCCGTGTCGACCGTCACCGCCGGGCCCTCCAGACCGAACAGGTAGGAGACGCGCCCCGAGGCGACGCTGCCGCTGCTGGCGGTCCCGCGGAAGCCCTCCAGCTCCTGCGGGATCGAGGAGAGCCGCGTCAGGTAGTCGCGGTACATCAGCCCGGCGAAGACGCCCGTACGGGACCCCTTCATCGCCTTCGGGTCGATCCCGGCCCGTTCGAAGGCCTCCCACGTGGCCTGGAGCAGCAGCCGCTGCTGCGGGTCCATGGCGAGGGCCTCGCGCGGCGAGATCCCGAAGAACTCCGCGTCGAACTCCGCCACGTCGTGCAGGAACCCGCCCTCGCGGGTGTACGAGGTGCCCCGGTGCTCGGGGTCCGGGTTGTAGATGGCGTCGAGGTCCCAGCCCCGGTTCTCGGGGAAGCCGGTGATGCCGTCGCGGCCGTCGGCGACGAGCCGCCACAGGTCCTCGGGGGATTCCACGCCGCCGGGGTAGCGGCAGCTCATGCCGATGATCGCGATCGGCTCGTCGTCGCCGACGGCCACCGCGGCGCCGGTCCGCGCGTCCGCGTCCTCGCCGACCAGCTCCGTACGGAGGAACTCGGCGAGGGCCGCCGGGTTGGGGTGGTCGAACACGACCGTCGGGGAGAGCCGGATGCCCGTCTCGCCCATCAGCAGGTTCCGGAACTCGACGGCCGTGAGCGAGTCGAAGCCCAGCTCGCGGAAGGCCCGCTCGGCCTCCACCGCGCCGCCTCCGCCGTGTCCGAGGACCACCGCCGCCTGGGTGCAGACCAACTCCAGCAGCAGCGACCGCTGTTCGGCCCGCCCGAGGGCGGCCAGCCGGTCGGCGAGGGAGCCGCCGGTCGCCGTGGCCGTGGCCGTGGCGGCCGCACCGCGCCGCCGGGGCGCGCTGACCAGGGACCTCAGCAGGCCCGGCACCTGGCTCCGGGTGCGCAGGGTGGGCAGGTCGAGGGGGACGGGGACGAGGAGGGCCTCGTCGGTGGTGAGGGCGGCGTCGAAGAGGGCGAGGCCCTGACCGGGGGTGAGGACCTGGACGCCGGAGCGGCCGATGCGTTCGACGTCCTCGGGGGTGAGGGTGTCGCCCATGCCGCCGACTCCGGTCCACAGGCCCCAGGCCAGCGACAGGCCGGGAAGGCCCGCCGCGTGGCGTTCGGCGATGAAGGCGTCGAGGAAGGAGTTCGCGGCGGCGTATCCGGCCTGTCCGGCACCGCCGAACACACCTGCGACGGAGGAGAAGACGACGAAGGCGGACAGGTCCGTGTCGCGGGTCAGCTCGTGCAGGTTGACGACGGCGTCGGCCTTCGGGGCGAGGATGCGCGAGACGCGTTCGCCGGTCAGGGAGCCGATGGTTCCGTCGTCCAGGACCCCGGCGACGTGGACGACCCCCGTGAGAGGCCGGTCGGCGGGGATGGACCCCAGCAGGTTGGCGAGTGCGGTGCGGTCGGCTGCATCGCAGGCCGCGATCCGTACCCGGGCGCCCAACTGTGCGAGTTCTTCGGTGAGTTCGGTGGTGCCGGGGGCTTGTTGGCCGCGTCGGCTGGTGAGGAGGAGGTCGCGGACGCCGTGTTCGGTGACGAGGTG
>NZ_JBWKEE010000023.1:0-127274 GCF_056435605.1 Streptomyces sp. NPDC043896
GGCGATCACGAAGTGACGCGACCGAAGGGAGCGCCCTTGACAGGCCGGCACGAACCGGAAGGACGATGGGACTGACGGGAAACCCCCAGCACCTCCCTGAGACGGCCCAAGGGGCTACCGCCCCCCGCCCCCCGGCCCACAGACGAGGGGGCGGGTGGGCAACCACCGGCCGGGCCCGGGGGGTCGAGGGGGAGATGGCCGGCCCGCGCCGCAAGGTACGTACGACAAAGCCCCCGCCACCCATGGGGCGGGGGCTGAGCCGGGGTTACTTCTCCGTCACGCCCGCCGCGTCGAACGTGGCCACCTCGTGCATCGCGCGGGCCGCGCTCTGCACCAGGGGGAGCGCCAGGAGGGCGCCCGTGCCTTCGCCGAGGCGGAGGTCCAGGTCGACCAGGGGGCGCAGGCCGAGCTTGTTCAGGGCGGCCACGTGGCCCGGTTCCGCGCTGCGGTGGCCCGCGATGCAGGCCGACAGGGCTTCGGGGGCGATGGCGCGGGCCACCAGGGCGGCCGCGCCGGCGCTGACGCCGTCCAGGATGACCGGGGTGCGCAGGGATGCGCCGCCCAGGAGCAGGCCGACGATCGCCGCGTGCTCCAGGCCGCCGATGGCCGCCAGGACCCCGATCGGGTCGTTCGGGTCGGGCTGGTGGAGCTCCAGGGCGCGGCGTACGACGTCGACCTTCCGGGCGTGCGTCTCGTCGTTGATGCCGGTACCGCGACCGGTGACCTCCGCCGGGTCGACCCCCGTGAAGACGGAGATCAGCGCGGCCGACACCGTGGTGTTCGCGATGCCCATCTCGCCGGTCAGCAGCGCCTTGTTGCCCGCCGCGACGAGATCGCGCGCCGTCTCGATGCCGACCTCGATGGCCGCGACGGCCTCCTCGCGGCTCATCGCGGGGCCGACGGAGAGGTCGTCCGTACCGGGGCGGACCTTGCGCGGGAGCAGGCCCGGGGTGGCGGGGAGGTCGCCCTTCACACCCACGTCGATGACGCAGACCTCGGCGCCGACCTGGTTGGCGAAGGCGTTGCAGACGGCCCCGCCGCCCAGGAAGTTGGCCACCATCTGCGTGGTGACCTCCTGGGGCCACGGGGTGACGCCCTGGGCGTGGACACCGTGGTCACCGGCGAAGATCGCGACGGCGGCCGGCTCCGGGATCGGCGGCGGGCAGACCCGCGACAGGCCGGACAGCTGCGCGGAGATGATCTCCAGCATGCCGAGCGCGCCCGCCGGCTTCGTCATGCGCTTCTGGCGCTCCCAGGCCTCGCCGAGCGCCTTCGCGTCGAGCGGGCGGATGCTGGCGACCGTCTCGGAGAGCAGGTCGTGCGGGGCCTCGCCCGGCAGCGCGCGGCGGCCGTACGTCTCCTCGTGGACGACCCAGGCCAGCGGACGGCGCTGCGACCAGCCCGCCTGCATCAGCTCCGGCTCCTCCGGGAACTCGTCCACGTACCCGACGCACAGGTAGGCGACGACCTCCAGGTGCTCGGGGAGCCCCAGCGCGCGGACCATCTCGCGCTCGTCGAAGAAGCTGACCCAGCCCACGCCGAGGCCTTCGGCGCGCGCGGCGAGCCAGAGGTTCTCGACGGCGAGGGCGGAGGAGTACGGGGCCATCTGCGGCTGGGTGTGCCGGCCGAGGGTGTGGCGGCCGCCGCGGGTGGGGTCGGCGGTGACGACGATGTTCACGGGGGTGTCGAGGATGGCCTCGATCTTCAGTTCCTTGAACTGCTTGGCCCGGCCCTTGGGCAGCGACTTGGCGTACGCCTCGCGCTGCTTCTGGGCGAGCTCGTGCATCGTCCGGCGGGTCTCGGCGGAGCGGATGACGACGAAGTCCCAGGGCTGCGAGTGGCCGACGCTGGGCGCGGTGTGGGCCGCCTCCAGGACGCGCAGCAGCACCTCGTGCGGGATGGGGTCGGTACGGAAGCCCTTGCGGATGTCGCGGCGCTCGCGCATCACGCGCAGGACGGCCTCGCGCTCGGCGTCGGCGTATCCGGGGGCCGGCTCGCCGACGGGCTCCGCCGGGACGGGCTCGGCCTCGGACTCGGACTCGGCTTCGGCCGGAGCGGCTTCGGCGGCGGGCTCGGCGGCGGGCTCGACGCCCTCGGGCGCGGCCTCGGTCTCGGTCTCGGCAGGCGTCTCGGCGGGTGCTTCGGCCTGGACCACCGTTTCCGCGGAGGCCGGCTCGACGCCCCCGGCCGGACCCTGCGGCTCGGCGGCGGGCGCCTCGGCGGCCTGCGCGGGCTCCGCCGGGGCCTCCGGCGCCTCGGGCCCCGCTTCGGCGGCGGGCGCGGTCTCGGAGGCCTCCGGCGCGGGCTCGGCCGGGGTGTCGGCGGCGGGAACTGCGGCCTCGGGCGCCTCAGGGGCCCCAGTGGCCTCGGCGGCGGGCACCGGGGCGACGGCGGCCTCGGGGGCCGTCGGGGCCTCCTCGGCGGCGGCGGGGACGGCCTCCGCTGCGGCCGCGGCGGGGGCGGCGACGGCCGCGGGGTCGACCGGCTCGACCGTCCACGGGGTACCGGCCTGCGGCGGGACCTCGCCGGTCTGCGGCGCGGCGGGACCCAGGTCCAGGTACTCGGGGCCGGGCGCGGCAGCGGCGGCGGGGTCGACCGCGACGGGCTCGGGGGCGGGTACGGGCTCGGGGGCCTGCTCGGCGGCCGGAGCGGCGGCTTCGGGAGCCTGCGCGGCGGCGGCCTGGGCGGCTTCGGCGGCCTGGGCGGCCTGGATGGCGGCGGCCACCTCGGGCGCCAGCACCACGACGGGCTCCGCCGCAAGGGCCTCCGGCGCGACGGCCACGCCATCGACGGCCACGGCGGGCTCCGCCACGGCCGGCTCCGCCACGGCGGCCTCCGGGGCGACGGCCACGGCCTCCGCCACCACCGGCTCCGCCGGCACGGCTGTCTGCTCCCCGGCCGCGACCGGCTCGGCGGCAACGGCCTGCTCCACGGGCGCGACGGGCTCGGCGGCTACGGCCTGCTCCACGGGCGCGACGGGCTCGGTGGCAACGGCCTGTTCGACCGGAGCTGCCTGTTCGACCGGAGCTGCCTGCTCCACACCGGGGGCCTGCTCCACACCGGCGGCGGCCTGGGGCACCCCGGGGACGACCTGCACCCCGGGGACGGCCTGGACACCAGGGACGACCTGCACGCCCGGCACCATCGGCGGCACCTGCGCGGCGGGCGCGGCGGCCGGACCCCGGTCGGCGAGGGAGCGTACGACTCCCCCGGTGGCGTCGGGGACGGGCGGGCCCATGTGCAGCGGCCGGCGCGGCGGCATCACGCCGGCGGCGGGCGGCACCTGTGCGGCGGCCGGCGGGACGACGAGGCCGCCGAGGTCCAGGGAGCCGGAGTCGCGGCCGCCGGTCTCGTGTGCGCCCGCGCTGTACGCGACGGGTTCCGCGAAGGCGCCGGGGCCGGGTCCGGGAACGGCGCCGGGAGCGGGGAAACCACCCTCGGGGAAACCGGCCTCCGGGAAGCCGGGGAGGGGCTGACCCGGAACGGGCTGCCCGGGCACCGGGAAGGCCTCGGGGCCGGGGTAGCCCTGCTCCTGGAAGCCGAGGTGTCCGGGCTCGGGGTAGCCGGGGGCGGCGGGCTGCGGGTACTCGGTGTATCCGGGCTCGGCCGGGAATTCGCCGGGAAAGGCGGGGACCGGGGGGACCACCTGCGGGTCGCTCCAGGAGCCCTGGCCGTGGCCGCTCGGCATCAGCAGGAGTTCCTCGTCCTCGGCCTCGGACGGGTCGTCCACGAGGTCCTGGAAGGCGTAGCCGGCCGGGGCCTGCGGCGGCATCGGGGGCAGGGGCGGCATCGGGGGGACCGGAGCGGGACTGCCCGGCTGATCCACCATGCCCGTGTTGTCCGGGTGACCCTCGCCCGGGACCTGGCCGGTGTCAGTCATGCGTACCCCTCGCCCATCGGTGTTGCCTCTTCGATCGCCCGGTCGCCCTCAGGGCCCGCCGTGCGGACTTTGCCGTGCGGGGTCGTCGCGCGGTGCGACGCCTCGCGTACGCACGCACAACAACTCCTGAGCATTGTCGCGCTCGTAGGCCGCCGTGTCGGCCGGAAACCGGCACGGTCCGCTGTGGACTGCGCCACGTCGCGCGTCCACCAGGGGCGGTACGACGATCGGCCAGCCTACCCCGGGCTCCGCGTCAGCGGTTCACGGGGCGTTCGCCTGCCAGCAGGAACACCACGGAACGCTCCTGTTCCGCCCAGGTCCGGGTGTCGAGGCCGACGGACTGGAGCAACGCGCATTCGACGGCGTACCCGTGCTCGGTGAGGGTGCGTCCCATGGCCTCGGCCTCGTCGCGCGTGGAGGCGTGGCTGACGATCCGTTCGGGGCGCCGTTCGGCGACGGCGGCGACGACGGCGGGCCCGCCGCCGCCGACGCGGACGACGTCGGGTTCGGGCAGGTTCTCCAGGGCGTGGGGGGCGCGGCCCGCGACGACCTGGATCTGGACACCGCGCCTGCGGGCGGCGGCCGTTACGCGTTCGCACGCGCGCGGGTCGGCGTCGACGGCGATGACGGCGGCGCCGAAGGCGGCGGCGTCCACGGCGAGGGCTCCGGAGCCGGCGCCGATGTCCCAGACGAGGTCTCCGGTGCGGGGGCCGAGCCGGGCGAGCTGTGCGGCGCGCAGTTGGGCGGACTCCCCCTCCCCCGGCCGGGGTCCGTCGGCGGCGGGCCGGGGCCGGGCCCAGCCACGTGCGGGGGCGAGGCCGGGGTTCTGGCCGAGGAGCCAGCCGGGGTCCGCGGCGGCGGTGTGTCCGGCTCCGCCGATGACGATGACGACGTTGGGGTCGCGCCAGCTGTGGTCGGCGGCGGCGTCGGAGGTGAGGACGGTGACGCGTTCGCGGTCGGTGCCGAGTTCCTCGCAGATGACGAAGGTGCGGTGGATCCCTTCGAGCAGCAGGGCGAGTTCGACGGGGCCGGCGCCGGGCGAGGTGAGGACGGCGACCTTGGGGTGGGCGCGGCAGACGTTGACGGCGCGGCGCAGGGTGCGGGGGTGGGCGACGACGACCTGGGCGTCGTCCCAGGGCATTCCGGCGCGGGCGAAGGCGGCGGCGACGGCGGAGACGGCGGGGACGACCTCGACTTCGAGGCCGTGTTCGGGTGCGCGCAGGGTGCGTACGACGCCGAAGAAGCCGGGGTCGCCGTCGGCGAGGACGACGGCGGTGCCGCGGTGGCCGGCGATGCGGCGGGCGGCGAGGCCGAGGCTGCCGAGGCGGATGCGTTCCGCGCCGGGCGGGACTTCGGGGAGCGCGAGGTGGTGGGCGGCTCCGGCCACGAGGGTGGCGGCGGAGAGCGCGGAGCGGGCGGCCGCGGTCAGGGGGGAGCCGTCCCAGCCGATCACCGTGACCCGGTCGGCCATCGTCGTCGGTCTCCTGGGGTGGGGGGCGGGGGAGGCGTCTTCGGCCGCGTCCGGGCGGCGTCGTGGGCGTCTTCGGCCTCGTCAGGGGGACACGGTGAGACTACCTGGTCATCGGGTCAGTGCCGGTCGGCGCCGACGGGGCAGCCGTGCGCGTCGGCGCCGAGGCGCAGGAGGCGGTCTTCCCCGTGACCGTCGCCGTGGCTGTTCCCGTAACCGTTCCCGTGGCCGTCGCCGTGGCCTTCCGCCCGGCCGGCGTCGTGGCCGGGGCGTCCGGCGGGGGCGGGGCAGGTGTGGTGGCTCTCGTACGCGTCGTAGGCGTCGTACTCGTCGGCGTCGTCGAGGTCCTCGGGGACCAGGCTCCAGACGATGAGGTCGGTGCGGGTCTCGGTCCAGCCGCCGTCGGCCGTCTGGGTGCGGACTATCGCCACGTTGCGCAGGACGCCTTCGCTGATGCAACCGATCTTCTGCGCCACCTGCTGGGAGGCGGTGTTCCCGGCGGCGGTGCGCAGTTCGAGTCTTTCGAAGGCCTGGTCGCGCAGGAGCCATTGGGCGACGGCAAGGACGGATTCGCTGGCGTATCCCTCGCCGCGGGCCCAGGGGGCGGTGACGTAGCCGACTTCGGTGGTGCGGGTGCGCCAGCTGGTGTTCCGGAGGTGGACGATGCCCACGAGGCGCTGGGTGAGGAACTCGGTGACGGCGAAGACGATGCCGCGGCCCTCGGTGCGTTCGGCGTGGGAGAGGACGGTGGCCCAGGCGTGGGCGTCGGCGTGGGTGTAGGGGTGCGGTACCGAGGTCCAGGCGGTGACGTGCTCGTCGTTCATCATCTCGGCGAGCGCGGTGACGTCGTCCTCCTCGAAGGGGCGCAGCACCAGCCGGTCCGTGCTGATGGTGACGTCCGGGAAGGTGGTAGTCATGCGCAGCTCCATGCCTGGGACCGTGGGGCGGGACCGTTCGTACGGGACCACTGGTGCGGGACCGTTTGTGCGGGTCGTAGGCCACAGCATGCAGCATGGGCCGGGTGATGTGCAGGGCCGGGCTGCCCGGAAGCGGGCAGACCCCGGGCAGACCCGGGGCGGAGCCCGGGCAGGCCGCGGCCCCGCGCGCCCGAAGGGGTGCGCGGGGCCGGGGGTCCGGCGCCTGTCAGGCGGTCCCGGGTCAGGCGGCGGGGGTGCCGAAGGCCGGGATGACCGAGCCCTGGTACTTCTCCTCGATGAACTTCTTGACCTCGTCGGAGTTCAGGAGCTTGGCGAGCTTCTGGATGCGCGGGTCGTTCTGGTTGCCTTCCTTGACCGCCAGGAAGTTGGCGTAGGGGTTGCCGTCGGCCTTCTCCAGGACGAGGGCGTCCTTGGCGGGCGAGAGCTTGGCTTCGAGGGCGTAGTTGCCGTTGATGACGGCGGCGTCGACGTCGTTCAGGGCGCGCGGGACCGTGGCGGCCTCCAGCTCCTTGAACTCCAGGCCCTTCTTGTCGGTGATGTCGGACAGCTTGGCGCTGGTGCCGACGCCGTCCTTGAGGGTGATCAGGTTGTTGGCGGCGAGCAGCTGGAGCGCGCGGCCCTCGTTGGTGGTGTCGTTGGGGACGGCGATGGTCTGGCCGGGCTTGATGTCCGTGAGGGCCTTGACCTTCTTGGAGTAGAGGCCGAGGGGCTCCAGGTGCACGTTCACGACGGGCACGATGTGCGTGCCGTTCTTCTTGTTGAAGTCGTCGAGGTACGGCTTGTGCTGGAAGTAGTTGCCGTCGACCTGGCCCTGCTCGGTGGCGGTGTTGGGCAGGACGTAGTCCGTGAACTCCTTCACCTCCAGCTTGAGGCCGTCCTTGGCCGCGAGCTTGTCCTTGACGAAGTTGAGGATGTCGGCGTGCGGGCTCGGGGAGGCCGCGATGACCAGCGGCTTGCTCTCGTCGACCTTGCCGCCGTCGGTCTTGGCGGCCGTGGACGGGTCCGAGGAGCTGCCGCAGGCGGTGAGGCCGAGGGCGAGCGCGGCGGAGGCGGCGGCGATGGCGGTGAGCTTGGTGTTCTTGCGCACGAAGAGTGCCTTTCTTGCTTTTCGCGGGTGTTCGCGGGGTGGTGGCCCAAGCACGACAAGTGCGGGCTTTCCTTGGTGGGGAAGTCTGGGGGGGGTCTCAGGCTGTCCGGCCGCGGCGCGCGAGGACGCGTACCACGCCGTCGCCGATCAGCTGGATCACCGTGACGAGGGCGATGAGGACGGCGACGGTGGCGAACATGAAGCCGGTCTCGAAGCGCTGGAAGCCGTAGGTGATGGCCTTGGAGCCGAGTCCTTCGCCGCCTACGGCGCCGGCCATGGCGGAGTAGCCGACGAGGGTGATCACGGTGGTGGTGACGGCGGCGACCAGGGAGGGCAGGGCCTGCGGGAGCAGGACCTTGCCGACGAGGGTGGGGATGCCGCCGCCCATGGACTCGACGGCTTCGACGAGGCCGTGGTCCACCTCGCGGACGGCGGTCTCGACGAGGCGGGCGAAGAAGGGGATGGCTCCGATGGCGAGCGGGACGATCATGGCGGTGGGGCCGATGAAGGTGCCGACGACGGCGGTGGTGACCGGGATCAGGAAGATCAGCAGGATGATGAACGGCAGCGAGCGGCCTATGTTCACGATCACGCCGAGGACCTTGTTGAGCGGCTGGTTCTGCAGCAGGCCGCCCTTGTCGGTGAGGACGAGGAGGATGCCGACGGGCAGTCCGCCGAGGACGGTCACCAGGGTGGACCACAGCACCATGTAGAGGGTGTCGTAGGTGCCCTGGGTGAGCAGGGGCTGCATCTCGGACCAGGTCACTTGGCACCATCCTTGACCAGTGCGGCGATCTCGGAGTCGAGGTCGGAGTCGTCGTCGACGATGTCGACCTGGAGGCCCTGCTCGCGCAGGAAACCGACGGGCACGACGTTCTCCTCGTAGCGGCCGGGGAGTTCGATGCGCATGCGGCCGATCTGGCGGCCTGCGACGGTGTCCATGGCGGCGCCGAGGATCGAGATGTCGATGTTGTACGTGCGCGAGAGCTGGGAGATGACCGGCTGGGTGGCGGCCTCGCCGTGGAAGGTGACGTCGACGACGGTGCGGTCGGGGCCGGTGGCGGCGCCGCTGACCGGGAAGAGTTCGCCGGCGAGCTCGGAGCCGGGGGTGGCGAGCAGTTCGGCGACGGTGCCGGATTCGATGATCCGGCCCCGCTTCATGAGTGCGGCGGAGTCGCAGACGGCCTTGACCACGTCCATCTCGTGGGTGATGAGCAGGACGGTGAGGCCGAGCTGGCGGTTGAGGTCGCGCAGCAGCTGGAGGATGGAGCGGGTGGTCTCGGGGTCGAGGGCGCTGGTGGCCTCGTCGGAGAGGAGCACCTTGGGGTCGCCGGCCAGGGCGCGGGCGATGCCGACGCGCTGCTTCTGGCCGCCGGAGAGCTGGGTGGGGTAGGCCTTGGCCTTGTCGGCGAGACCGACGAGGTCGAGGAGTTCCAGGGCCTTGCGGGAGCGCTCGCGGCCGGAGACGCCGAGGATCTCCAGGGGCAGCTCGATGTTGGCCTGGACGGTGCGCGAGGACAGCAGGTTGAAGTGCTGGAAGACCATGCCGATGCGGCTGCGGGCCTCGCGGAGCTCCTTGCCGGCGCGGCGGCCGCGGCCGGCGAGGGCGGTGAGGTCGACGCCGTCGACGGTCACGGTGCCGCTGGTGGGGCGCTCCAGGAGGTTCACGCAGCGGATGAGGGAGGACTTGCCGGCGCCGCTCTGGCCGATGACTCCGTAGACCTCGCCCTCGCGGACGTGCAGGTCGACGCCGTCCAGGGCGGTGACCTCGCGGCCACGGGACTGGTAGACCTTCGTGAGGCCCGATGTGGTGATCACAGGATTTCCGTCGCTGTCGAGTGCACGGGGTGCGGATGCCGTGCACGGGGCAAACATCTGGGGACGCGATACGGGTCTAACCGTCACAAAACGATGGTGTCGACGCGTGCGCGGGGCAGGAGCGGTCCGGACCGGGGATCAGTCGGCGGTGTCGTCCGACTGGCGTGGCGGAGTTGCTCGGCCGGTCTCGCTTCGGGGCGCGAGACTGCGTGAAGGGGCCCTCAGAAGGCGCACATTCGACACATACAACGAGCACCGGGCGTCATGGTCGCCTCGGTCGCAAGGGTGCGGCTGCTCGTCGTGGTCATGTGCCCCAGTAAAGCAGACATGGCGACTCACCGATCAATGGCGTCCGGAATGCGGACGGATTCCGGCCGCATTCCGGACGGCAACGGTCAGCTCCGATCGTCCGTCTCAAGCGTGACACCGGCACCGCTGACCAGTGCCGACACGGCCGAGAGGTCCCTGACGACCACGTCCGCGTCGAGCTCGGCGGCGGGGTGCGTTGTGGCCAAGGCCACGGTCCGCATGCCGGCCGCCCGGCCGGCGGCCAGCCCGGCGGGGGCGTCCTCGAAGACCACGCAGCGGGCCGGGTCCACACCCAGGCGCCGTGCGGCGAGCAGGAACGGCTGCGGGTCGGGCTTGCCGCGGGTGACGTCCTCGGCGGTCACCAGCTCCGGGAAGTCGATGCCCGCCTCGCGCAGCCGGGCCTCGGCCAGCGGGCGGGTGGCGGAGGTGACCACGGCCCAGCGGCCGGCGGGCAGGGCGTTCAGCAGCTCCTTGACGCCGGGCAGCAGGACGACGCCGCCGGGCACGTCCTCGACCTCCAGGGCCTCGATGCGGGCCAGCGCGCCGGCCCGTACGTCTTCGGGCAGCAGTTCGGCGATGATCTCGGCGGCCGGGCGGCCGTGCCGCTCGACCCGGGCGAACTCCTCCTCGGACAGGCCGTACTCCCGGGCCCAGCGGGTCCAGCAGCGGTGCACGGATTCCATCGACGACACGAGCGTGCCGTCGTTGTCGAACAGCAGGGCTTCGGCATGCAGCTTCATGCCTTCCAGGAAAGCCCGGGGCGAGGGGCGGGCGCATCGGGTCTTTGGGCCCGTAATACCCTCGCTGCATGCTCGACGCCCTGACGGTCGCCCTCGGCGCGGCCGCCCTCGCCCTCGCCGCCTGGTGCGGCCACGCCGCGTGGCGGGACCAGCCGACCAAGGACTGGCACTTCATCGGCATGGCCGTGGTGACGGTGCTGGCCCTGGCCCAGCTGGTGATCGGCCTGGTCCAGCTGGGCCGGGGCGAGAAGCCCGAGCAGGGCACGGTGATCTTCGTGGCCTATCTGCTGGGCGCCTTCGCGGCGGTGCCGGCGGCCGGGATGCTCTCGCTGACCGAGCGCACCAAGTGGGGATCGGTGACGGTGGCCGCCGGCGCGGTCGTCCTCGCCGTGCTGGAAGTACGCCTCTACGACATCTGGGGATCCGCAGGTGCCTGACACGACGACCGCCCCGCCCGCCGGGCGCAGGCGACTGGTATCCGGTCCGGGGCTGCTGCTGGTCTGGCTGTACGGGGTCATGGTGGTCGGAGCGGTGTCGCGCTCGGCCTACCAGATCTCCACCGAGTTCGACCGGGCCCCGCTGGCGTACTCGCTGTCGGCGGCCGCGGCCGTGGCCTACGCCTTCATCACGTACTCGCTGGTGCGCGGCGGGGAGAAGGCGCGCAAGGCGGCGCTGGTGTGCTGCGGCGTCGAACTGGCGGGCGTGCTGGCCGTCGGGACCTGGACGCTGGTACGGCCCGAGGCCTTCCCCGACACGACCGTGTGGTCGGAGTTCGGGATGGGCTACCTCTTCATCCCGGTGATCCTGCCGGTCACCGGGATGCTCTGGCTCCGCTCGAAGCGCTGAGCCGTCCGGCCCCGAGGCCCTGACGCCCTGGAACCGGTCCGGGGGCGTCCCGCCGTCGCGCGGAACACCCCCGGCACGGGCCCCCTACGCGCTGACGGCGTAGTCGGAGTCCTTGGCGTCCTTCTCCAGGATCACCAGCCGCACGCCGTCGGAGGCGGTGCGGTTGCCGACCTGGGCGTAGCCGGCCTTGCGGTAGAGGCGCAGGTTGGACTCGCTCTTGTGGCCGGTGTACAGGCGGAAGCGGGTCGTGCCGGCGCTGCCGGCGAGGGCCTCCTCGACCCCGCGCAGCAGCCGGGCGCCGAGGCCGTGGCCCTGGAGCCGGGGATGTACGCACAGTTTGGCGATGCTCGCCGTGCCGTCCTCGCCGACGCTGCCGCGCACCGCGCCCACCACCTCGTCGCCGAGCCGGGCCACCAGGACGGTGTCCGCGGCCAGCTCCGCCTTCAGGGAGTCCAGGGACTGGGTGAGCGGCTGGATGAGGTAGTTGCCGTACAGCTCGGCCTCCCGCTGGAACGCCAGATACTGCAGCTTGAAGATCTGCTCGGCGTCTTCGGCGGCCGCCGCCGAAATGGTCACGCTCATGCCCATGTGCGCATGCCTCCCGCTCACCTGGTGGCTCTCCGGTCTACCGCTCCTTTCCCCACGGGCCAGGAGCCGCAACCTCGACAGCCAGCATTCTGCGCAGACATCCCAGGCAACGGGAACGTACCGGCCCCAAACTTCCTTGTGAGATACCCAACTCTCCTGCGATTTCACGGTAAGTCAGGTCCCTGGGCGACAGAAGTGCGGCGAGCAGCTCCGGGCAGCGTCCGGGCAATCGGGCGACCGCCGATCGGAGGGCCCGGTTCTCCTCGCCGTGCATCAGGACGTCCTCCGGTGCCCCGGCCGCCGCGGTGGGAACCGGCGCCGCGCCGTACGGGACCTCGCGCCGCGCCCGCCGCCGGGCCACCCGGGCCTCGGCGCGCACGGCGCGCCGCAGCCAGCGGGCCCGGCCGGTGGGGTCGGGGGCGCGTGGGCGCTCCAGCAGCCGGACCCAGACGGCTTGTTCCAGGTCGGCGGCCTCCACTCCGGCGGCCGGGGCCTCCGCGGCCGCCTCGGCGGAGAGCAGCGGGCCCAGTTCCTTGAGCAGGTCGGGTTCCTGTATCAGGTCCATGCCGGGCGGGACGCGGGTGCCGGGCCGGGCGGTTTCCCGGCCGGGCCCGGCCCACCCGTTCGGGGCCGGTGGCCTAGCGGTTGACGCCGCGGCCGGGGCGGAAGTCCTCGGCCGCGAGGAGTCCGGTGTCGGGGTGGTCGGTGAAGATGCCGTCGATGCCCAGTTCGAAGTACCTGCGGAAGGCGCCGAAGGCGTCCCCGTAGGCGGCGGGGTCGGTGCCCTTGCGGTATTCGGCCGGCAGGAAGCTGTTCTCGTTGCGCGCGGTGTAGGGGTGCAGCACCAGCCCCTGGGCGTGGGCGTCGCGCACGAGGGTGGTCGGGGTGCCCAGCTTGCCGGCCGCGTCGCGCGGTACGACGAGGTCTAGGGTGGGGCCGATGCCCTGGGCGAAGCCGGCGATCCACTTGAGCCCTTCGGGCTTGACCAGGTCGGCGACCGTGCGGGGGTCCTTGGCCACCTCGAAGTCCCAGGGCCGGGTGCCGGCCGCCGAGAGCAGCACCACGCGCGGGGCGGACACCAGGCGGGAGAGCCGCTGGATGCTGGAGGGCTCGAAGGACTGGAGGAAGACGGCGGCGTCGCGTCCGTCGCGCCCGTGGCGGCGCAGCAGCCGGGCGAGGGGCTCTTCCAGGCCGAGGCCCAGTCCGCGGAAGTAGGTGGGGTGCTTGGTCTCGACGTGCAGCCAGATCCGCTTGTCGCGCAGCCGGCCCTCGCGGTTGGCCCAGCGCAGCACCTCTTCGAAGGTGGGGACGGCCCAGCGGCCGTCGTAGAGGGTGTTGCGCTGGCGGACGGCGGGGATGCGTTCCTTCGCGCGCAGGGTCTTCAGCTCGGCGAGGGTGAAGTCCTCGGTGAACCAGCCGGTGACGGAGACGCCGTCCACGGTCTTGGTGGTGCGCCGGGCGGTGAACTCGGGGTGGTCGGCGACGTCGGTGGTGCCGCCTATCTCGTTCTCGTGGCGGCAGACGAGGTGGCCGTCCTTGGTGGGGACGAGGTCCTGCTCGATGACGTCGGCGCCGAGGTCGAGGGCCAGCTGGTAGGAGCCGAGGGTGTGCTCGGGGCGGTAGCCGCTGGCGCCCCGGTGGCCGATCACCAGCGGGACGGGCAGGTCCCGGTAGCCGCCGCGGTCGCCGTGGCGGGATTCGGATCCCGGTCCGGCGCTGTCGTCGGCCGCGGCGGCGGTTCCCGCCGTCAGTCCGGTGATGCCGGTTCCGGCCGCCAGTACGGCCGCTCCCAGGACCGTGCGCCGCGCTGCCCCACCCTGTGTCATCAGTGCCACTCCTCGTTCTGGAACGGGCCCGCGGCCCCGGGATCTCCGGGGGGCGTGGCGGCCCGGACGGGCGAGGCGATGGTAGGCAGGAGGGGGTGTCGCGGGGGTGGGCTCCGCCGGAACATGGCGGAAACGTGTGTCAACACCGGGTATCCAGTGCGTGAACCCGATGTGCGATCAGGGGTGACCCGCGAGTATCGTCCTCACCTGCACTACCGCCGTGTGGTGCGAAAGCCGCTTTTCGATGCCGGAGGGCTCACGTTGTTCCGTACCGCGCTCATCAAAGCCACTGTCGGACCGGTCATGCGCCTGATGTTCCGCACCAAGGTGGAGGGGCTCGACAACATCCCGGGCACGGGTCCGGTGATCCTGGCGGGCAATCACCTCACCTTCATCGACTCGATGATCCTTCCGCTGGTCTGTGACCGTACGGTCCACTTCATCGGCAAGGACGAGTACGTGACGGGCAAGGGGCTCAAGGGCCGTCTGATGGCGTGGTTCTTCACCGGCGCCGGCATGATCCCGGTGGACCGGGACGGCGCGAACGGCGGGGTGGCCGCGCTGATGACGGGCCGCCGGATCCTGGAGGAGGGCAAGATCTTCGGGATCTACCCCGAGGGCACCCGCTCCCCCGACGGCCGGCTCTACCGCGGCCGGACGGGCATCGCGCGCCTGACCCTGATGACGGGCGCCCCGGTGGTCCCGTTCGCGATGATCGGCACGGACAAGCTCCAGCCGGGCGGTGCGGGCATGCCGCGCCCGGGCCGGGTCACCATCCGCTTCGGCGAGCCGATGGAGTTCTCCCGCTACGAGGGCATGGACCGCGACCGCTACGTGCTGCGCGCGGTGACGGACTCGGTGATGGCCGAGGTCATGCGGCTGTCGGGCCAGGAGTACGTGGACATGTACGCGACCAAGGCGAAGGCGGCCTGATCCCCCGCGCGCTCACTGGCGCCGCAGTGACCGGCTGACGCCCGCCGCCGTGGTGGTGGCGAGGACCCAGCCGGTCACGATCAGCAGGTACGACAGCCACTGGTACCAGCCGGCCGGGGCGAAGGCTCCCTCCTGCCCGAAGCCGATGATCGGCAGCATCAGGTCGAGGGTGTAGAAGAGCGGGTTGAACTCGGGCGCCTCCCCCGCCTTCAGGGCCCGGGGCGGTGCCAGCGCGTAGGCGACGGTCCCGGTGACCGTCAGCGCGAGCAGCCATGCCGCCGCGCGCAGGGGCCGGAAGCCGTAGCCGACGGTGGCGTCCTGGAGCAGGCCCCAGAGGCGGCTGTGCCGGGGCTGGGTGCGCCGGTGGCGGCGGAGTTTGGCCAGCTGGGCGGTGCGGGCGCCGGCCTCGTCGCCGACGGTGCGGTAGGCGGCGGCCAGCTGCTCGTAGGCGTACGGCAGGTAGCCGTCCTCCTCCCGTTCCAGCAGCGGCAGCCGCTCCTCGGCGGGCAGGTGGGGGTGCAGGAGCCGGTAGCTGAGCCCGTCGGTGCGGACCAGGGGCGGCCAGACGGACGGTTCGGCCCAGAGCAGGTCGACCTGGCTGCGGCGCAGGTTGACGATGCCGTCGATGGCGGGGGCCTTGCGCAGCCAGAGCTCCCCTATGACCGCCGAGCTGGCGCGCAGGGCCACGGCGCCGGGGTTGGAGAGGCGTGCGCGGGTCAGTATGACCTGGCCGGGGATGCGGGCGCCGGTGAGGTTGACCATGCCCTCGGCGTGCAGCCGGTGGCCGCGTACGTCGCTGCCGACGGTCAGGGTCTCGGCGTGCAGGGCGATGCCGCCGGGGTTGACGAGCCGGGCGTCGTCGAGGCTGATCTGGCCGGCGACGCCGGCTCCGTTGATGCGGAACTGGCCGTGGACGGTGAGTCCGTCGGCCATGATGTCCGTGCCTATCTCGGCGTGGTTGAGCTGGAGCGGCGGCTCGTCGGCCTCGTCGGGCAGGCTGCCCTGGCGGATGACGGCGCCCTGGAGGAAGAGGCCGCCCTCGATCTTCGCGCCGGCGAGCCGGACGGGGCCGTCGATGCGGCAGTGGGAGAGCCTGAGCACGATCTCGACGCGCACGGTGGCTGCGGTCAGGCCGGGCAGGGTGGAGTCGCCGAGGACGAGGGCGCGCAGCTGGGCGCCGTACATCATGGGTTTGCGTTCGAACCAGCAGGACCGCATGCGGATGGGGTGGTCGACGACCGCGTACTTGAGGTCGAGCTTGCCGGTGATCCTCGCGCCGTAGAGCTTGATGCCGGCGACGTGGCCCTCGTCGGCCGTGCCTCCGACGAGGAGGTTGCGCAGCACTTCGGCGCGGACGGTGCGTCCGGGACCCCAGGCGGCTCCGTCGTGGGAGGTCTCGTCGGGGTCCTCGCGGAAGTCGACCGCCTCGCCGCGCGGGAAGGCGTCGACGACGCGGCGTTCGGCCGGGGTCAGGTCGTTGATCTCCATCGCCGGGATGGTGTCCCGGGCTTCGGCGGACTGTCAATTCCGCGAAGTCGCTCCGGGACACCACCGGCTGGCGGTGCGTCAGTGCTCGACGCCCTCCTGGAGCGCCTGGCCCTTGAGCAGGAACCAGGCGGCCGCGGCGGTGGCCAGCAGGACGGCCGCGCCGACGCCGGAGGCCAGTCGCAGGCCGTCGACGAAGGCCTCCTGGGCCGCGCCGACCATGGTCTGGGCGGCCTGCGGGTCGAGGGTGCGGGCGGCCTCCACGGCGCCGCCGAGGGATTCGTGGGCGGCGTCGGCCACTGGGGCGGGGACCGAGGCCGGGGCGGTGAAGCCCTGGTAGACGCCGGTGACGACGGAGCCGAGCAGGGCGATGCCGAGGGCGGCGCCGAGTTCGTAGGCGGTCTCGGAGACGGCGGAGGCGGAGCCGGCCTGTTCCTTGGGGACGCTGGAGAGGATGACGTCGGCGGTGACGGTGAAGGAGAATCCGGCGCCGAGGCCGACGACGAGCAGGGCGGCGCCGAGCAGCGGGTATCCGGTCTCGCGGTGGATCACGGTGAGCGCGGCGAGGGCCAGGCCGATGGCGGCGAGGCCGCCGGTGACGATGACGCGTACGGAGTAGCGGCGGGCGTACTTGCCCGCGACCAGGCCGGTGACGACCGCGCCGACGGCGGCGGGCAGTTCGGCCAGGCCCGCCTCCAGGGGGTCGCGGCCCTGGACCAGCTGGAAGAACTGGGAGAGGAAGAAGACGAGCCCGGAGAGGCCGAAAACGGTCAGGAGGTCGGCGAGGACGGCACCGGAGAAGCCGCGGTGCCGGAAGAGCCGCATGTCGAGCAGCGGGGACGCCAGGGCGAACTGGCGGCGTACGAAGGCGTAGAGGCAGGCGGCGCCGAGGGTGGCGGCGATCCAGACACCCGGGGTGGGGCCGTGGGTGGCCACTTCCTTGACGGCGTAGACGACGCCGATGACGCCGACGAGGGACAGGGCGACGCTGAGCAGGTCCCAGGGGCCCGCGACGGGGTTCTTGGACTCGGGCAGCAGCCGGATGCCGACGAGGACCAGGACGATCATCACCGGGAGGTTGATGAGGAAGACCGAGCCCCACCAGAAGTGCTGGAGCAGGGCTCCGCCGACGACGGGTCCGACGGCCGCGCCGGCGGAGGCGGTGGCACCCCAGATGCCGATGGCGAGGCTGCGTTCGCGCGGGTCGTGGAAGATGTTGCGGATCAGCGCGAGGGTGGAGGGCATCAGGGTGGCGCCGGCGACGCCGAGCAGGGCGCGGGCGACGATCATCATCTCGGGGCTGGTCGCGTAGGCGTTCAGGACCGAGACGGCGCCGAAGGCGGCGGCTCCGGTGAGGAGGAGCCTCTTGCGGCCTATCCGGTCGCCGAGGGAGCCCATGGAGACGAGCAGGCCGGCGATGACGAAGGAGTAGATGTCGCCGATCCACAGCAGCTGGGTGCCGGACGGCTTGAGGTCCTCGCTGAGGGAGGGGGTCGCGAGGCCGAGTACGGTGGCGTCGACCGCGACCAGCAGGACGGCCAGGACGAGCACGGAGAGTGCGAGCCAGCGCCCCCTGCTCTTGCCCTCCGTCTCCGTCCGCCGGTTCAGCTGTTCGGTTCGGGTCATCACTCCACACTCCGTCTGGCGCCACCGAGCAGCAACTCGGTGATCATGTACTGGAAGTCCTTGGCCGCGACGCGGCCGTCCATGACGGCCCAGGCGCAGCTGCCGACGAGGCCGTAGAGGGCCTCGGTGAGCCATGCGGGGCTCAGGTCGATACGGATGTCGCCCTCGTGCTGGCCGCGTTTGAAGAGCGCGTTGACCCGGGCGTCGAGGCGGGCCCAGCCCTCGTTGACCTCGTCGCCTTCGAAGAGCTGGTTCTCGGTGACGAGGAAGGCCAGCAGCTGGGCGTTGGGCTCGGTCTCGGCGACCAGGCGCCTGAGGGCCTCCACGGCCGTGCCCTCGTCGAGGCGGGCCCGGTCGAAGGCGCCTTCGAACTCCCGGATGCCGAGGTCCTCCAGGGCGCGTACGAGGGCGTCACGCCCGGCGAAGTGCCGGTGGAGGGTCGCGCGGCCGATGCCTGCGGCGCGGGCGACCTCGTCCATCGTGGCGGTCGATTTGCGGGAGAGCAGGGCCGCCGCGTCGCGGAGCACCTGGTCACGATCCATGGCCATGAGACAACCATACCCCGAATGAGACGCGGCTGTCTCATCTATGGGTGAGATCGAGCCACACCCCGATCGAAAAAAACCGGCTGCCCGGCGGGCGGCACGAGAGAAAGGCTTGAGGCATGAAGCCACTGCTGCTGATGGACGTCGACGGCCCCCTGAACCCCTACGCCGCCAAGGCCCAGCGCCGCCCGGCGGGCTACAGCACCCACCGGATGCGGCCCACCGGCTTCACCGAGGGCAAGCCGCTGCGGGTCTGGCTGAACCACGGCCACGGGGCGGAGCTGCTCGCGCTGGCGGACGCGTACGACCTCGTCTGGGCCACCACCTGGAAGGACGAGGCGAACGACTGGATAGGCCCCCACCTGGGGCTGCCGCGGCTGCCCTTCATCGACTGGCCCGTGATGCACGGGCGCGCCCCGCGCGGCACCTTCTGGAAGACGCAGTACGTCCTCGACTACGCCGGCCCGCGGCCCTTCGCCTGGATCGACGACGACATCACGGCCATGGACCGCGAGTACGTGGACCGGTACCACCCGGCGCACGCCCTGCTGATGCGCGTGGACGAGCGGATCGGCCTGACCCGGGCGGACTTCGACGCGCTCGCGGACTGGGCCGCCGCGCTGTGACGGAACGTCATTCGATGACTACTCCCCGCATTCGCGGCGTTGATGCGCATCTTGATCATTTGGAGTGACTGTCGCCCCCGGGCCTTCTGCGGAGGGTGCGCGCAGGAGGAGAGTCCTCCCCGGTGAGCCCTTGCCCGGGGTGGGCCACCTGCACGGATACATCCACTTGCAGGCAGCAGGGAGACAGACATGAACGCGTCCAGGAAGCTCACGTTCGCTGCGGCGGCGCTGGCACTGACGATCGGCGGCGCGGTCGCCGTGTCCTCGGCCTCGGCGGAACCGGCGGCCGCGTCCCACTCCATGGCCACCACCACGGCGTGGGCGAAGGTCTCCGCCGGCGGCCAGGTCCTCGGCGGCCAGGGCATCACCGGCATCAACAAGTTCGGCATCGGCCGCTACAACATCACCACGGCCTCCGGACTGGGCGGGTGCGCCCTGCTCGGCACCATCAACACCAACGGCGGGAACGACCCCGGCCCCGGCAGCTCCTCCATCCTGGTCGGCCAGGTGAACGGGAACACCCTCTTCATCCGCACCGCCACGCCGTCCGCCGGCGGCAGCGCGGCCGTGGACAGCGACCGGCCGTTCTCCGTCACGGTCGTCTGCTGATCACCCGATGACGAAGGGGCGGCGGGGACCGGTGTGGTCCCCGCCGCCCCTTCACGCCCCGCGGGCTACTGCTTGTGGGCCGCCCAGGCGTGCTGGATGACCAGGTCGGCCTTCAGCTCGGTGAGCTGGACCGCGACCGCCGACGGGGCGGTGCCGCCGCGCCCGTTGCGGGAGGCCAGGGCCCCGGGCACGTTGAGGACGGTGCGGACCTCGGGGGTCAGGTGCTCCGAGATCTTCGCGAACTGCTCGTCCGTGAGCTCGTCCAGCTCGATCCCCAGCGCCTCGCACTCCTTGACGCACTCGCCGGCCACCTCGTGCGCGACCCGGAAGGGCACCCCCTGCTTCACCAGCCACTCGGCGATGTCGGTGGCGAGCGAGAAGCCGGCCGGAGCCAGTTCCTCCATCCGCTCCCGGTTGACCGTGAGGGTGGCCATCATCCCGGTGAAGGCCGGCAGCAGGACTTCGAGGGTGTCGCAGGAGTCGAACACCGGCTCCTTGTCCTCCTGGAGGTCCCGGTTGTAGGCCAGGGGCAGCGCCTTCAGGGTGGCCAGCAGGCCGGTCAGGTTGCCGATGAGACGGCCCGACTTGCCGCGCGCCAGCTCCGCGATGTCCGGATTCTTCTTCTGCGGCATGATCGACGAGCCGGTGGAGAAGGCGTCGTGGAGGGTGACGAAGGAGAACTCCTTCGTGTTCCACAGGATGATCTCCTCGGCGATCCGGGAGAGGTTGATCCCGATCATCGCGGTGACGAAGGCGAACTCGGCGACGAAGTCGCGGGAGGCCGTGCCGTCGATCGAGTTGCCGACCGAGCCCCGCTCGAAGCCCAGGTCGGCGGCGACCGCCTCCGGGTCCAGGCCGAGCGAGGAGCCCGCCAGGGCACCCGAACCGTACGGGGAGACCGCCGTGCGGGTGTCCCACTGCCGCAGCCGCTCCGCGTCCCGGGACAGGGACTGCACGTGGGCCAGGACGTGGTGGGCGAACAGGACGGGCTGCGCGTGCTGGAGGTGCGTCCGGCCCGGCATCGCCACGTCCGGGTGCGCCTCGGCGAGGCCGACCAGCGCGTCCTGGAGGTCGGCGACCAGCCCGCCGATGATCCGCGCGTGGTCGCGCAGGTACATCCGGAAGAGGGTCGCCACCTGGTCGTTGCGGGAGCGGCCGGCGCGCAGCTTGCCGCCGAGGTCGGGGCCGAGGCGCTCCAGCAGGCCGCGCTCCAGGGCGGTGTGCACGTCCTCGTCGGCGATGGTTCCGGTGAAGGAGCCGTCGGCGACGTCGGTCTCCAGCCGGTCGAGGCCCGCGATCATGCGGTCGAGTTCCTCGGCCGTGAGCAGCCCCGCCTTCGCGAGGACGCGGGCGTGGGCACGCGAGCCGGCGATGTCGTACGGCGCCAGCCGCCAGTCGAAGTGGACCGACGCGGACAGCTTCGCGAGGGCCTCGGAAGGGCCGTCGGCGAAGCGGCCGCCCCAGAGCCGGACGTCACCGGTGTTGCTGCTCACAGCTACTGCTCCTCATGAGGGTGGTGGTGCGACGGTCTCCCCGCCGCGCAGGAAGCGGGGAGGCCGTCTCGGTACAGCGTCAAACGATTCACGGCGCGACGCGACGCGCCGTCTGACCGGCCGCAGCGTTGGCATAACTATGCATTGCTCCGTATGTTTCGTCAATCGAGGTCCGGTGTGCCGCGTTCACCAGCCCGTATATCGGGAGCGGCCCCGCCCCCCGGCCGCCTACGATCGGGCGCGACCGATCCGGGGAGGGCACACATGTGGAGCGCGGCCGACAACGCGTCGCGGGGTCGCAATGTGGCCCGGGCACTGCTGCGGGGCAACACCTCACCGGTCGCGGCCGAGCTCGCCGGGAACGGCCCGGACGCGTGGATCGCCTTCGACGAGGAGGTGCGCCGGATCCTGCGCTCCCCCGGGGCGGGCGACGATCGCCGGCTGGAGGCCCGGCTGTGCCACCCGGACGGGCGGGTGCGCATGGCCTCGCTCGCCGCCTGGCGGAACCCGCCGCTGCCGCTCGTCCTGATCCGGTGCGCCGACCGGGTCCCGCAGGTCCGCGACCGCGCCCGCCGGGTCCTGGGCAGGGCGGTGGCCAAGTACCCCGCCGACGTCCTGATCCACCTCACCCCGTTCGTCCTGCGGCTGGGCGGCCGCGAGCACGGCGGCTGGGCGGTGGAGCAGCTGGAGGCGGCCCTGTCCGGCCGCTACTCCCTGCTCGCCGCCTGGTGGCGCCCCGGCCGGCCCTGCACCACCTGGAGCTGGAACGCGCTGACGCCCGCTCAGCGTGACGGCCTGCTGGAGCGGCTGCGCGGGGAGGGGGAGCTGACGACCCGCCGGTTCGCCGCCCGTGTCACCCTCGCCGCCGGGCGGTTCGGCGTACGGGAAGCGGCCCGGCGGGCCGCGACCGAGCCCGACCCGGTGACGGCCCGGATGTGGACCGACGCCGCGCTCGCGGCGATGGCCGCCGACGGGCCGGACGACGGGGCGGTCGACGCCCTGCTCGGCTCCCGCTTCGCGCCGGTGCGGGCCGCCGGGGTCACCGCGCTGCGCCGGGCCGGGCGGGCGGCCGAAGCCGTGGACCACCTCGCGGACCGGTCCGGCCGGGTCCGGGCCTGCGCCCGGTGGCTGCTGGGCCGGGACGGCGGCGACCCGTACCCGCACTACCTGGCGCTCGTCACGGACCGGCAGCGGGTGACCGGCTACGCGGTGGCGGGCTTCCGGGAGGTGGCCGGACAGGCCGACGGGCCGCTGCTGCACGCCCTGCTGGACCACCCCGACGGTGCGGTACGGGCCGCCGCCCTGGGCGCCCTGCGCCGGCTGGGCCTCGCCGTCGAGGACGCGGTCCTGCTCGCGCTGCTGGAGGACCCCTCCGCGTCGGTGGCCCGGGAGGCCGCGCTGTCCCTGCTCCGGGTGACCGGACGGCTGGACTCCGCCGCGCTGGCCGCGCGTACCGGCACCGAGTGGCCCCCGCACACCCGCAGGGCCGCGTTCCGGCTGCTGCGCGGCCGGGGCGGGAGCGCCGAACTGCGGGCCTCCGTCGCGATGCTGACGCACCCCGACCCGGGCCCGCGCCTGTACGCGCGCAGCACGGTGATGAACTGGAACTGGCTCAGCACCCTCGACGAAGGGGAGGCGCACCGGGCGGAGCTCGGCGAGCTGCTGGCGCGGGTGGCCCGGAACCTGGACGTCCACCGGATGCGGCTGCTGTGACACCCCGCCACGGCCTGCCTGCGGGGCGGCCGCCCCGGCCGGCCGTACGGTCTGACGTGTGCTGCGTACCGCCCTGCTCACGGGCTCGCTGATCCTCGCCGGGCTCCTCCCGTACGGCCCCGGCCCGCTGCCCGCCCGGCTCGCCGACACCGGCGGCGGCAGCCAGCTGATCACCGCCGTCGCCCCGGCGCCCGGTTCCACGACGGGGGTGCTGACCTGGTGGGACCGGCGGGCGGGCCGCTGGTTCGAGGCGGGCAGCGCGCCCGCCCGGTTCGGGGCGAACGGCCTGACCGAGGGCGGGACCCGGGTCCAGGGCACGGACACCACCCCGACGGGCCTGTTCGAGCTGCCGTACGCCTTCGGCATCGCCCGCCCGCCCGCCGGAACGGAGTACGCCTACCGGCGGGTGACGGACCGTTCGTGGTGGTGCCAGGACAACGCCTCGGCCGCCTACAACCGCTGGACCGAGCCGCTGGCCGCCGACTGCGCGCCGGGCGAGGCCGAGCACCTGGTGACGTACGCGCGGCAGTACGCGTACGCCCTGGTCATCGGCTTCAACTACGAGCGGCCGGTACGCGGCCGGGGTGCGGGCATCTTCCTGCACGTGGACGGCGAGGGCGCGACGGCCGGCTGCGTCTCCGTCCCCCGCGGCGCGATGCGCGAGCTGCTGCGCTGGGCGAACCCGCGCCGCCACCCGCACATCGCGATCGGCACGGAGACCGGCCCCCTGGCGGTGACCCGGTACTGAGCGCCGCCCCCGGCCCGCCGCCTCAGCCCTCCTTCTGCGCCAGGCGCAGGAGGTGGTCCGCCAGGGCCTGGCCGCCGGCCGGGTCGCGGCTGATGAGCATGAGGGTGTCGTCGCCGGCGATGGTGCCGAGGATCGCGTGCAGTTCGGCCTGGTCGATCGCCGAGGCGAGGAACTGGGCCGCGCCCGGCGGGGTGCGCAGGACCACGAGGTTCGCGGAGGCCTCCGCCGAGATCAGCAGTTCTCCGGAGAGGCGCCGCATGCGCTCCTCCTTGGCCGATTCGCCGAGCGGTGCCTGCGGGGTGCGGAAGCCGCCCTCGCTGGGGACCGCGTAGATCAGCTCGCCTCCGGTGTTGCGGATCTTGACCGCGCCCAGCTCGTCGAGGTCGCGGGAGAGCGTCGCCTGGGTGACGCTCAGCCCGTCGTCGGCGAGCAGTTTGGCCAGCTGGCTCTGGGAGCGGACCGGCTGCCGGTTGAGGATGTCCACGATCCGGCGGTGGCGGGCGGTGCGGGTCTGCGGAACGGAGGGGCCGCCGTTCTGCTCGGGTTCCTGCGCCTGGCTCATCGTCGTCTCATTCTCCGGATCGTCCCGCTTCGTCGAGGATGCCGGGAAGCGCCCGGACGAACGCGTCCACCTCCGCCTCGGTGATGACGAAGGGGGGCATCAGCCGTACGACGTCGGGGGCGGGCGCGTTGACCAGGAACCCGGCCTGCTGGGCCGCCAGCTGCACCTGCGGTGCGAGCGGCTCCGTCAGCACGATACCCAGCAACAGTCCCGAGCCGCGGACGTGGGAGACCAGCCCGTGACCGGAGGCTTCGATTCCGGACCGCAGCCGCTCGCCCCGCGCCTTCACCCGGTCGAGCAGTCCCTCGGCGGCGATGGTGTCGATCACTGCGAGGCCGGCGGCGCAGGCGACCGGGTTCCCGCCGAAGGTCGTGCCGTGCTGGCCCGGCTGGAGGAGGTCCGCGGCCGGGCCGAAGGCGGCCACCGCGCCGATGGGCAGGCCGCCGCCCAGGCCCTTCGCGAGCGTGACGAGGTCGGGCTCGACCCCCTCGTGCTGCTGGTGTTCGAACCAGCTGCCGCAGCGGCCGATACCGGTCTGCACCTCGTCGAGGACGAGCAGCGTCCCGGTGGCCCGCGTGATCTCGCGGGCCGCCGTCAGGTAGCCGGCGGGCGGGACGACGACGCCGATCTCGCCCTGGACGGGCTCGATCAGCACGAAGGCCGTCTCCTCGGTGACCGCGGCCCGCAGGGCCTCCACGTCGCCGTAGGGGACGTGCGTCACGTCGCCGGGCAGCGGCAGGAAGGGCGTCTGCTTCCCGGGCTGGCCGGTGAGGGCGAGGGCGCCCATGGTCCGGCCGTGGAAGCCTCCGCCGGTGGCGACCATGTGGGTCCGGCCGGTCAGCCGACCGATCTTGTAGACGGCCTCGACCGCCTCCGCGCCGGAGTTGCAGAAGAAGACCCGGCCCTCGCGGCCGAACAGCTGGAGCAGCCGCTCGCCGAGGGCGAGGACGGGCTCCGAGGCGTAGAGGTTGGAGACGTGTCCGAGCGTGGCGATCTGCTCGGTCACGGCGGAGACGATGGCCGGGTGGGCATGGCCGAGGGCGTTGACCGCGATGCCGCCGACGAAGTCGGTGTACTGCTTGCCGTCCGCGTCCCAGACCTGCGCGCCCTCGCCGCGCACGAGGGCCAGCGCGGGGGTGCCGTAGTTGTTGGTCAGCGCGCTCTTCCAGCGTGCCGCGTACTCCTCGTTGCCGCTCACCGCGGGCTCCTCCCCTGTGCGTCGGGCACGACCATCGTGCCGATTCCCTCGTCGGTGAAGATCTCCAGCAGGATCGAGTGCTGGACCCGCCCGTCGATCACCCGGGCGGTGCTGACACCGCCGCGCACGGCGTGCAGGCAGCCCTCCATCTTCGGCACCATGCCGCTGGACAGCTCGGGCAGCAGCTTCTCCAGCTCGCTGACGGTGAGCCGACTGATGACCTCGTCGCTGTTGGGCCAGTCCGCGTAGAGGCCCTCGACGTCGGTGAGGACCATCAGCGTCTCGGCGCCCAGCGCGGCGGCGAGGGCCGCGGCGGCCGTGTCGGCGTTCACGTTGTACACGTGGTCGTCGTCGGCGCTGCGGGCGATGGAGGAGATGACCGGGATCCGGCCGTCCGCGAGCAGGGCCTCGATCGCGCCCGTGTCGATGGCGGTGATCTCGCCGACCCGGCCGATGTCGACGGGCTCGCCCTCGATCCGCGGGACGTGCTTGGTGGCGGTGATGGTGTGGGCGTCCTCGCCGGTCATGCCGACGGCCAGGGGGCCGTGCTGGTTGAGCAGGTTGACCAGCTCCCGCTGGACCTGGCCCGCCAGGACCATCCGTACGACGTCCATGGCCTCCGGCGTGGTCACGCGCAGGCCGGCCTTGAACTCGCTGACCAGGCCCTGCTTGTCCAGCTGGGCGTTGATCTGCGGGCCGCCGCCGTGGACGACGACGGGCCGCAGGCCGGCCTGGCGCAGGAAGACCACGTCCTGGGCGAACGCGGCCTTCAGGTCCTCGTCGACCATGGCGTTGCCGCCGAACTTGATGACGACGATCTTGCCGTTGTGGCGGGTGAGCCAGGGCAGCGCCTCGATGAGGATCTCGGCCTTGGGGAGCGCGGTGTGGCGCCTCGCGGTGCTCACGAGCTGTACGCGCTGTTCTCGTGGACGTACTCGGCCGTCAGGTCGTTGGCCCAGATGACCGCCGACTCGGAGCCGGCGGACAGGTCCGCGGTGATGCGCACCTCGCGGTCCTTCATGGAGACCAGGTCGCGGTCCTCGCCGACGGAGCCGTTCTTGCAGACCCAGACGCCGTTGATGGCGACGCCCAGCCGGTCCGGGTCGAAGGCGGCCCTGGTGGTGCCGATGGCGGACAGCACCCGGCCCCAGTTGGGGTCCTCGCCGTGGATGGCGCACTTGAGCAGGTTGTTGCGGGCGATGGAACGGCCGACCTCGACCGCGTCCTGCTCGCTGGCGGCACCGATCACCTCGATGCGGATGTCCTTGCTGGCGCCCTCGGCGTCGCCGATCAGCTGCCGGGCGAGGTCGTCGCAGACGGTCCGCACGGCCTCGGCGAAGGCCGCGTACGCCGGGACCCGGCCGGACGCGCCCGAGGCGAGCAGCAGCACGGTGTCGTTGGTGGACATGCAGCCGTCGGAGTCGACCCGGTCGAAGGTGGTGCGGGTCGCGTCCCGCAGCGCCTTGTCGAGGGTGGCGCTGTCCACGTCCGCGTCGGTGGTGAGGACGACGAGCATCGTGGCCAGGCCCGGGGCGAGCATGCCCGCGCCCTTGGCCATGCCGCCGACGGTCCAGCCCTCCTGGGTGACGGCGGCCGTCTTGTGGACGGTGTCGGTGGTCTTGATGGCGATGGCCGCGTCCTCGCCGCCGTCGCAGGAGAGGGCGGCGGCGGCCGTCTCGATGCCGGGGAGCAGCTTGTCCATGGGGAGCATGACGCCGATCAGCCCGGTGGAGGCGACGGCGATCTCGCCGGCGTTGTGCTCGCCGCCCAGGACGGCGGCGACCTTCTCGGCGGTGGCGTGGGTGTCCTGGAAGCCCTTGGGGCCGGTGCAGGCGTTGGCGCCGCCGGAGTTGAGGACGACCGCGCTGACGGTGGCCCCGCGCAGGACCTGCTCGGACCAGCGCACGGGGGCGGCCTTGACGCGGTTGGAGGTGAAGACGCCCGCGGCGGCCAGTCTCGGCCCGTTGTTGACCACGAGGGCCAGGTCCGGGTTGCCGTTCGCCTTGATCCCGGCGGCGATGCCCGCCGCCGTGAATCCCTGTGCAGCCGTCACGCTCACGGCGCCACTCCAATCGTGGAAAGACCCAGTGCCTCGGGCAGCCCGAGGGCGATGTTCATGCTCTGCACCGCACCGCCGGCGGTGCCCTTGGTGAGGTTGTCGATCGCGCTGATGGCGATGATCCGCTGGGCGGACTCGTCGTACGCGACCTGGACGTGGACGGCGTTGGAGCCGTACACGGCCTTGGTGGTGGGCCACTGGCCCTCGGGGAGGAGCCGGACGAAGGGCTCGTCGGCGTAGGCCTTCTCGTACGCGGCGCGCAGCGACTGGGCGCTGGTGCCGGGCCGCGCCTTGGCGGAGCAGGTGGCGAGGATGCCGCGCGGCATCGGCACCAGGTTCGGGGTGAAGGAGACGGAGACCCGCTCCCCGGCGAGCGGGGAGAGGTTCTGCACCATCTCGGGGGTGTGCCGGTGGCCGCCGCCGACGCCGTACGGGGTGACGGTGCCCATGACCTCGGCGCCGAGCAGGTGCGGCTTGAGGGCCTTGCCGGCGCCGGAGGTGCCGGTGGCGGCGACGATGACGGCCTCCGGCCCGGCGAGCCGCGCCTGGTAGGCGGGGTAGAGGGCGAGGGAGACGGCGGTCGGGAAGCAGCCGGGGACGGCGATGCGCTTGCTGCCGGCCAGGGCGGCCCGGCCGCCGGGGAGCTCGGGGAGGCCGTAGGGCCAGGTGCCGGCGTGCGGGGCACCGTAGAACTCGTCCCAGTCGGCGGAGTCCTTCAGCCGGTGGTCGGCGCCCATGTCGACGACGAGCACGTCCTCGCCGAGCTGCGCGGCGACGGCGGCGGACTGTCCGTGCGGCAGGGCCAGGAAGACGACGTCGTGGCCGGCGAGGACCTCGGGCGTGGTCGCCTCCAGGGTCCGTCCGGCGAGCGGGACGAGGTGCGGCTGGAGGGGGCCGAAGGGCTGTCCGGCGTTGGAGTGCCCGGTCAGCGCGCCGATCTCCACCCCGGGGTGCGAGAGCAGCAGGCGCAGGACTTCACCGCCCGCGTATCCGCTCGCTCCGGCCACCGCTACACGTACCACCATCGGTCCTCCTCCTCGATGGCATGACTATACGTACCTATGCAGTTTTATGCAAAGGCCTTGTCCCGGTGGCCGGACGGCGTTCCGGGGGGTCCGCGCTAGTCGAGGCCGCCGCAGAAGGTCCTGGCCGCGAGCGCGGCACCGGCGGCGTAGCCGTCCGTCCAGTTCCGGTCGGGCGGGGGCTCGACGGCGGGCGGCTCGGCCCGGCAGTCGCCCTTGACGGCCTGGAAGCCCGCCCGGTAGCCCTTGTCGTACTCGGCCCGGGCTCCGGCCTCCCGCGGCTTCGCCGGGGTGCCGCCGCCGCACGGGACGCCGTCGACGGTGTACGTGCCGTCGGGCAGGCCGCCGACCTGGAAATCCCCGCCGGCGGGGACTTCGAACCGCGGGTCGCTGTACCCGTTGTCGCCCGCGACGGCCACCGTGTCCTTGCCCGTGAACCCGGTACCGGTGATCTTCACGAGCTTCTTCTGCGGGTCCTGGCCGTCGGGCCGGACCACGCAGGTCCCGGCGGGTACGCGAGCGGCCGTGTCCTGGGCCCGGGCGGGCACCGCGGGCGCGATCGCGAGCGAGGAGGCCAGCAGGGTCGCGAGGGCGGAGAGCCGGGTCCTTGTCCTCATTGCCATCACTTCCGTCGAGGCAGAGGCGGGGGCGGGGCGGGGCCGGGGGGCGGGGCGGCACGGGGTCGGCGTTCCCTCTCCCCCCCCCCCCCCGGGGAAGCGGGCGGCCCGCCTCCTTCCCATGCTCACGCGCCGGGCCGGGGGTGTCGACCGGGCGGCCCGCGGGGGCCGGGGTCGCGCCCCCGCCGCGGGGCCGCCCTCCGGGCGACGACGGCAGTTTGACGACAGGCCCTAGACCCGGTCTCCGACGCCGCCCAGCGGGTGGCGCACCCATACGTTCGGCTCCACGTAGACCGCGCGGTCGTGCTCCGGGTCGCAGTGGACGGTGCTGAGCGCCCCCGGCACGCGCACCGGTCCCGGCGTGTCGAAGGGCAGGCCGGTCCACCGGCGCCACTCGTCGAGGGTGCCGCTGATCGTCATCGAGACGGGGGCCACCGAGTCGATGACCGCGCCCGCCCGTACGTGGACCCGCAGCCACGGGTCGTACGGCAGGCCGTCCTCGCGGGTCCGGTACGCGTACTCCGCCATCGGGGTGTCCGGCTCGGCGGGCTTCCCGCTGGGCCTGACCGGGGCCACGACCTCGGTGAACCCGGCCGCGCGGGCGCCCTCGCGCATGGCGGTGAGCATCCGCCCCGAGAGCCCCTCGCCCTGCCGGCCGACGGCGACCGAGATCTCCAGGGCGCTGACCGTGTCGGGCCGGACGCCGCGCCGCCGGTCGGAGAAGGCCCACATCAGGACCCGGTCCCAGCCCTGGCCGGGCAGCACCCCGCCGCGCTCGGCCGTGTGCAGCGCGAAGGGCACGCTGAAGGCCCGGGCCACCACCTCGGCGCCTTCGGTGGCGATGAACACGTACTCGGGGAACTCCGCGACCAGGCGCGGGTACAGCAGCCAGGCCAGCGGGTCGTTCTGGGAGAACTCCGGCCAGGAGTCCTCCATGTCCCACAGCCGGGACGCCAGTTCGGGACGGCCGGCCAGGGAAGTGATCACTATCTCGGTCATGCCCGCAGGTTAGGGGCCGTCCCCGCGGCCCCTCAACGCGGTTTCACCGCACCCCGGGCGCCGCCTGGGACGTCCCGCCGCGCAGGCCCCCGGGCAGTCCGCCCCGCATCCGCTGCACGGCCTCCACCAGCTCCCCCGGCCCCGAGACCCCGGCGAAGCTCAACCGGACGTGCGCGGCGGGCGGTTCGGCGCAGAAGTACGGGCGGCCCGGGGTGACGGCGACTCCGGCGCGCAGGGCCGCCGCGGTGAAGTCGGCGTCGTCGCCGTCCCCGCCGGGGCGCACCCAGAGCTGGAATCCCCCCGAGGGCAGGTGCGTCAGCTCGGCGGCGGGCAGCTCCCGCCGCAGGGCGCCCGCGAGCACCTCGCGCCGGTGGCGCAGCTCGGCGGCGACGGCGCGCAGGTGGCGCGGCCAGGCGGGCGCGCCGACCAGTTCGAGGGCGGCTTCCTGGAGGGGCCGGGGCACGAAGAAGGTGTCGACGACCTGGATGGCCCGCAGCCGGTCCAGGACCGGGCCCCGGGCGGCGAGCGCGCCGACGCGCAGGCTGGGGGAGGTGGCCTTGGTCAGGGACCGGACGTGGACCACGACCCCGTCGGAGTCCGTCGCGGCGAGCGTCGCGGGCAGCGGCCCGGCGTCCTCGTGGGCGAGGTTGCGCGCGTAGTCGTCCTCGACGACGAAGGCTCCGGCGGCCCGTGCGATGCGCAGCACCTCGGTGCGCCGGGCGGCGGACAGCACGGCGCCGGTCGGGTTCTGGAACAGCGGCTGGCATACGAAGACCCGTGCGCCGGTGGCTTCGAAGGCGGCGGCCAGCAGCTCCGGCCGGACCCCTTCGGCGTCCACCGGGACGGGTACCGGCCGGCAGCCGGAGGCGCGGGCGATGGCCAGCAGGCCGGGGTAGGTGGGCGACTCGACGAGGATGGGCGCGCCGGGCGGGGCCAGTGCCCGTACGGCGGTGGTGAGGGCGCTCTGCCCGCCGGCGGTGATGAGCACGTCGGCGGCGCCCACCGCTCCGACGGCGCCGCCGATCTCGCGGGCGAACCAGTCGCGCAGCTCGGGCAGCCCCTCCATGGGCGGCCTCCCCCACGCCCCGGGCCGGCGTCCGGCGCGGGCCAGGGCGGCCGCCATGGCCCGTTCGGGCTGGAGCGAGGGGTGCAGGTAGCCGCCGTTGAGCTCGATGACCCCGGGGGGCGGCACGGCGAGGGAGTTCGCGACCCCGGCGGCGTCCACGGAGCGCGGGACGACGTCCCCGGCGCCTTCGGCGCTGAGGGCCACCTCCTGCCAGGAGGTGTCGCCGGGCGCGGGGCCGCTCGTGCGGGGGTGGGCGCGGAAGGCCCCGGCGCCGGGCCGGGTGACCACGAGCCCCTCGGCGGCGAGCTGCGCGAGGGCGCGGGAGACGGTGACGGGGCTGACCCGGTAGCGCTCGACCATGGCCCGGCTGGACGGCAGCTTTCCACCCACCGGGTAGCGGTCGAGTTCTGCTCGCAGGGATTCTGCCAGTTCGGCCACACTGCTACGCTCGTACATGACAGTACAGAATAGCGCTACTCTTCCGGCCCCGATAGCGGTGCAGGTGGGCCGCGACCGTGGAGCACGCAGCGGCACCGCCCTCGCCCTGCTCGGGGTGGTCGCCTTCTCGCTGACCTTTCCCGCCACGGCGTGGGGCCTGGAGAGCTTCGGCCCGTGGTCCCTCGTCGCCCTGCGCAGCGCGCTGGCCGCCGCCGTCGCGGGCGGCTTCCTGCTGGCCGGGCGGGTGCCGCTGCCGGCCCGGGAGCACTGGGCGGGCCTGGCCGTGGTGGCTGCGGGCGTGGTGGTCGGCTTCCCGCTGCTGACCACGCTGGCCCTGCGCACCTCCACCACCTCGCACGCCGCCGTCGTGGTGGGGCTGCTGCCCCTGACCACCGCCGCCTTCTCGGCGCTGCGCACCGGCAGCCGCCCCTCGGGCCGCTTCTGGGCGGCGGCCGTCGCCGGGGCCGCGGTGATCCTCGTCTTCACCCTGGCCCAGAGCGGCGGCGCCCCCTCCGCCGGGGACGCCTACCTGTTCGGGGCGCTGCTGGTGTGCGCGGCCGGCTACACCGAGGGCGGGCGGCTGGCCCGTTCCCTGCCGGGCTGGCAGGTGATCGGCTGGGCGCTGGTGCTGTGCCTGCCGCTGAGCCTGACCGGCGCGGCGTTCGCGCTGGCGTCCGAGCCGGTGCACCTGACCTGGCACGGGGTGACCGGCCTGGTGTGGCTGGCGGCCGGCTCGAACTTCTTCGGGCTCTACGTCTGGTACCGGGGCATGGCCGAGATCGGCACCACCCGTGCCAGCCAGCTCCAGCTCGCCCAGCCGCTGCTCACCCTGGTGTGGTCGGTGGCGCTGCTCGGCGAGCACCTGTCCCCGGCCACCCCCCTGACCGCCTGCGCGGTCCTCGTCTGCATCACCGTGACCCAACGGGTCAAATAGCCGCGGATCGTCCTAAACTGCTAGCACCGGATCGGACCGGCTCCGAGGGAGGTCAGCAGATGCGCGCGACCGAGGGCGACCAGCTGGTGCAGCACGGCAGGGTCGTGGGCCAGCACGACAGGGTGGGCGAGATCGTCGAGGTCCTGGGTGAGAACGGCGCCCCCCCGTACCGGGTCCACTTCCCGGACGGGCACGACGCCGTCATGTCCCCCGGCCCCGACTGCGTCGTACGCCACCCGGACAAGCCCGAGGGCAAGTCCACCACCTGGCGCTGAGTCACCTCGGCGGCACGGCCGTCGGGTAGTGGTCGGCAACGACCCTGGCCAGCGCTCCATTGGGGTCCGCGACCACGTGCTTCCCCGAGAAGTAGCAGTGGCCGCGGACCTCCGCGTACCGGCGGGCGAGGGTCAGGTGCCGGGACAGCTCCGCCGGGTCCCGCCAGGCCGGGGTGGAACTGCGGGCGTCGCAGCGGTACAGCGCCTCGCCCATGTACAGGTCGACCCCGGTGCCCGCCACCGTCTTCGCCCACCAGCGCACGATCTCGGCGTAGTCGGCCGGTGCGTACCCAATGTGCCAGTACGCCTGCGGCGCGACGTAGTCGATCCAGCCCTCCAGGACCCACTTGCGGGTGTCCGCGTAGAGGTCGTCGTACGTCTGCAGCGCCCGCGTGGCCGAGCCGAGCCGGTCGGTGCCCTGGTTGCGCCAGACCGCGAAGGGGCTGACGCCGAAGCGGGCCGCCGGGCGGACGGTGCGCAGCCGCTGCGACATCTCGCGCACGAGGGTGTCGGTGTTGTGGCGGCGCCACGCGGCGCGGGAGGTGTGGGAGCCGCCGTGCTCCGCGAAGGCGTCGTCGTCGTCGAAGTACTCCCCCGCGACGGGGTACGGGTAGAAGTAGTCGTCCCAGTGCACCGCGTCGACGGGGTAGCGGGAGACGGCGTCGAGCATCGCCTCCTGGACGAAGGCCCGCACCTCGGGCAGGCCCGGGTTGTAGTACAGCTTCCCGCCGTAGGGGACGGTCCAGCCGGGGTTGCGGCGCGCCGGGTGCGAGGCGGCGAGGCGGCTGCGGTCGGCGTGGTTGGCCACCCGGTACGGGTTGAACCAGGCGTGCAGCTCCAGACCGCGCGCGTGCGCCTCGGTGACCGCCGTGCCCAGCGGGTCCCAGCCCGGGTCGCGGCCCTGCGTCCCGGTGAGCCACTGGGACCAGGGCTCGCGCGTCGAGGGCCAGAAGGCGTCGGCGGCCGGCCGGACCTGGAGGACCACCGCGTTCAGCCGGCGGGCCACGGCCGCGTCGAGGAACGTGATCAGCTGGGCGCGCTGCTGCCGGGCGGTGAGGCCGCTCTCGGAGGGCCAGTCGACGTTCTGTACGGTGGCGATCCACATCCCCCGGAACTCCGCGGCCCCCGCCCGGCCCCCGGCGCCGCCCCGGGCGGGGAGCGCCCCCGGTGGGCCGGCCGGCTCCCGTACGGCCGCTGCCGTCACAGGTCCCGCCGCTGCCGCCGCCGCCGGGCCCGCCGCCGTGCCGGCCAGCACGCCCGCGGCCCCCGCCAGTAGTCCCCGCCGCCCGATGTACGTCATGTGACGACTCCGTTCCTCTCCGTGACAATGCTCTGCGTGGGCACAGCATGCCCGCCCCGGCCCGCCGCCATGGGCATCGCGGGAGTAACGTCGGGGGGCGTGGCGGGCGCCGGGACGCAGTTACCACTGCCGAACACGGGGGACCCGCGCGACGGATGAGCAGCGAAAGGCACGATGTGACGGACCTCTCTACCCTCCCGACCGACATCACCAAGGTCGGCGTGGTGGGCTGTGGCCAGATGGGCGCGGGCATCGCGGAGGTGTGCGCCCGCAGCGGTCTTGAGGTGAAGGTCGCCGAGACCACCGGGGAGGCCCTGGAGATCGGGCGCACCCGGCTGCACAACTCGCTGACCAAGGCCGCCGAACGCGGCAAGATCAGCGAGGAGGAGCGGGACGCCGCCCTGGCCCGCCTCAGCTTCACCACCGACCTCGGCGAGTTCGCCGACCGCGACCTCGTCATCGAGGCCGTCGTCGAGAACGAGCAGGTCAAGACGGAGATCTTCCAGGTCCTGGACCAGGTGATCACCCGTCCGGACGCGATCCTCGCCTCCAACACCTCCTCGATCCCGCTGGTCAAGCTGGCCGTCGCGACCTCGCGGCCGGACCAGGTCATCGGCATCCACTTCTTCAACCCGGCGCCCGTCCAGCGGCTCGTCGAGCTGATCCCGGCGCTGACGACGAGCGAGGAGACCGTCAAGCGGTCCGAGGCCCTGGTGCGGGACGTGCTCGGCAAGCACGCCGTCCGCGCCCAGGACCGGTCCGGCTTCGTCGTCAACGCGCTCCTGGTGCCGTACCTGCTGTCCGCGATCCGGATGTTCGAGTCGGGCATCGCGAGCCGCGAGGACATCGACAACGGCATGGAGCTGGGCTGCGCCCACCCGATGGGCCCGCTCAAGCTGTCCGACCTGATCGGCCTCGACACGATCGTCTCGATCGCCGATTCGATGTACGCCGAGTACAAGGAGCCGCTGTACGCCGCTCCCCCGCTGCTCCAGCGCATGGTCGACGCGGGCCGGCTGGGCCGCAAGACGGGATCGGGCTTCTACCCGTACGGCTGACCGGCACGGGACCGCCCCCGGGGACGGCCCGGCCGGCGCCCCGGGCCTACGGGCGGCCCAGCCGCAGGTGGTGCAGCAGGAGCAGCCCGGCCGCCATGCCGGCGGCCGGGATCTCCCCGCGCGCGATCATGTCGGGGACCAGCTTGAGCGGGACCCATGCGCGGCGCGAGGACTCGAAGGCGTCCTCCGGTTCGCCGACGTACGCCGCCCCGTCCGCCCAGTAGAGGTGGTGGCGGGCATCGGTCAGCCCGTTGGAGGGCTCGACGGTCATCAGGTGGTGGAGCGGGCCGGGCCGCCAGCCCGACTCCTCCTCCATCTCCCGCGCCGCCGCCTCCGCCGGGGACTCGCCGTCCTCGACCACCCCGGCGGGCAGCTCCCAGCCCCAGCTGTCGGTGATGAACCGGTGCCGCCACAGCAGCAGCACCTCGTCCGCCTCGTTGACGGCCGTGGCGACGGCCACCGGCCTCAGCCGGATGACGAAATGGTCCAGGTGCCTCCCGTCGGGGAGTTCCACGTCCGCGAGGTTCACGTCGAACCAGCGGTTCTTGTAGACGGTCTGCTCACTCAGGTTCGTCCACTGCACGGTCATGCCACCTTCCGCATCCGTTGGTGGCAACATGGCAGCAGCTGACGCCCTCACAGGGGAACGCGCAGCGCCCCGTCGATGAGGTGCGCGGTCTCCTCCGCGCCGGAGCAACCGCTGCTCAGCAGCTGTTCGCGGACGGCCCGCAGCCGGTCGCGCAGGCGCAGCGACTCCATCCCCTTGGCCCGCTCGGCCATTTCGGCCGCCGATGCCACCGCCCGGTCGGCCTCGCCCTGGCGCAGCTGGATCTCGCACAGCATCGCCAGCCGGTGCACCCGCCCCCGGTCGTGCGCCGGGGTGCCGACCGCCTCGGCGGCCTGCTCGTGCGCCGCGTCGAGGTCGCCGAGGCTGAGCAGCGCCTCCGCCACCTGTACGTTGACCAGCCCGGGCTGTACGTAGCCGGTTTCGGCGGGCTCGGTGCCGGGCCGGATCCGCTCGGCGGCCGCCTCGGCGCGCCGGATGCAGGCCAACGCGGCCGCCGTGTCGCCGAGTTGCGCGTACGCCTTGGCCTGCATCGCGTACAGGTCCGCGCCGAGCGCCGGGGTGGTGTCGGGGCCGGCGGCGCGCAGCGCGGCCTCGGCGAAGGCCACGGCCTGGCGGTACTCCCGCAGGTGCAGCGACTGGTTGACGAGCAGCGCGATCACGTACGCGCCGAGCCCCCGGTCCCCGCTGGCCTTGGCGAGCCGCAGCGCCTGGTGGAAGTAGCGCTGGGCCAGGCCGTGGGCGTCGGAGTCGTACGCGCAGATCCCCGCGACCGCCACCAGGGACCCGGTGGCCCGGTGCAGCGGGCGGCCGATCTCGTCGGAGTAGCTCCCGCGCAGCATCGGGGCGGTCTCGCTGCCGAGGAAGCGCACGATCCGGGCCCGGGTGGCCATCCCCCCGGCCCGGCGGTACATCAGCTCGTAGTGCACCCGGGCGGCCCGCAGGACCTCGATGTGCTCGGGCCCGATCCGGCGCGGCCCGTCGCGCGAGACGTCGGCGTCCTCGGGCGGGTTCTCCCACTCCCACACCGGGATGACGGCCGGGGTGCCGGTGAGGGCCTGCGCCGTGAGCTGGGCGGGCCGGCCCAGATCGTCGGAGCGCCACAGGGCGGTGGCGCGGTCGACGAAGCCGCTGAGCGGCGTCGTACCGTGCGTGCTCGGCCGGCCGGGGACGCCGAGCCCGATGTCGTCGAGCCCGACGGGGCGCCGGAGCCTGCCGCCCAGCACCTCGCAGATCAGGTCCGGCACCTGGCCACGCGGTCGTTGCCCCTTCAGCCAGCGGGAGACCGCGGTGTGCTCGTAGCGCAGCGCGAGTCCCCGCGACCGGCCCGCCTGGTTGACGTGCGCGGCGAGTCCGGCGTGGGACATGCCCGCCTCTGCGAGGAGGGCGTCGAGCAGGGCGTTGGGCTGCATGGGCCCCTCCAAGGGCTCGTCGGAGTCAGGCTAGTGGCTGAGGGGGTGCGGGCGGAGGCGTTCCGCGTTTCCTTCACACGGGGTGTGAACCGAGTGCGCGCATAAATGCGTTACGCACCCTGCCGCGCGGGGGCCCCGGGGCGGTTCACTTAAGAGCCTCGCCAAGGAGGCCGCCCGGTCGTCGGCTCCCCCTCGTACAGTGCGACGACCCGGCACCGCGCCGCCCGCCCCTGCTGTCTGCCCGACACTCCATGGCAGGCGCGGGCGGCGCACCACGGCTCCGCCGCGGTCCGGTTGGTCGCCGGACCCCGCGGAGCCGGGCCGGTTCCGTACCGGGTCCGTCCACCGGCCCGGTACGGAACGGCTCCGCCGGCGACACGGATCCGCCCGGGCCGTTCCACTCCCCCCGGCCCCGGGCGGCTCCGGTCCCGGCCCGCGCCTCGAACGCCGGCGCGGCTGGAAAGCCCCGGGCGCCGCGCGGGCCGGATGCCGGCGCGGAGCGGCGAATCCAGCCCCGCCGGCGTCTGAGGCGCGGGGTCTGGGGGCGGAGCCCCCAGGAGCGGGGTCCGGGGCGGAGCTCCGGGGAACGGGCGAAGGGCGGGTAGGGGAACAGCCCCGCAGGGACCCCGCAAGGGCACCGCCCGCCCCACGCACCGGCAACGCCACCCGAACGGGTGAGGGGCGCGCCCGGATCACCGGACGCGCCCCTCACCGGGACTCAGGCGGGAAGCGTCACGCGCCCCGCAGCACCGCCCCGGTCCGCTCGCCGGCCAGGGCCACCGCCGCGTCGCGCGCGGCCGTGGACTCCTCGGCGGTCAGGGTCCGGTCGGCCGCGCGGAAGCGCAGCGCGTAGGCGAGGGACTTCTTGCCCTCGCCGACCTGCTCACCGGTGAACACGTCGAACAGCCGCAGGGACTCCAGCAGTTCACCGGCGCCCTTGCGCAGCGCGTCCTCCACCGCCGAGGCGGGGACGGAGGCGTCCACGATCAGCGCGACGTCCTGGGTCGCCACCGGGAAGGTGGAGATCCGGGGCGCCTGCACGGCCTCGCCGCCGGCCGCCGCGAGGCGGTCCAGGTCGAGCTCCATGGCGCTGGTGCGGGCCGGCAGGCCCATGGCCTTGACGACGCGCGGGTGCAGCTCGCCGGCGTGGCCGATGACCTGCTCGACACCGTCGACGGTGACGACCAGCTCGGCGCAGCGGCCCGGGTGCCAGGGGCCGTACTGGCCCTGGCGGACGACCAGCTCGGTGCCGGCCTCGGCGGCCAGCGCGCGGGCGGCCTGGACGGCGTCCGCCCAGCCGGCCGGACGGCCCTTGCCCCACCAGCCGGCCTGCTCGCGGGCACCGGCCAGCACGACCGCGGCGTACCGCGGCTGCGCGGGCAGGGCCGCGTCGAGGGTGGCGACCTCCTCGTCCGTGGGACGCCGGTCGACGGGCAGCCGTACGGCGACGCCCGGCTCGGCGGCGGCGCGGAAGACCGAGCCGGTCTCGAACAGCGCGAGGTCGTGGCTGCCCCGGCTGTCGTTGCGGCGCAGCGCCCCGAGCAGGCCCGGCAGCAGCGTGGTGCGCAGCGCCGGCTCCTCGTCGGAGAGCGGGTTGACCAGCTTGACGACCTGGCGGCTCGCGTCGTGCGCGGGCAGCTGGAGCTGGTCGAAGACGGCCTCGCCGAGGAACGGGTAGCTCAGCGCCTCGACGTAGCCGGCGCCGGCCAGGGCGCGGCCGACCCGGCGGTGCAGCTGCTGGCGCGCGGTCAGGCCGCGGCCGGAGGGCACCTGCGGGAGGGTGGACGGGAGGTTCCCGTAGCCCTCCAGCCGGATGACCTCTTCGGCGAGGTCGTTGGGCTCGGTGAGGTCGGGCCGCCACGAGGGGACCGTGACGACGAGCTCGTCCTGGCCGTAGACGTCGCAGCCGATCTCCTGGAGGCGGCGCACGACGGTCTCGCGGCCGTACTCCATGCCCGCGACCCGGTCGGGGTGGTCGGCGGCCATCGCGATGGTGCGCGGGGCGCCGGGGGCGGTGAGCTCGGTGACGCCGGCCTCGGCGGTGCCGCCGGCGAGCAGCACGAGGAGGTCGACGGTCCGCTGGGCGGCCGCGGCGGCGGCCTGCGGGTCGACGCCCCGCTCGAAGCGCTTGGAGGCCTCCGAGGAGAGCTTCAGGCGGCGGGCGGTGCGCGAGATCGACACGGAGTCGAAGTGCGCGGCCTCGATCACGACGTCCGTGGTGCCGGTGACGGCGCCCGTCTCGGGGTCGGTGACGGAGTCGGCGATCTCGGTGTTGGCTCCGCCCATGACGCCGGCGAGCCCGATCGGGCCGCCGTTGTCGGTGATCACCAGGTCCTCGGCGTCGAGGGTGCGCTTGACCCCGTCGAGGGTGGTGAACTTCTCGCCCTGCTCGGCACGGCGGACGCCGATCGCGCCGTCGAGGCGCGCGCGGTCGTAGGCGTGCAGCGGCTGGCCGAGCTCCAGCATCACGTAGTTGGTGACGTCGACGGCCAGCGAGATCGGGCGCATGCCCGCCTTCTGGAGGCGGCGCGTGAGCCAGATCGGGGACCGCGCCTCCGGGTCGAGGCCGGTCACCGTGCGGGCGGTGAAGCGGTCGCAGCCGGCCGGGTCGGAGATCTGCACGGCGTAGCCGTACGAGTTCGGCGCGGGCACGTCGAGCAGCGCCGGGTCGCGCAGCGGCAGGCCGTACGCGGTGGCGGCCTCGCGGGCCACACCGCGCAGGGACATGCAGTAGCCGCGGTCCGGGGTGACGTCGATGTGGAGGACCTCGTCGACGAGCTGGAGCAGCTCGATCGCGTCGGTGCCCGGCTCGTACTCCGGCGGCAGCACGATGATGCCGTGCGTGCCGTCGTCGCCCATGCCGAGCTCCTCGCCGGAGCAGATCATGCCGTGCGAGGTCTTGCCGTACGTCTTGCGCGAGGCGATCGCGAAGTCGCCGGGCAGGACGGCGCCGGGCAGGACCACGACGACCTTGTCGCCGACGGAGAAGTTCCGGGCGCCGCAGACGATCTCCTGCGGTTCACCGGTGCCGTTGGCGGCGCCGACGTCGACCGTGCAGAAGCGGATCGGCTTGCGGAAGCCCTCGAGCTCCTCGATGGTCAGCACCTGGCCGACGACGAGGGGGCCCTTGAGGCCGGCGCCGAGCGTCTCGACGGTCTCGACCTCCAGGCCGGCGTCGACCAGCTTGGCGGCCACGTCACGGCCGGTCTCGCCCGCGGGGAGGTCGACGTACTCCCGCAGCCAGGAAAGCGGGACGCGCATCAGATCTCACTCCCGAACGGCCGGGTGAAGCGCACGTCACCCTCGACCATGTCTCGCATGTCTTCAACGTTGTGGCGGAACATCAGAATCCGTTCGATTCCGAAGCCGAAGGCGAACCCGCTGTACTTCTCCGGGTCCACACCGCAGGCGGTCAGCACCTTGGGGTTGACCATGCCGCAGCCGCCGAGCTCGATCCAGCCCTCGCTGGAGCAGGTACGGCAGGGGCGGTCGGGGTTGCCCACCGACTCGCCGCGGCAGACGTAGCACTGCATGTCCATCTCGGCGGACGGCTCGGTGAACGGGAAGAAGTGCGGGCGCAGGCGCGTGGTGGTCTGCTCGCCGAAGAGCTCCTTGACCATGTGGTCGATGGTGCCCTTGAGGTCCGCCATGGTCAGGCCCTCGTCCACGGCGAGGAGCTCGACCTGGTGGAAGACCGGCGTGTGCGTCGCGTCGAGCTCGTCGGTGCGGTACACGCGGCCGGGGCAGACGATGTAGACGGGCGGCTTGCGCTCCAGCAGCGAGCGCGCCTGCACCGGGGAGGTGTGGGTGCGCAGCACGACGCCGGACTCGTCGCCCTCGGTGCCCTTGGGGCCCTGGACGAAGAAGGTGTCCTGCATCTGGCGCGCCGGGTGGTCGGGCGTGAAGTTGAGGGCGTCGAAGTTGAACCACTCCGCCTCGACCTCGGGGCCTTCCGCGACCTCGTAGCCCATGCCGACGAAGATGTCCGCGATGCGGTCCATCAGCGTGGTCAGGGGGTGGCGGGCGCCGGCGGGCACGCGGTCGTAGGGCAGCGTGACGTCCACCGCCTCCTCGACCAGCACCCGCTCGTCGCGCTCGGCCTCCAGCTGGACCGTGCGGGCCCCGAAGGCCTTGTTCACGGCGCCGCGGGCCTGTCCGACGCGCTTGCCCGCCTCGGCCTTGGCCTGGGGCGGCAGGGCGCCGATCTCGCGGTTGGCGAGCGCGAGGGGCGAGCGGTCGCCCATGTGCGCGGTCTTCGCCTCGCGGAGCTCGTCGAGGTCGCCGGCGGACGCGAAGGCGGCGAGCGCCTCGTCCCGCATGCGCTCGATCTCTTCCGGTTTCAGTGCCTCGACCTCGACAGGGTCGTACGACTTGTTCGGTGCCGACATCTCTTCCCGTACTTCCGATGGCTGGCTGGTGGGTCCCCGCGCGACGTGATCGAAACGCCTCGGCCCGATCGGCACGAGGACACAAAGGTGCCAAAGGACGAGTCTAAGGGCCGCCGGGGGTGGAGGAGCCCGTGGGCCGTCTGGCGAGACCGTCCGCAGGGTTACTGCGTGAGGTACGCCGGCGCGCTCACGGGCAGGATAAATCGGAACTCGGCCCCGCCTCCGGGGCCCCGTCCGACCGTGATGGTGCCGCCGTGGGCCTCCACGATGCCCTTGACGATGTACAGGCCCAGGCCGGTGCCGCCGCGCTTGCTCCCCCGCCAGAAGCGGGTGAAGACGCGGCTCATCGACTCCTCGGGGATCCCGGGGCCTTCGTCGGTCACGGTGACGGCGGTTCCCTTCTCGTGCGGCGCTACGTCGATGGTGACCGTTCCGTCACCGTGGCGCACCGCATTTTCGAGGAGGTTGCCCAGGATCTGGTCGATCTTGTCGGGGTCGGCCCAGCAGTCGGGCAGCGGGGTGCAGACCCGTACGAGGAACCGCTCGGGCGCCTGGCCGTTCGCGGTGAGCGCCTGGACGTGGCGGCCCACGGCCGCGGCGATGTCGACGGGCTGGCGGCGCACCTCCAGCCGGCCGGAGTCGATGCGGGAGATGTCGAGGAGTTCGGCGATCAGCCGGGTGACGCGGTTGGCGTCGGCGTCGACGGTCTCCAGCATCAGCCGCTTCTGGTCGTCGGTGAACCGCTCCCACTTGGCGAGCAGGGTCGCGGTGAAGCCCTTCACCGAGGTCAGCGGGGAGCGCAGCTCGTGCGCCACCGTCGCGATCAGCTCGGCGTGGCTGCGCTCGGTGCGGCGCCGGGCCTCGGTGCCGCGGAGGGTGACCACTAGGCGGCTGAGCGGGCCGGTGGGGTGGGTGCGCACGTAGCGGGCGGAGACGAGCACCTCACGCCCGCCGGGCAGCAGCAGGTTCCGCTCGGGCTGGCCGCGCCGGGTGGCGAGTCCCCCGTAGGGGTCGGTCAGCGCCCACCAGCGGCGGCCTTCGAGGTCCTCCAGCGGCAGCGCGCGCTCGATGCGGGCGCCGAGGGCCTGGCCGGCGGCGATGGCGGTGATCCGGGAGGCGGCCCGATTGAAGCAGACGACGTGCCCGGTGTGGTCGGCGACGACGAGCCCGTCGGGCAGGTCGTCGGGGTCGATGAGGGGGTCGGGGGCGGGGGCGTCCGGCCGGGCCGCCGTACCCGCCGCCCGCCCAACGGGACCCGCCTGCGGCGGTACGAAGCCCAGGGAGTCCGGGGTCCCGGCGGGCTGCGCGGCCGCGTCCGCGGCCCCGGGCGAGCTGTTCGTACCGACGGTCATGTCCCCGTACCCCACATCTCCGGGTAGCTCAGTGGGCCCCCGGGCGGCCACATTACTAGCTGGGGGTCACGGAGCGGCACCCTCCGGGCGCCCGCTGTGCACGCGCGGACGCGTAGAGGCACACGGCGGCGGCCGTCGCGAGGTTCAGGCTCTCCGCCTTGCCGTGGATCGGGACCCGGACGACGGCGTCCGCGAGGGCTCGGGTCTCCTCGGGCAGGCCCCAGGCCTCGTTGCCGAAGACCCAGGCCGAGGGTCCGCCCATGGTGCCCGCGTCCAGCTCGGCGTCGAGGTCGTCCTCCCCGGCGCCGTCGGCCGCGAGGATGCGCACCCCGGCCGCCCGGAGCCCCTCCACGGCCTGCTCGACGGGCACGCCGACGGCCACCGGGAGGTGGAAGAGGGAACCGACGGAGGCCCGTACGGACTTCGGGTTGTACAGGTCGACGGAGGCGTCGGTCAGCACCACCGCGTCGGCGCCGGCGGCGTCCGCGCAGCGCAGCACCGTGCCGGCGTTCCCGGGGTCGCGGACGTGGGCGAGGACGGCGACCAGGCGGGGTCCGGCCTTGAGGATCTCCTCGAACGGGGAGTCCAGGAAGTGGCAGACACCGACCAGGCCCTGCGGGGTGACGGTCTGCGAGACCTCGGCGAGCACCTCGTCGGAGGCGTAGTGCACGCGGGCCCCGGCCAGCAGCGCGGCCTCGACGATGTCGGCGTAGCGCTCGGCGGCCTCGACGGTGGCGAACAGCTCGATCAGGGTCGCGCCCTGGGCCCCGCGGTGCTCGACCGCCTCGCGGACGGCCTGCGGGCCCTCGGCGATGAACCGGCGCTCCTTGGTGCGGAAGTTGCGCCGCGCCAGCCGCCGGGCGGCGGCCACCCGCGGGGATCGGGGGGAGATCAGCTCGATGGGGTGACCCATGGTGTCTGCGGTTCTCTTTCGGGTTCTGCGCTGCGGTGCTGCGCGGCGGTCGCGCGCGGCGGGGCGAAAGCACACGGACCCGCAGGCGGGGAGCCTGCGGGTCCGTGGGGTGCCGGTCGCGTGAAGCGGGCCGGCCAGGCCTTAGGCAGCGGCCTTGGGGGCGTTGACGTCGGCCGGGAGGGCCTTCTGCGCGACCTCGACCAGCGCGGCGAACGCGTTGGCGTCGTTGACGGCCAGCTCGGCGAGGATCTTGCGGTCCACCTCGATGTTGGCGGCCTTCAGACCCTGGATGAGGCGGTTGTACGTCATGCCGTTCTGGCGGGCAGCGGCGTTGATGCGCTGGATCCACAGCTGACGGAAGTCGCCCTTGCGCTTCTTGCGGTCGTTGAAGTTGTAGACCAGCGAGTGGGTGACCTGCTCCTTGGCCTTGCGGTACAGGCGCGAACGCTGACCGCGGTAGCCGGAGGCCGCCTCGAGGATCGCCCGGCGCTTCTTGTGGGCGTTTACCGCCCGCTTGACGCGTGCCACTTTTTACTCCTTGTAGCGGGGCCGTGGTTGTCGTCACACGGCCCGAAAATTCGATGGGGTCCCGGTCCTGACGTCCCGCTCCCGGACGGGAGCGGAGGACATCAGATGCCGAGAAGCTTCTTGATCTTCGCGGCGTCGCCGGGAGCCATCTCCGCGTTGCCGGTCAGGCGACGGGTGAGGCGGGACGACTTGTGCTCGAGCAGGTGGCGCTTGCCGGCGCGCTCGCGGAGCACCTTGCCGGAGCCGGTGACCTTGAAGCGCTTCTTGGTACCGCTGTGCGTCTTGTTCTTCGGCATGGCGCCGTTATCTCCTCGTCGGTGGCGCCCCCGCCGGCCCCGGGGGGCCGGCTCGCGGGAGCGTCATGTTGTTGGGTGATCCGGGACGGGCTGTCCCTGGATCAGGCCTCGGTGTTCGCCTCGGCGGAGCCGTCGGCGGCGACCTCGGTGGACTCCGCCTGGGCCGGAGCGGCCTCGGCGGCGGTACCACCCTGGCGCTCGGCCTTGCGCGCGGCCTGCGCCTCGCGGGCTTCGGCCATCGCCTCGGTCTTCTTCTTGTGCGGACCGAGAACCATGATCATGTTTCGGCCGTCCTGCTTCGGGTTCGACTCGATGAAGCCGAGGTCCTGGACGTCCTCCGCGAGACGCTGCAGCAGCCGGTAGCCGAGCTCCGGCCGGGACTGCTCGCGACCACGGAACATGATCGTGATCTTGACCTTGTCGCCCTGCTTGAGGAACCGAACGACGTGACCCTTCTTGGTGTCATAGTCGTGCGGGTCGATCTTCGGCCGGAGCTTCATCTCCTTGATGACCGTGTGCGCCTGGTTCTTGCGCGCCTCACGGGCCTTCATGGCCGACTCGTACTTGAACTTGCCGTAGTCCATGAGCTTGCAGACCGGCGGGCGAGCGGAGGCCGCGACCTCGACCAGGTCCAGGTCGTATTCCTGCGCGAGCTCAAGCGCCTTCGCAAGCGGAACAATGCCCACCTGTTCGCCGCTGGGACCGACGAGTCGCACCTCAGGGACGCGAATCCGATCGTTGATGCGGGGCTCGGTGCTGATGGATCCTCCTCGGTAGCACCACACGGATGCCTGGCAGGCAACCGCTGACGTCTTGTGTCGTCAGACCTCACCGCGGCGGAGAATGAAAAATGCCCCGCCGGGCACAGGCAGGGGCTCCAAAACAACCGGAGCACCGCCGCGTGCGAACCGCGGGGCGCAACTCGGCGGTCTTCCATCGTCCGTACGGAACGATGGATACCGCCTGACCGGATGACCCGCCTCCCCGGAGGGTGGTCGGGTGGGAGATCGGAGCCTCCACTTGTGGGCCGGGCACGCATGTGTCCGGCCGGTCGAAGTTCATAGTACCCCACGCATTGCAAGGCCGCCGCACGACCTATCGTGGAGCGCATGACTGACGCGACGCCCTCCGATTCCACCCCTCCCGACTACGACGAGATGACCCGCGACATCGCGGACGTCCCGGCCGTCGAGGTCATCACCACGGTGGCCGTCCACCTGCTGAGCGCCGCGGCGGTCAACCTGGGCCTGGACAAGCCGGACTCCGAGCACAAGGACCTCGACGAGGCCCGCAAGCTCATCAACGCCCTGGCCGGTCTGGTGACCGCCAGCGCCACCGAGATCAGCTCCTTCCACGCCGCGCCGCTGCGCGACGGCCTGAAGTCGCTCCAGCTGGCCTTCCGCGAGGCCTCGATCGTCCAGGACGAGCCGGGCCAGGGCCCGGGCGAGAAGTTCACGGGCCCGGTCTACGCCTGACCCATCGGACCCGTTCCGCTTCGTACGCCGGAGGCCGCCCGCGAGGTTTCGCGGGCGGCCTCCGGCGTACGTACGGGGTCCTCAGCGCGTGAAGAGTGCCTCGCCGGGCGGGACCGGGCCGCCTGCCGGGAGCAGGGCCAGGTCCAGGCCGCGTACGAGACGGCCCCGGAGGGTCTCGTCGGCCGCGAGGGACTCGGCCACGCGGCGGGCGGCCGGGGCGGGGTCCGCGTCGGCGGAGAGCACGATGGCCAGGGTGCCGTCGGCTCCGGCGCCGCCCCGGCCCAGGTGGGCGCGGAGCACGGCGGGCTCGGCGGCCACGGCCGCCCGTACGGCCTCGCGCACGGCGGGGTCCGCGAGCGGGTCGGCGTCCGTGCGGCCCTCGGCCAGCGCCAGCAGGGCGGGGCCCGTCAGCTGGTAGGTGACGGGGCCGGCCAGGTCGATGACGACCGTGTCGGCCTTCTCGTGCGCGGCGGCGGCGAGCGCCTGGTGCAGCGGGACCGCCACCGGGCGGGCCGCCGGGTCCCACAGCGCCAGCGAGGCGATCGAGGTGAAGGCGGGCAGCGCGCGCCTGTTGCCCGCCGTCAGGGTGGGCACGGCCATGTCGCTGGTCTTCTCGCGCTTGAGGCCCGTCTCCGGGTCCGTCTCGACCTCGCCGAGCATCGCCACGACGGGCACCAGCAGCCGCGCGTCCTTCAGCGCCGCCAGCAGCTGCGGCTCGGCCGCCCGGTCGGCAGCCCAGGCCGCCAGGGCGGCGCTGAGGCGGGGATCGGCGGTGCCGTCGTCGTCGGAGAAGCCGGGGTCTGGAATGTTCTTGGTCGCCACAATCAACCGACCCTATCCCGAGGTGTCCCGGCGCGCGGCGCGCGGGCGCCGGGCCAGTACGGCCGCCAGCACCAGCAGGGCCGCTCCCCCGGCGGCAGCCGCCGGCACGCCGGGCCCGATGGAGCGGCCGGAGGGGCGCTCCCGCTCGGGGCCGGGGCCGAAGTACCGCCGCCCGGCCGGGACGGCGGCGGGGACGGGGCCCTCGGGGCGCAGCGCCGCCCCGGCCTGGAGCGCGGCGACGGGGTCGACCGTGCCGTGGCCGCGGGCGTCGTCGCGGCCGCCGGCCGGGCGGTCGGCGGCGGTGTCCTCCAGCAGCTTCTTGATCTGCGCCGGGGACAGACCGGGGTGGGCGGCCTTGACGAGGGCCACCGCGCCGGAGACGAAGGCGGCGGCGGCGCTGGTGCCCCAGCCCTCGTAGTAGGCGCGGTCCGGGTCGGCGATGACCACGTCGACGCCGGGGGCGCTGACCGTGGCGTACCAGTGGCGGGTGGAGAAGGCCGCCTTGCGGCCCTGGCGGTCGACGGCCGCGACGGCGATGACGCCGGGGTAGGCGGCGGGGTAGGAGGTGCGGTCGCCGCGCTCGCCGCCGTTGCCCGCGGAGGCGACGACGACCACGCCCTTGCCGAGGGCGTACTGGACGGCCTCGTCCTCGCCGGACTCGTGGTGCGCGGAGTCGCTGTCGTCGCCGAGGGAGAGGTTGATCACGTCGGCGCCGTGGTCGGCGGCCCAGCGGATGCCCTCGGCGAGGGCCCCGGACTTGCTGTCGCGGGCCTTGGCGCGGCCCGGGTCGCCCTCTTCGAGGATCACCCTGACCGGCAGGATCTTCGCGTGGGGCGCGATGCCGAGGACGCCTTGCGAGCGGTCGGGGCCGTGGCCCCGGCCGGCGATGATGCCGGCCATCGCCGTGCCGTGGCGGGCCCAGGCGCGGTCGCCGCGGCCCGCGCCCATGCCGACGAGGTCGGTGCCTTCGAGGACCTGGCCGGAGAGGTCGGGGTGGGTGGCGTCCACGCCGGTGTCGAGCACGGCGACGGTGACCCCGTCGCCCTGGGTCGTGCCCCAGGCCTCCTCGGCGCGCAGGGCGAGCAGGCCCCACTGGCGGTCGCGGATGGTGTCGGCGGCGGCGGGGTGGGCGGTGCCCACGGCGAGGAGGGCGGCGGCGAGGGAGGCGGCGGCGGCCGCGCGGAGCGGGTGCCGGTTCCCGCTCGGGTTCGGGCTCATCGGGCGGACCCCTTCGTCGGTGCCTCCGGCGTCGCGAGGGCGGTCAGGGTCTGTCCGACCCGGTCGGCGGCGGCCTTGGCGTCGTGGCCGAGCCCGGCTTCGGCGACGGTCCCGGTGGCGTCCTGCCGGGCCGCCTCCTCGGCGGGGACGGGCGCGTCGACGGTGCGGCCGTCGGCGAAGGCGGAGACGGCGTACACGACGGCCGGGGCCTCGGCGGAGACCTTCGCCGTCCAGGCGGCGCGGCGCGCGTCGGCGTACTCGTACGCGGGCGGGAGGGTGAGGCGGCCCCGGAGCCCGTCCATGACGGGGGCGGCTGCGGGCGTGAACACCAGCCCGACGGTGACGAGGGAGCTGCGGGTGGCGTCGGTATAGGTGGCGCGGAGCACGCGGGTGCAGCCGGTGGCGGCGAGCGCGGCCCGCCAGTCGGCCGGGAGCGCGGAGGCGCAGTCGGCGTCGGGCGCGAGGGCGATCCGGGTCCAGGTGCGGTCGGCTCCGCCGGGGCCGGCGTCGGGGGTGGCCAGTACGGGGGGCAGCAGGCTGTCCACGGGGGCCGAGCGCCACAGCGAGGCGGCCTTGCGGTAGGCGGCGTCGGGGGGCAGGGGACGGTGCGCGGCCCGGTGGGCGTTCCAGGCGGCGGTGGCGGCGCCGGCGAGGAGGGCGGTGCCGAGGAGGGCGCACGCGGCCGCGGTGACGACCCGCACGGGGTGGCGGCGGGGCGGCGGCGGGGGGCCGGGGGCGTCCAGGACCTCGGTCCGTGGTGTCGTCGTGGTCATCCGGCGGCTCCGCCCCCCGTTCCGTACGGCTGCCTGCCCGTACTTTACGTGCCCGTCGACGCGGCCCCCGCCCGGGCGGGGGCCGCACCGGCCGCACCGCCGCGCGGGGCGGCCCGGGCCGGCAGGGCCGGCGCTGCGCGCGCTTGGCCCCTCCCCGTCCTTCACCCGTTCTCAGGGGCTGCGCTCCTGACCCCGGTACGGATGCTCCGCGTCCGCCGGCGATCGAGGCGCCGGGGGCCGGGGGCGGAGCCCCTGGGGAACGGCCCCTACCCACCCGTAACAACCTCTGGCAAGCTGCCGCCCATGACTTCGGACCGGGCCCGGTACGACCGGGCGACCGCGCATCTCGACGCGCCCCTGGCCATCGTGGACCTGGCCGCCTTCGACGCCAACGCCGACGATCTGGTGCGGCGGGCCGCCGGGAAGCCGGTCCGGGTGGCCAGCAAGTCCGTCCGCTGCCGGGCGCTGCTCGAACGGGTGCTGGCCCGGCCCGGGTTCGCCGGGATCATGTCGTACACGCTGGCCGAGTCGCTGTGGCTCGCGCGGTCGGGGTTCGAGGACGTGCTGCTCGCCTACCCCTCCGCCGACCGGGCCGGTTTCGCGGAGCTGGCGGGGGACGCGAAGCTGGCGTCCGCCGTGACCGTGATGGTGGACGACCCCGCGCAGCTGGAGCTGATCGACCGGGCTCGGGACGGTGGCGCCGAGGAGGTGCGGGTCTGCCTGGAGCTGGACACCGCCCTGCGGCTGCTCGGCGGGCGGGTGCGGGTCGGGGCGCGGCGGTCGCCGCTGCGGGAGCCGGCGCAACTGGCGGAGCTGGCGGCGGCGGTGGTGGCGCGGCCGGGGTTCCGGGTGGTCGGGCTGATGGGCTACGAGGGGCACGTGGCCGGGGTCGGTGACGCGCCGGCCGGGCGGCCCGTGCGGTCGCGGATGATCCGGCTGATGCAGAGCGCGGCCCGCAAGGAGCTGGCGGTCCGGCGGGCGGCGGCGGTGCGGGCCGTCCGGGCAGTGGTGCCGGATCTGGAGTTCGTCAACGGCGGGGGTACGGGGAGCGTCGCGGAGACGGCCGCCGAGGAGGCGGTGACGGAGATCGCCGCCGGGTCGGGGCTGTACGTGCCGCGGCTGTTCGACAACTACACGACCTTCCGGGGGCGTCCGGCGGCGCTGTTCGCGCAGCCGGTGGTCCGGCGGCCCGGGGTGGGGGTGGTGACCGTGCTCGGCGGCGGCTATCCGGCGTCCGGTGCGGCGGGCGCCGACCGGCTGCCGGTGCCGTACCTGCCGGCGGGGCTGCGCTACGACCCGCAGGAGGGGGCGGGCGAGGTGCAGACCCCGCTGCTGGGGAGCCCGGCCGACGACCTGCTGATCGGCGACCGGGTCTGGTTCCGGCACGCGAAGGCCGGGGAGCTGTGCGAGCGGTTCGACACCCTGCACCTGGTGGAGGGTGACCGGGTGGTGGGGTCCGTCCCGACTTACCGGGGTGAGGGGCGGACCTTCCTCTAGGAGACGGTCACCGGAAGGCCGTCGGAAGCGGCGGCGCAGGCGCCCGGAGGCGGCGTCTGCGGCGGGGTCGGGTCACGGGCGGGGGGCTCCTTGTGGGTTCGCCGCGGACGGTGGAGCACGACAGCCGGGCGTCGTGCGACGCCCGGCTGTCGGGTGGGGGGTGTGGGGTGGGGCCCGGGTTTACAGGGGGGTGACGTACGCGCCGGAGATGCCGCCGTCGACGAGGAAGTCGGTGGCGTTGATGAAGGAGGAGTCGTCGCTGGCGAGGAAGGCGACGGCGGCGGCGATCTCGGTGGGCTCGGCGAACCGGCCGAGCGGGATGTGCACGAGGCGGCGGGCGGCGCGCTCGGGGTCCTTGGCGAAGAGTTCCTGGAGGAGCGGGGTGTTGACGGGGCCCGGGCAGAGGGCGTTGACGCGGATGCCCTCGCGGGCGAACTGAACGCCGAGTTCGCGGGACATGGCGAGGACTCCGCCCTTGGAGGCGGTGTAGGAGATCTGGGAGGTGGCGGCGCCCATGATGGCCACGAAGGAGGCGGTGTTGATGATGGAGCCGCGGCCCTGGCGCTGCATGTAGGGCAGGGCGGCCTTGCAGCAGAGGTAGACGGAGGTGAGGTTGACGTCCTGGACGCGGCGCCAGGCGTCGAGTTCGGTGGTGAGGATGGAGTCGTCGTCCGGGGGCGAGATGCCGGCGTTGTTGAAGGCGATGTCGACGGAGCCGTAGGTGTCGTAGGCCGTCTTGAAGAGGGCTTCGACCTGATCCTTGTCGGTGACGTCGACCTGGACGAAGGTGCCGCCGACCTCTTCGGCGGCGGCCTTGCCGGCGGCGGGGTCGATGTCGGCGCAGACGACGTTGGCGCCTTCGGAGGCGAGGCGGCGGGCGGTGGCGAGGCCGATGCCGCTGCCGGCTCCGGTGATGACGGCGGTGCGGCCGACCAGGCGGCGGCAGACGATCTCTTCGGTGCGGTCGGTCATGGTGTTCAGGCCTCCGTGCTGATGAAGACGTTCTTGGTCTCGGTGAATGCGGTGAGGGCGTCGGGTCCGAGTTCGCGGCCGAGGCCGGACTGCTGGTAGCCGCCGAAGGGGGTCCAGTAGCGGACGCTGCTGTGGGAGTTGACGGAGAGGTTGCCGGCGCGGACGGCTCGGGAGACGCGCAGGGCGCGGCCGACGTCGCGGGTCCAGAGGGAGCCGGAGAGGCCGTACTCGGTCGCGTTGGCCAGGCGTACGGCGTCCTCCTCGTCCTCGAAGGGGAGGATGACGGCGACCGGGCCGAAGACCTCCTCGGCGGCGACGGGCGCGGTGGGGGCGGCGTCGGTGACGAGGGTGGGCGGGTACCAGAATCCGGGGCCTTCGGGGGCCTTGCCGCGGATGGCGGTGAGGTCGTCGGTGACGTAGGAGCGGACGCGGTCGAGCTGGGCGCGGGAGATGAGGGGGCCCATCTGGGTCTTCTCGTCGAGCGGGTCGCCGACGGCCACGGACTCGATGCCGGGGGCGACGAGTTCGAGGAAGCGGTCGTAGGCGGAGCGCTGTACGAGGATCCGGGTGCGGGCGCAGCAGTCCTGGCCGGTGTTGTCGAGGAAGGCCATGGGGGCGGCGGCCGCCGCCGCTTCGAGGTCCGCGTCGGCGAAGACGATGTTGGGGCTCTTGCCGCCGAGTTCGAGGGTGACGCGCTTCACCCGGTCGGCGCACTTGGCCATGATCTGCTTGCCGACGCGGGTGGAGCCGGTGAAGACGATCTTCGCGACACCGGGGTGTTCGACGAGCGCGTCGCCGGCTTCGGCCCCGTGGCCGGGGAGCACCTGGAAGAGGTGTTCGGGGATCCCGGCTTCGAGGGCGAGTTCGGCGAGGCGCAGGGCCGTGAGGGGGGTGGTCTCGGCGGGTTTGAGGATGACGGCGTTGCCGGCGGCGAGGGCGGGTGCCAGGCCCCAGGCGGCGATCGGCATCGGGAAGTTCCAGGGGGCGATCACGCCGATGACGCCGAGGGGTTCGAGGAAGGTGACGTCGATGCCGCCGGCGACGGGGATCTGGCGGCCGGAGAGGCGTTCCACTCCCCCGGCGGCGTAGTCCAGCAGGTCGCGGACGTTTCCGGCTTCCCAGCGGGCGTTGCCGATGGTGTGGCCGGCTTCGCGGACCTCCAGCCGTGCCAGTTCCTCGATGTGTCCGTCGACGACCGCGGCGAAGCGGCGCAGGAGCCGGGCGCGGTCGGCGGGGGCGGCCGCCGCCCAGGCGCGCTGGGCTCTGGCGGCCCGGGCGACGGCGGCGTCGACGTCGTCCCGTGTGGCGGCCGGGACGACGGCGACGGTTTCCTCGGTGGCCGGATTCAACACTTCCAGCGCATCGGACACGTGGGTGCCTCTCTGGTTTCGGTTCGCGGGTCTGGTCTTACAGGCGTTCGAAGGAGCGGCGCAGCTCCCAGTCGGTGACCGCGGAGTCGTAGGCGTCGAGTTCGACGCGGGCCATGTTGCGGTAGTGGGCGACGACCTCGGGGCCGAAGGCGGCCTTGGCGATCTCGCTGTTCTCCCAGAGTTCCGCGGCCTCGCGCAGGGTGGCGGGGACGTGGGCGTAGTCGGCGGTGTAGGCGTTGCCGGTGCAGGGTTCGGGGAGTTCGAGGCGGTTCTCGATGCCGTGGATGCCCGCCGCGACCAGGCCGGCGACGGCGAGGTAGGGGTTGACGTCGCCGCCGGGGAGGCGGTTCTCGAAGCGGGTGGAGCGGCCGTGGCCGACGACGCGCAGGGCGCAGGTGCGGTTGTCGAAGCCCCAGGCGACGGCGGTGGGGGCGAAGGATCCCGGGCGGAAACGCTTGTACGAGTTGATGTTCGGGGCGTAGAGAAGGGAGAAGTCGCGCAGTGCGGCCAGCTGGCCGGCCAGGAAGTGGCGCATCACGGTGGACATGCCGTGTTCCTGGTCGCCGTCGGTGCCGGCCATGGCGTTGCGTCCGTCGGCGTCGGTGAGCGAGAGGTGGATGTGACAGGAGTTGCCCTCGCGCTCGTCGTACTTGGCCATGAAGGTGAGCGAGACGCCCTCCTGGGCGGCGATCTCCTTGGCTCCGGTCTTGTAGACGGCGTGCTGGTCGCAGGTGGTGAGCGCCTCGTCGTAGCGGAAGGCGATCTCGTGCTGGCCGAGGTTGCACTCGCCCTTGGCGGACTCGACGACCAGTCCGGCGGCCTGCATCTCGTTGCGGATGCGGCGCAGGAGGGGTTCGACGCGTCCGGTGCCGAGGACGGAGTAGTCGATGTTGTACTGGTTGGCGGGGGTCAGGCCGCGGTAGGCGGCGTTCCAGGCCTGTTCGTAGGTGTCCTGGAAGACCATGAACTCCAGCTCGGTGCCGACCATGGCGGTGTAGCCGAGTTCGGCGAGGCGCTCCAGCTGGCGGCGCAGGATCTGCCGGGGTGCGGCGACGACCGGGGAGCGGTCGCTCCAGGCCAGGTCGGCCATGATGAAGGCGCTGCCGGGGTTCCACGGGATGCGGCGCAGCGTGGCGGTGTCGGGGTGCATGGCGAAGTCGCCGTAGCCCCGGTCCCAGGAGGACATCTCGTAGCCGTCGACGGTGTTCATGTCGGTGTCGACGGCGAGGAGGTAGTTGCAGCCCTCGGTGCCGTGGGCGAGGACCTCGTCGAGGAAGAACTGTGCGGCGAACCGCTTGCCCTGAAGACGTCCCTGCATGTCGGGGAAGGCCAGGACGACTGTGTCGATCTCACCGCTCGCGACGAGGGCACGGAGCTCCTCGGGCGCGAGCGGCGGCTTGCGGTCTACCACTGGAATCTCTCCTTCGGTGAGCCGAGGAGGCCTAAGGTATTGAATAGAACCATTGCTTGGGAAGGGGAGGAGCCGAGATGACCGACACGGCGGACGGCGGTGGCGCGATCGCGCGGCTGAATCCCGTGCTGCGGCAGGTGCGGGCGGGCAACGGTTTCGAGGAGGCCCTGGAGCAGATCCTCCAGGTGGTCCGGCTGGGCCTGGTGCCGGGCGGGGAACGGCTGCCGCCCGAGCGGGAGCTGGCGGAGCGGATGGGGATCAGCCGGGTCACCCTGCGCGAGGTGCTGAAGGTGCTCCAGGACCAGGGCCTGGTGGAGGCCCGGCGCGGCCGGTACGGCGGAACGTTCGTGCGGGCCCGCCCCGACACCCCGGCCGGCGGCGCCGAGGAGGAGCTGCGGCGGCGCGTGGCGGGGGTGGACATCGAGGACGTGCTGCGCTTCCGCGAGGTGCTGGAGGTGGGGGCGGCCGGACTGTGCGCCTCGCAGGGGCTGTCCGAGGCGGAGGCCGAGCGCCTGCTGGCGGCCCTGGCGGCCACCCACGACGCCCCGCTCTCCGAGTACCGCCGCCAGGACACCCTCTTCCACCTCGCCCTGTGCGAGCTGGCCGGATCCGCCACCCTGACGGCCCAGTACGCCGCCGTCCGGGCCACCGTGAACGACCTGCTGGACTGCATCCCGCTGCTGGTGCGGAACCTGGAGCACTCGCAGCAGCAGCACACGGCCCTGGTCGAGGCGGTGCTGGAGCGCGACGCCGAGGGGGCCCGGGCGGTGATGCGCGAGCACTGCTGCGGCACCGCGGCGCTGCTGCGCGGGTTCCTGGCCTGAGGCGGGTGGTGGGGGTGGGGCGCGAGAGGTTTTCGTAACCCCTGTTTAACGCAGGGGTCTTGCGCGCTCCACACCCATGACGCAAAGGTACGCCTCACAACCATTGCATCGCAGTGCCCTAGGCAGGAGCGCACATGGCCGACGACATCGCACCGCTGCCCGTATCCGCACCACCCGCCGCGAAGGGCGGCGCCGAGGCGGAGTACCTGGAGCGCCGCACCCTGCGCCGGGGCAGCGCCGGCTGGCTGCTCCTGACCGGGCTCGGCGTCGCGTACGTCGTCTCCGGCGACTTCTCCGGCTGGAACGTGGGCCTGGACAAGGGCGGTTTCGGCGGCCTGGCCATCGCCACCGTCCTCATGGGCGCCATGTACGCCTGCCTCGTCTTCTCCCTCGCCGAGCTGTCCACGATCCTGCCGACGGCGGGCGGCGGCTACGGCTTCGCCCGCCGCGCGCTCGGCCCCTGGGGCGGCTTCCTCACCGGCACCGCCATCCTCATCGAGTACATCCTGGCCCCGGCGGCGATCGTCATCTTCATCGGCGACTACGTCGAGTCGCTGGGCCTGTTCGGGCTGACCTCCGGCTGGCCGGTCTACCTCGGCTGCTTCGTGATCTTCATCGGCGTCCACCTGTGGGGCGTGGGCGAGGCCCTGCGCTTCAGCCTCGTCGTCACCGCGGTGGCGGTGGCCGCGCTGCTGATCTTCGCGCTCGGCGCCCTCACCGAGTTCGACGCGGGCTCCCTGAACGACATCCCGGTGGACACCACCGCGTTCGGATCCGGCTCCTGGCTGCCCTTCGGCCTCCTCGGCATCTGGGCGGCCTTCCCCTTCGGCATGTGGTTCTTCCTCGGCGTCGAGGGCGTCCCGCTGGCCGCCGAGGAGGCCAAGGACCCCGTCCGCTCCATGCCGAAGGCCCTCGCCATCTCCATGGGCGTGCTCGCCCTGCTCGCCCTGATCACCTTCGTCGCCGCCACCGGCGCCCAGGGCGCCGACGCCGTCAGGACCGCGGGCAACCCGCTCGTCGTCGCCCTGGAGGGGGACGACGGACCGACCGCGCTGAGCCGCTTCGTCAACTACGCCGGACTGGCCGGGCTGGTCGCCTCCTTCTTCTCCCTCATCTACGCCGGCTCCCGCCAGCTCTTCGCCCTCTCCCGGGCCGGCTACCTGCCGCGCTTCCTGTCACTCACCTCCAAGCGCAAGGCCCCGTACCTCGGACTGGTGATTCCGGGCGCCATCGGATTCGCCCTCGCGGCGGCCACCGGCAACGGTGCTCGGATGCTGAACATCGCCGTGTTCGGCGCGACCATCTCGTACGCCCTGATGGCCCTCTCGCACATCGTGCTGCGCCGCCGCGAGCCCGCCCTGGACCGGCCCTACCGCACCCCCGGAGGGGTTCTGACCTCCTCCGTCGCCTTCGTGCTCGCCCTTTCGGCCCTCGTCGCCACCTTCCTGGTGGACAAGGACGCGGCACTCATCGCACTCGCCGTGTACGCCGTCGCCCTCGCCTACTTCGCCTTCTACAGTCGGCACCACCTCGTGGCCTCCGCACCCGAGGAAGAAGCCGCCGCGCTTGCGGAAGCCGAGGCGGAGTTGACCCGCGACTGAGACCCTTGTCCCGCCCCTTGATACGGCACCATCCTGGAGGTAATCCGTGCCCAGGCCGCTCATCGGCATCACCACCTACGTGGAGGAATCCACCCGCTACAACGTGTGGGACCTCCCCACGTCGCTCGTGCCCTCCGGGTACTACGAGCTCGTCCAGGCGGCGGGCGGCGCGGCCGTGCTGCTGCCACCGGACGAATCGGAACGGGCGGCGGAGGTGCTGGAGCGGCTGGACGGCCTGATCGTCTCCGGCGGCCCGGACGTGGACCCCCTCCACTACGGGGCCCACCGCGACCCCCGTACGGGTCCCCCCGCGCGGATCCGCGACGAATGGGAACTCGCCCTGATCGGGGCCGCCCTGGAGGCCGACCTCCCCGTGCTCGGGATCTGCCGGGGCATGCAGGCCCTGAACGTGGCCCTCGGCGGGACGCTGGTCCAGCACATCGACGGCCACGTCCACACCCCCGGCGTCACCTCCTGGCACCCCGTCACCCCCGTGGCGGGCACCCGCTACGCGGAGCTGGTGCCGGAGAAGGCGGAGGTCCCGACGTACCACCACCAGGCCGTGGACGTCGTGGGCCGGGGTCTGGTCGTCTCGGCGTACGCGGACGACGGCACGGTCGAGGCCATCGAGGACCCCGACCGCTCCCGCTACGTGCTGGGCGTCCAGTGGCACCCGGAGCGGGACAAGGACACCCGGGTGATGGCCTCGCTGATCGACGCGGCCAACGACCGCCGGGTGGTCGGGGTTCCGGTGGGCTGACCCCGCTCCGCCCCACGGGCCCGGCGCCCCTCCCCTGGCGCCGGGCCCCACGCAGGTGCGCTCCGGGCGGCCGGCGCGCACGCTGGAGACATGCGGACCGAGGCGCACGACACGGCCTCCGGCCCGGTCGCCGGGTTCCTGGAGAACCCGGTCGTCGGGATGGCGCCGTGGATCATCTTCTCCCTGCTGGTCGGCCCGGGCCGGTTCGAGATCGCGGTCGGGCTCGCCCTGGCGTCGGCCGTCGTCCTGGCCGTACTGGGCCGGCTCGTACACCGCGGCAGCTCCTGGAAGCTGCTGGAAGTCGCCGACGTGGTGTTCTTCGCGGCGCTGGCCGTCATCGGGGTCCTGGCGAGCGACGGGACGCTGCGCTGGCTGGAGACGTACGCGGGAGAGGTCGCGAGCCTCACCCTGACGGCGATCGCCTTCGGCTCGATGGCGCTGGGGATGCCCTTCACCCTCCAGTACGCCCGCGAGCAGACCGACCCCTCGGTGTGGAACACGCCCGCCTTCCTCCGCACCAACTACGCGATCACCGGGGTGTGGGGGCTCGCCTTCCTGGTCACGGCACTGGCGGGCGGCTTCGGGGACCTGGTGCTGCGCGCCCCCGACAACCTCTGGACGACCTGGATCATCCCGGTCCTGGCGATCGTCGCCGCGCTGCGGTTCACCGCCTGGTACCCGGACGTGGTCCGCGCCCGCGCCGCCGGGGGCCCCGAGCCCGGGCGGGCCTCGCTGCTGCTCCCGCTGGCGGGCCTGCTGGTGCCGATCGGCATCGCGGTACTGGTCTTCACGGACCACGCGTGGTGGGTGGGCGCGGCCCTGATCGTGGCCGGCGCCCTGCTGACGAAGTCGCTCCGGCCGCGGGACTGAGCCGGGGAGCCGGGGCACCTCGCGCCCCGGCATCCCTTCCTCCTGGCGCGGGTCAGCGGCTGAAGACGACCGACCGCAGCTTCAGCCGCGACGAGCCGTAGCCGGTGAGCGGCCGCAGGGTGAAGAAGTCGCCCTCGCATTCCGGTTCGGTGAAGACCGTCGCCGTCGCGGTGGTCCGGTTGCGCGGGGAGTGGGCCGGCTCGCCGGCGGCGGGGTCGGCCACCTCCGGGAGGGTGATGCACTCCTGGCCCTCCGGGTCCTGCAGCACCGCCCTCCGCGGCTGGCCGTCCAGGCCGACGTAGGTGTACTGGAACTGGCCGATGGCGGCCGAGGCCGACGTCGGGAGGGTCAGGACGAGGCTCAGCGCGCCGAAGGCGGCGACGGCGGCTCGGCGGATACGCATGGGGGTTCCCTTCACAACGGCAACAAGGTGCGGGAGCCACCTTCCTGGCGGGCCGGGTCCCGGTCACGACCCCACCACCGGCGAAACGATCCGCCCTCGCCCGGACGGCCTACGCCCGCCGCCGCGTCAGCGACAGCAGGTCCCGCGCCGGGCCCGCCGGCCGGGCGCCCGTGGGCCAGACCGCGCGCAGGGCCCGGGACAGGGCCGCGTCCGGGACCGGGACCTCGACCAGGCGGCGGGCCGCCAGTTCGTCGCCCAGGGCCAGCTCCGACAGGACGCACGGCCCCGCACCGCTGAGCGCGGCGGCCTTGACGGCGGTGGTCGACGCCAGCTCCAGCAGCGGCGCCGCCAGGCCGCCCGACGCGGCCAGCGCGGCGTCCAGGACCTGCCGGGTGCCCGAGCCGCGCTCGCGCAGGATGAGCGGCGTCGACGCCAGCTCCCCGGCGTCCACCCCCTTCGAGCGCCGCGCCCACGGGTGCTGCGGCGCCACCGCCACCACCAGGCGGTCCTGCGCGATGACGGCGGAGTCCAGCCCGTCGGGGACACTGAGCCCCTCCACGAAGCCGAGGTCCGCCTCGTGGGCCAGGACCCGCTGGGCGACGTCCGCCGAGTTCCCGGCGTGCAGGGACACCGCCGTGTCGGGGCGCTCCCCGCGCAGGGCGATCAGCCAGCCGGGCAGCAGGTACTCGGCGATGGTCATGCTGGCCGCCACCCGCAGCCGCGAGTCCCGCCGCCCGCGCAGCGCCTGCGCGCCCGCGTCGAAGGCCTCGGCGGCCTCCACCACCCGCCGGGCCCAGTCCGTGACGAGCGCCCCCTCGGCCGTGAGCGTCGAGCCGCGCGGGGAGCGGTCCACCAGGGCGACGCCGAGCCGGGTCTCCATCGCCCGGATGCGGCTGCTCGCCGCCGGCTGCGTGATGCCCAGGTGGCGTGCGGCGCCGCTCAGGCTGCCGACCCGGGCCACCGTGAGCAGCAGCTCCAGCGCGCCCAGGTCCGGCACGCGGTGTGCGAGCGGAACCGTCTCCTCGTTACCCATAACATCAGTTTATGGCCTTATAGACGTGCGGCCTCTGCCGTACGGCCCGGCACGACGGGACGCTGGACCCATGGCCACCACCACCGTGCGACCCCGCATCCTCACAGAACGCGCGCCCCGGACCCACAAGGCCCCCGCGCTGCGCCACCTCGGCCCCAACTGGTACGCCTCCGTCATGGGCACGGCCATCATCGCGAACGCGGGAGCCACCCTCCCGTACCAGCTCCCGGGCCAGCGCGTGGCCTGCCAGCTCGTCTGGGCGCTGTCCGCCGTGGCCCTCGCCGTACTGCTGACCGCCCGTGCCGGGCACTGGCTGCACCACCGCGACCAGGCCCGCGCCCACCTCCTCGACCCGGCCGTGGCCCCCTTCTACGGGTGCCTGGCGATGGCCCTGCTGGCCGTCGGCGGCGGCACCCTGATCGTCGGCAAGGACCTGATCGGGACCTCCGCCGCCGTGGCCGTGGACACCGTGCTCTTCACCGCCGGCACCGTGCTCGGCCTGGTCACGGCCGTCGTCGTGCCCTACCTGATGGTGGTCCGGCACAAGGTCGAGGCCTCGCAGGCCTCCCCCGTCTGGCTGCTGCCCGTGGTCTCCCCCATGGTCTCCGCCGCCGTCGGGCCCCTGCTGGTCCCCCATCTGCCCGCCGGGCAGCCCCGCGAGGCCCTGCTGCTGGCCTGCTACGCGATGTTCGGCGTGAGCCTCATGGCCACCCTGCTGCTGCTCCCCCTGGTCTTCGGCCGGCTGATCGTGAGCGGTCCCCTGCCCCTGGCCCTGACGCCCGCGCTCTTCCTGGTGCTCGGCCCCCTCGGGCAGTCCGCCACCGCCGTGAACCAGCTCGCCGACGTGGCGCCCGGCGCCATCGACGCCTCCTACGCCCACGCCCTCGGCGCCTTCGCCGTGGTCTACGGGGTGCCCGTGCTGGGCTTCGCCCTGCTGTGGCTGGCCCTGGCCGCTTCGATGCTCGTGCGGGCCGCACGGAACGGCATGGGCTTCGCGATGACCTGGTGGGCGCTGACCTTCCCCGTCGGCACCTGCGTCACCGGCGCCGCCGGGCTGGCCCGCCACACCGGGCTGGACGCCTTCGCCTGGCTGGCCACCGCCCTGTTCCTCGGCCTGGTCACCGCCTGGGCGCTCGCCGCCGGACACACCCTGCGCGGGCTGGTCAGCGGCCGGCTGCTGCCGAAGACCGCCTGATCGCCGCCCCCAGCACCGCCGGGGCCTCGGCCAGCGAGGGCCCGTACCAGGTCAGGTGGCGTCCGCTGACGAGGGCGGCCCGGAGGTCCGGAAAGGCCTCCGGGCCGTCGTCGGCCGTGAAGGCGTACGGCTCGTCCGGGAGCACCACCAGATCGCAGCCGCCCGCCGCCAGCTCGGCGAGCGGCACCTTCGGGTACCGCTCCGCATGCCCGGCGTGGACGTTGCGCACCCCGAGGCGGGCCAGGAGGTCGCCCGCGAAGGTGTCGCGGCCCAGCACCATCCAGGGCCGCCGCCAGATCGGCACGAAGGCGGCGAGGTCCCCGACGGGCTCCACCGCCGCCCAGGCCTCCTCCGCCCGGTTCAGCCACGCGGGCCGCTCCAGCCCCAGGGCCCCCACCAGCACCCGGTCCAGCTCGGTGAAGGCCTGTGGCAGGTCCCGTACCTCGGTGACCAGCACCTCCAGCCCGGCGGCGCGCAGCGCGTCCAGGTCCGGGGCCCGGTTCTCCTCCTCGTTGGCGATCACCAGGTCGGGACGGAGCCGGGCGACCGCCCGTACGTCCGGGTTCTTCGTCCCCCCGATCCGTACCGCGCCGCCCAGGTCCGCGGGATGCGTGCACCAGTCGGTGACGCCGACGAGACGTCCGGGCGCGGACACCGCCACGGCCTCGGTGAGGGACGGCACGAGCGAGACGACGCGCACCGGTTCAGTGCTCCGGCGAGGGCGGCTCGGAGGTGGCGTGGATGTGGTCGCCGACGGCCACGACGAGGAGCTTGGTGTCGTCGCCGGCGGCCCGCCAGCGGTGGCGCACCCCGCCGGACAGGAACAGCGCGTCACCGCACTCCAGCCGGTACGCCCGGCCCTCGGCCTCCACCTGGCAGGCCCCGGAGACCACGTACATCAGCTCGTCGTTGCGGTGCTGGTACTCGCGGCCGGCGTCCTGGTCGCCGGTGAACTCCAGCGCGTGCAGCTGGTGGTGGCCGCGCACGAGGGGGCGTACGCCCATCACGGGCGTGATCCCGGGCTCGTCCCCCGCCCGTACGAGGTCCACCGTGCGCGCGGTGTCGGAGGCGGCCAGCAGGTCCACGGCCGTGGTCTCCAGCGCGTCCGCGACCCGCTCCAGCGAACGCATGCTGGGGCGGGCGCGCTCGTTCTCTATCTGGCTCAGGAAGGGGACGGACAGGCCGCTGCGCGCCGAGACGGCGGCGAGGGTCAGGTGCAGCGCGCGGCGCCGTTTGCGCACGGCGACGCCCACCCGCAGCGGCTCCTTGGAGTCCTTTTCCTTGTCGTTGGCGTCGGTCGCGCCCGTGCGAGCGGGCGCGTACTCCCTGCCGTCCGTGGCGTCCGCGATGTTTCCGTCTTCCTTGCCGTTCATGTCGGGGCTGCCCTCCCCTGTCCTCGTCGCACATCGGTGTGCTGTAAGCACCTTACGCAGCAACCGCCCCCGGATTCGCGCGCAAGGGCCCACCGGGCCCCGACCCGGTGGATTCCCGTGGCCCTTCCGTCACCCTGCGTGGCCCCCGCCCTGCTGCCACAGCGCACGGTCACCGGCGAGGATCACCACGTCACCTGACGGGCGGACCAGCAGCCGGGCTCCGGGGTGGCCGTCGGTGCCGCTGCTCCACAGCTTCGCGCCGGCGGCGGTGCGTACGGTCAGCTCGCCGTCGGGGGAGAAGACGGCCTCGTTCGCGGCACCCTTCGTGCCCGCGCCCCACAGGCGGTTGCCCGCGGAACCGAGCAGGACGAGGTCCCCGTCGGCCTGGAGGCAGAGCCGTACGGTGCCCGCGTCGAGGACGTCGCCGGCGCGCAGGACGGTGCCGCCGTGGACCTCGACGGAGCGGTCGAGCCTGCCTTCGGCCAGGGCACGGAGGGTGGGCAGCGAGGGCGTGAAGGCGTAGAGCGCGCCCTCGGTGCGCACGAACCGGCCGAAGCGCAGGGTGGTGGCGCGGCTGCCGCCCGCCGACTCCGTCTCGAAGGTGACCGGGGAGTCCGGCCCGATCGCCGGGTCCGCTCCGACCCGGGGGTTGCGGCCGGGCGGGAAGTCGGCGTCGTTGACCCACCGCTTGGTGATGAACTCGTACTGCTGCACGAGGTCGGCCTGGTATCCGACGAAGACCAGCCCGCGCGGGGCCCGCTGCTCGTGGGCCGGCCGGTCGAAGTCGTACGCCGGGCCGTAGGGGATGCCGCGCCGGATGATCCGCCGCCCGTCCAGTTCGGCGGCGGCCAGCGGGGGCCTGCCGGGGACGGTGACGAGGCCGTCGCGCGGGTTGCCCTTGCGGATGTGCGCGAACAGCGGGGTGCGCCATCCGTCGAGGTCGTCCGCGTACGTCAGGGCGGCGTCCGGGTCCGTGCCGAGGGCGGCGGGCTCCTCGGCGAGCGGGCAGCCCGCGACGGGGGTGCCGCCGGGCCAGCGGCCGACGAGGCGGGCCGCGACCCAGGTCTCGGTCGCCTCCGGCGGCGCGGCCCCGGCCTTCTTCAGGTCGGCCAGCCGCTCCCGGGCCTGCGCCCACCAGCCGGGGACGTCCTGGGCGAGCCGGCGGACCACCTGGAAGGAGCCGCCGGTGGCCCAGGCGGGCAGCCCGGCGGGCCGCAGTCCGGCCTTCTCCTGTCCCACGAGGAACTCCCCGGGCGGGATCAGGCGCGTGCCGGGCTTGCCCTTCACGGTCGTCGCGTCGGCCGGGTCCGGCTCGTGGAAGCCGCGTACGCCGGGCTGGCTGATGCCGTCGGAGAAGCCGAAGTGCTCGTGCCCCTTCAGCGCCCCGGGGAGCTTGCCGCCGTTCTGCCGGAAGACGACCTCGCCGCCGGCGGGGCCGAGCTCCTTCTTGTGGCGGGCGACCGCCGCGGCGAGCCTGGCGGGGTCGTCCGCGGAGAGGCTGAGTACGGCGTGGACGGCGCGCTCGGGCTCCTCGGCGCCGAACAGCCAGGAGCCGGGTGCGCTGTCGCCGGTGTCGCCGAGCTCCTCCGCGCGCGCGGCGGGGCCCTGGGCGAAGGCCTCGGCGGTGCTGCCCGCGGGCAGGGCCGGGAAGGGGTCGCGGCCGGCGAGCAGGCGCAGTCCGGCGTGGGTCAGGGACAGGCCGGTCCACTGGGCGGACAGCCCGGCCGGGTCGGAGCCGCCCGCCTTGAGCCGGGCCGCGCTGAAGGCGGCGTTGAAGCGGGCCATCTGCTCGGTGGTGGAGATCTCCGGCACCAGCCGGCCCAGCCAGGTCCGGGCCCGCGCGGCGTCGTGGAAGTGCAGGAGCAGCAGGCAGGCGTGGTCCTTGCGGGAGCCCGCGAGGATGTCGCCCTGGGTGGTGCGGTCGGCGCGCAGCGGCAGGGCGGCGGACCGGGCGGGGAGCGTCCCGGGCCGGGCCGCCGACCCGGGGGGTGTCAGCGGCGCCGCTGCCGCCGGGCCGGCGGCGTACGGGCACGCGGCGAGCCCGGCGGCGGCCGCCGCCCCGGCCCTGATGACGGTCCTGCGGGCGGGGGTGCGGGGCTGCGCGTCGTCCATCGGGGCTCCTGGGTGGGGTGCGGAGGAGGGCGGGAGGGGCGGTGGTCGGACGGGGGCGGGGCGCGGCGGGGCGGCCGCCGGGCGGTCGCCGGCCGGGACGCGGCGGTCGGCGGTCGGCGGTCGGCGGTCGGCGGTCGGCGGTCGGCGGTCGGGGCGGTCGGGGCGGTCGGCTCAGGTCAGCCGGATCCAGCGCGCGACGCTGGGCACGCCCTTCGCGTCGAGGAGGAAGAGCATGTGGTGCCCGGGCGCCGTGGCCGCCGACGCCGGCGGGGCCTGCAGGGTGAGGAGCCCGCCCTCCCGCCGCACGACGCGCAGTTCGGCCAGCCGCCGCCCGGCCCCGCCGGCCTGCGGGGCGCCGGCCGGGGGCAGCAGCACGGCCCGCCGCACCCGGTCCGGGGTGCCGGTGCGCACCAGGAAGCGGTCCCCGGGGGCGAGGGGCGCGGCCGGCACCTCGTCGAGGGCGGGCCGGGGCCCCTGGTGGAGGTAGGCGGGCTCGTAGATCTCGACGCTGCCGTGCATGCCGTCGCGGAGGTCCGCGTCGTGGGCGGTCTGCTGGAGTTCGTCGCCGGTGATCGCGACGCGGCCGTCGGGCAGGAGCAGCGCACTGGAGTGGTGGCCGCGCGGCAGCCGCTGCACCGGGCCGAGCCGCCAGCCGCCCTTGGTGTCGCGCAGCTCCAGCTGGCGGTACCTCAGGTCGGGGGCGGGGCTGAGCAGGCCGCTCGCGTAGTCGTGGATGTCGTAGGCGCCGCTCGCGGTGAGCAGGGTCCCGTCGGGCAGCAGGACGGTGTTGTCGCCGGGGCGGCCGGCGGCGGGCGCGTACGAGGGGCCTGCGGCCGCGAGGGGGTGCCCGAGCACGGGGAAGCGCTCCACCGCCGGGGCCCTGGTCCCCCACAGCGGCCCGGTCCCGGCCGGGAAGCCGGCCCGGCGGGCGGTGGTCTCCTCCCGCTCACGGCTCCAGGTCTCGGTCCAGGGGTCGAAGACCAGCCCGGGCCCGCTCCCGGCGGCGGTGCCGAAGACACCGAGCCGGCCGCTGGGCAGGAGGGAGTGGCCGGTCCGGAGGAAGGGGGCGGCCGGCGGCGGGGCGACCTTCGTGAACGACCCGGCCCCGGTGCCCTTCGCCGGGTCCCAGAGGAAGGCGCGGCCCCCGGCGGTGTGCTCGAAGGAGAACAGGAGCACCTTGCCGGTGGGCAGCAGGGCGGTGTGCGCGCCGAAGTCGGGGGAGGCGAAGTACTCCGTGAACGCGCCGTGCACCGCCGGGCGGAAGCCCGCGTTCGCCCTGGCCTGAGACTCCGTCAGGGACTTGAGGCGGGCCGCCCTGGCGGTGTCGGGCAGGTCGGCTTCGGCACGCAGGGCGAGGCGGGTCCGGGCGTGCGCCTCGGCGTGCTCCGGGCCCAGGCCGCGCGACTCCGCCGGCGAGACCTCCCGGCGGACCCGCTCGCGCAGCTCGCCGGGGGACTGCCGGGCGGGCGCGGCGGGGCCGGCGGCCGGACCCGGCGGGCCGTCGTGGGCGGCGGCGGAGCCGGCGGGGAGCAGGGACAGCACGGTGCTCGCGACGAGGACGCGGGCGACTCCGCGACGGGGCATGCGGAACCCTCACAGGACGGGGAACGGGCACGGCCGGCCGGGCGCAGGGCCCTGCCGGTGATCCACACCCTCCGCGAGGGTGCGCGAACGCGCGCGCCGGGCGAACTGTTTGAGTGACGATCAGGTCACCCGGGGTCACCCCGGCGTGGCGTCGGCGGTGCGGCATCATCGTCTGCGTGACGACACGACGCCTGATGCTCCTGGACACCGCCTCCCTCTACTACCGCGCCTACTTCGGCGTGCCGGACTCCGTGAAGGCGCCCGACGGCACGCCCGTCAACGCCGTGCGCGGGCTGCTCGACTTCATCGGGCGGCTCGTGCAGGACCACCGCCCGGACGACCTGGTGGCCTGCATGGACGCCGACTGGCGGCCGCACTGGCGGGTGGAGCTGATCCCCTCCTACAAGGCGCACCGGGTCGCGGAGGAGACGGAGACCGGCCCGGACGTGGAGGAGACCCCGGACACCCTGCTCCCGCAGGTGCCGATCATCGAGGCGGCGCTGGACGCGTTCGGCATCGCCCGGGTGGGGGTCGCCGGGTACGAGGCGGACGACGTGATCGGCACCCTCACCGCCCGGGCCGCCGGCCCGGTGGACATCGTCACCGGTGACCGGGACCTCTACCAGCTCGTCGACGACGCCCGGCAGCGCCGCGTGCTGTACCCGCTCAAGGGCGTGGGGTCCCTCCAGGTGACCGACGAGGCCTGGCTGCGCGAGAAGTACGGGGTGGACGGCCCCGGGTACGCGGACCTCGCGCTGCTGCGCGGCGACCCGAGCGACGGCCTGCCGGGCGTGCCGGGCATCGGGGAGAAGACGGCGGCGAAGCTGCTGGACGCGTACGGGGACCTGGCCGGGATCGTCGCGGCGGTCGGCGACCCGAAGTCGAAGCTGACCCCCACCCAGCGCAAGCGGCTGGACGAGTCCCGTCCGTACCTGGAGGTGGCCCCGAAGGTCGTCCGGGTCGCTTCGGACGTGCCCCTGCCCGCCTTCGACCCGGCCCTTCCGCAGTCCCCGGCTCGACCCGAGATGGTCGACGCGCTCGCCCATCGGTGGGGTCTGGGGGGAGCGGTGTCACGTCTGAGCAGCGCGCTGCGCCCTTGAGATGCTAGGTTAGGTAATCCTAAGCTTCGTAAGGCGTAAGGGGAGACAACCGTGGCAGAAGGACGCGCCCGTACCGTCGGCACCGCAGTCGTCGTACGCACCGAACGGCTGACGCCGCACATGGTCCGCCTCGTGCTGGGCGGCGACGGGCTGGCCGGTTTCGGTGCGGGCGCGCACACGGACCATTATGTCAAACTCCTCTTCGAACCCGAGGGCGTGCGGTACGCCGAGCCCTGGGACATGGACGTGATCCGCGCGACCCACCGGCGCGATGCCTGGCCCCGCCAGCGCGCGTACACCGTCCGGGCCTGGGACCCCGCCCGCCTGGAGCTGACCCTGGACTTCGTCGTCCACGGTGACGAGGGCCTGGCCGGCCCCTGGGCGGCCCGCGTCCAGCCCGGCGAGCTCGTCCACTTCCTCGGCCCCGGCGGCAGCTACTCCCCCGCCCCCCTCGCCGACTGGCACCTCCTCGCCGGCGACGAGAGCGCCCTGCCGGCGATCGCGGCGTCGATGGAGCGGATGCCGCGGGGCGCGCGGGTGCACGCGTTCATCGAGGTCGGGGGCCCGGCGGACGAGCAGGACATCCGCACCCCGGACGGCGTCACCCCGGTGTGGCTGCACCGCGGCGACCGCCCGGTGGGCGCGGCCCTGCTGGAAGCGGTCACCACCCTCCGCTTCCCCTCCCCGGACGTCCACGCCTTCGTCCACGGCGAGGCGGGCTTCGTGAAGGAACTCCGCCGCCACCTGCGCCTGGACCGGGGCGTGGCGCGCGAGCGGCTGTCGATCTCCGGGTACTGGCGCCTGGGCGAGACGGACGAGGGCTGGCGCGCGATCAAGCGCGACTGGAACGCCACCGTCGAAGCCGAACAGGACCTCCCGACCCCGGCCGCCGCCTAGCCGCTGCCGCCCTTCTTGACCCGTACGGGCGCTGCGGGCCCGTCACCTCGAACGCCGGCGGGGCTGGATCTTCCAGCCCCGCCGGCGTTCGAGGCGTGGGGGTCTGGGGGCGGAGCCCCCGGGGAACGGTGGAAGGGCGGGCAGGGGAACTCGCCCCGCGCAGCGGCAGCCCACCCGCACCCGCCCCACCGGCCCCGGCCACCCACCCCGCACCGGCCCCGGCCCGGGCCCCGGACGGAGTCCGGACGGCTCCCGAGCGGCGCGCCGCAGGCGAAGGGCGCACAATGACCCCATGCGTAGGCTCCGCGCAGCCGGACTCCTCGGGGCCGCGGTACTGATGGTCTCCGCGGCCGCCCCGGCCGCCCCGGCCGCCCCGGCCGCCACCGCGCCGCAGCCACCCCCGCCCCCCACCCCGCGGTTCACCGACGCCGCCGTCGACGCCGCGCTCGCCCGGCTCGACGCCACCATCGCCGACGGCATGCGCCGCACCGGCGTTCCCGGCGTCTCCGTGGCCGTCGTCCACGACGACGAGGTGGTCTACCTCAAGGGCTTCGGTCTCCGCCGCACCGGCGACACCGCCAAGGTCGGCCCCGACACCGTCTTCCAGCTGGCCTCCGTCTCCAAGCCGGTCACCACGAGCGTCATCGCCGGTGCTCTGACCTCGCCCGACGCCTGGGACAAGCCCCTCGGCGACACCCTCCCCGGCTTCGCCCTCAAGGACCCCTGGGTCACCTCGCACGTCACCCCCGCCGACCTGCTCTCGCACCGCAGCGGCCTCCCCGACCACGCCGGGGACCTCCTGGAGGACCTCGGCTACGACCGGGCGTACATCCTCGGCCACCTGCGCGAGGAGCCGCTGACCCCCTTCCGCGCGAGCTACGCGTACACCAACTTCGGGTTCACCGCCGCCGCCGAGGCCGTCGCCCGCGACCACGGGGTGAGCTGGCAGAAGCTCAGCGAGGACACCCTCTTCAAGCCCGCCGGGATGACCCGCACCAGTACGGAGTTCGCCGCCTACGCCAAGGCCCCGGACCGGGCCTCCGGCCACGCGAAGAACCCCGACGGCACCTGGAGCCCCCGCTACGTCCGCGACGCCGACGCCCAGACCCCGGCCGGCGGCACCAGCTCCACCGCCCGCGACATGTCCCGCTGGCTGCGGCTGCAGCTGAACGACGGCACCCTCGACGGCAAGCGCGTCATCCCCGCCGACACCCTCGCCCGCACCCGCGTCCCCGAGATCGTCTCCCAGTCCCAGACCCCCCGCGGTACCCCGCAGTTCTACGGGCTCGGCTGGAACGTCAGCTACGACGACGCGGGCCGGCTGCGCCTGAGCCACTCCGGGGGCTTCGAGCTCGGCGCCAACACCAACGTCACGATGCTCCCTCTGGAGCGCCTCGGCATCGTCGTCCTGACCAACGGGTCCCCCGTCGGCCTGGCCGACTCCATCGCCCTCGACTTCTTCGACATCGCCGAACACGGCAAGCCGACCACCGACTGGCTGCCGCTCCTCGCCGCCACGTACAAGCAGCTCGACGACGCGGCCCGGTCCGACACCGACTACGCCCGCCCCCCGGCCGGCGCGAAGCCCGCCCGCGACGACAGCGCCTACACCGGCACGTACGAGAACCCGTACTACGGCCCCGCCACCGTCACCGCCGACCCCTCCGGCAAGGGCCTGGTCCTCTCCCTCGGACCCAAGCCGATGCGCTTCCCCCTGACCCCCTACGACGGCGACACCTTCAGCTTCGAGACGAGCGGCGAGAACGCCGTCGGCCGCACCGGGGTGTTCTTCTCCGACGGCACGCTCCGCGTCGAGTACCTCGACGCGAACCACCTCGGCACCTTCACCCAGAAGTAGCAGCCCGGGCACGGCGCCTCTCCGCCGACCAGCCCTCGGCGAACAAATGTCCGGCGATCTGCCCCCTGAGCAGGGGCTTACCGTACGCTCCAGGCATGAGCGAACCCGTCGGCTACGCAAGATGCAGTCGCCGGACCGGAACGAACCGCGACCGGCCCGGCCCGGCCCAGGCCCTCGCGGCAGTCGGAGCCGACGACATCCTCGTCGTCCCCGGGCTCGACCGCCCTGCGCGCCCGGTACCCGACGCCCGCGGCATCGGCGACTCCCTCACCGCCCGCCGGCAGAGCCACCTGGTCCAGCGGCACCAGTCCCGCGAGCACACCAGGGCCGGCCTCTCCGAGCTCTTCTCCGTCAGCAGCGCCACGGTCTCCCGCGTCCTTGAGCGCCACCAGGACGCAGCCACGCCGTCGACTCCCGGTGGGCAGTGACGTGCTGCCCTACGTCTATCAGGTCACCAAGTACGACCCCGCCGACCGCGACCAGCACGGCCGCTACACCGGCACCGAGGACACGACCAGCGACCACGGGCCGGTCGAAGCCGCCTACCTGCAGGCCGTCGCCGCCTTCGCCGAGGACAGCAGCATCGGCCGGCTGGCCATCCGCGAGCCGCAGCTCGGAGGCTTCGTCCACTTCGGCCTGGAGCCACCGGTCGACGGCTACGGCCTGGCCGGCCTCCTGCCTGCCGGCCCCGCCGGGTTCCACGACGGGGCACTGGTGCCGATCGGTGTCGGCCTGGAACTTGTCCGAGCGATGCTCCGCGACAACGGCGCCTGGTGCCGCCTGGAAGTCGAGGGAGAGTTCACGGTGCACGTCGGCTGGGACCAGTACCTCTACCTCGGCAGCAGCCGGCCCTGCGAAGCCGCACTGACCCGCACCCGAGCGCTCGGCCTGTTCCCGCAGCGCCTGGACGCATCGCCGTACGACTTCGCCCCCGACGACCCCGCCCACGTGCAGCGCCCGGCCGACGCCGACTTCTGGGCCCGCCTCGGCTGGACTGTCAGCGCCCACCGCGCCACGTTCCTGGAGGAGACCTTCGCCTTCGGCGCCTCCCGGTGGCACCGCCTGAGCCGCCACAACATCGAGACCGTGCGCTCCCAGCTCACCCCACGCGCACAGTTGGCCGTCTGGCCGGACCTGCTCACCGACGTCGACGCGGCCGTGGCCGCCCTGCCCGACGAAGGCCTGGTGGAGATCATCTGGGAGAAGGAGGACGGGCAGATCACCAGCATGGTCGCGGACGAGACCCAGTTCGAGGACGTGACCTCCCAGCTTGCCGGCGCGAGGGCTGCCGGCGTCGTATCCATGTACGCCGGTGAAGATCTCCCGCTGTTCACCGCTGTGCTGCCCGACAGCGACGGGGTACTCCGCGCACGCTGGCAGACCGAGCCGACACCCAGCGACCGGGACTGGGCCTTCCTGAAGACCCTGCGCCGCGGCCACATCGTCACCGGAACGGTGACGGCCATCGCCGACTTCGGCGTCACCTTCGTGGACATCGGCGGCTTCACCGCGATGATCAACATTCCGGAACTGTCCTGGCGTCCGGTCGACCACCCGTCCGACGTCGTCAGCGTCGGCCAGGAGATCACAGCTGAGGTTCTGGACGTCGACATGGTCCGGGAGCGAGTGCCTCTGTCGCTTCGAGCAGTGCGGGAAGACCCATGGCCGCAGGCAGCCAAGAGGATCGGCCAGGTGGTCACGGGGCCGGTCACCAGGATCGTGCCGTTCGGTGTCTTCGTCCGCGTCGAAGACCGGGAGGACGGCCTTGAGGGGCTCGTTCACACCGACGAGCTGGATCGATCGCCGCAGAACGTCATGGAGGTCGGCGACGCTCTCACCGTGAAGATCACGGACGTCGATCTCGTACGGCGCCGCATCGTCCTGTCACAGAGGCAGGCCGACCGGTGACCACTGCGGTACGCCGGATCGCTGCCGAGAGCTACCCGTCACCTCGTGGCAGCTTCGGGAGTACAGGGCCGCCTACCCTGGTCCCGATGACCCGCAGATCCCACATCCCGCCCGCGCCCCTCCCCCAGCAGGCCGGTATCGACCCGGTCCGGATGCGCCTGCCCCCCGACCACGACGGCAGGTGGCCGACGCTCGGCGCCTACCTGACCGAGCGGTACGCCGGTACGCGCGGCTCCGAGTCCATGGCCCGGCTGCTCGCCGGGGGCCGGGTACTGGGCGAGGGCGGGCGGGTGCTGCGGCACGAGGACCCGTACGAGCCCGGCGGCTGGCTCTGGTTCCACCGGGACATGCCGCCCGAGCCGCCCGTGCCCTTCCCGATCGGCGTGGTCCACCGCGACCGGCACCTCCTGGTGGTGGACAAGCCGCACTTCCTGGCGACCACCCCGCGCGGCAGCCACGTCACCGAGACCGCCCTGGCCCGGCTGCGCCGGGAGCTGGACCTGCCCGCGCTGAGCCCGGCGCACCGCCTGGACCGGATGACGGCGGGGCTGGTGATGTTCAGCATCCGGCCCGAGGACCGCGGCGCGTACCAGCTGCTGTTCCAGGAGCGGCGGGTCCGCAAGGAGTACGAGGCCCTCGCGCCCCACGACCCTTCGGTGGAGCTGCCCCGGCTGGTCCGCAGCCACATCGAGAAGACCCGCGGGGTGATGGCGGCGGTCGAGGTGCCGGGCGCCGAGCCGAACGCCGAGAGCCTGGTCGAGCTGACCGGCGTACGGGACGGGCTGGGCCGCTACCGGCTGACCCCGCACACCGGGCGCACCCATCAGCTGCGGGTGCACATGAACTCCCTGGGCCTGCCCATCCTGGGCGATCCCGTCTACCCGGTGGTGGCCGGGGCGGCGGATCCCGCGGACTACCGGCGCCCGCTCCAGCTGCTGGCGCGGACCCTGGCCTTCACCGACCCGGTCACCGGCACCCGGCACCGGCTGGAGACCGGGCTCACGCTCCAGGCGTGGGAGGACCGGGCGGGCTGGGAGGCGGGCCCGGCGGCGTGAGCCCCGCGATCCGCAGGGCGGCGTCGGCGGCGGCCGCCGCGAAGGCGGCGACCGGCCGCTCGGGAGCGGAGCGGCGGACCAGCATGACGCCCTCGATCAGGCCGAAGACCAGGTCGTTGCGCAGCGCCAGCCCGGCGCCGCCCCCGCCCCCGTCCCCGTCCGCGGCGAGTTCGGCTCCGGCGGGGGTGGCGGCCAGCAACGCCCGGTAGCCGTCGCGCAGTTCCTCCCGCATCTGCCGGAACGGCGCGAACCGCGGCCCGCGCAGCTCGGGGAGCAGGTAGAGGGCGCCCAGGTCGTACGGGCCCCCGCACAGCAGCAGCACGTCCGAGCGGCACAGCTCCCACAGCCTGAGGGCGGCGGGCCGGCCGGTGTCGGCGAGCAGCCGGCGGGAGAGCGCCAGCGAGGGCGCGACCGTGGACTCCAGGAGTTCGGCGAGGAGTTCCTCCTTGCCGCCGAAGTAGTGGTACATCGTGGCCTGGCGCATTCCGGCCCGTTCGGCCACGGCCCGGGTGGTGGTCGCCGCGTACCCCCGGACCGTGAACAGTTCGGCCGCCGCGCAGAGGAGTTCCTCGCGCGGCGGCCGTCCGCTGTCCGGTCTGCGCTGGTCGGCGCGCGGCCGGCCGACCCGTCTCGGACCTTCGCCCGTTCCCCCGCTCATGCGTCGATCGTCGCACAGGACACGAACGAACGATCATGGCAAGAGATGAGATCCGGCCATCAGGGGCTTCGGACGAAGCCCCAAAGCGCCTAGCCGACCGAGCTGTAGGCCACTACACCCCGCAGCAGGGCGTCGACGGCCTTGCGGGCGTTCCGCGCGACCGTGCTCCCGCCCGCCGAGGAGGGCGGGGCCGTGGACGCGGGCGCGGCCTGCGCGATCTGCCCGAGGACGTCGATGACCTGCTTGCACCAGCGCACGAAGTCGCCGGCCGGCATGTCCGCCTCGCGCAGCACCTCGTCCAGGCTCTTGTCGGAGGCCCACTGGTAGGCCGCCCACGCGAAGCCGAGGTCCGGCTCGCGCTGGCCCACGCCCTCCGCCTGGTTGATGCGGTGCTCCTCCTCCAGCGCGTCGAGCCGGCCCCAGATGCGGACCATCTCGCCGAGCGCCGCCTTCGCCGCGCCGCCGGGCACCTTGGGCGGGGCCGCGTCGTCGGACTGGCGCGCCTCGAAGACCAACGCCGAGACACAGGCGGCCAGTTCGGCGGGGTTCAGCCCCTCCCAGACGCCCTCGCGCAGACACTCGGAGGCCAGCAGGTCCAGCTCGCCGTAGAGCCGGGCCAGCCGCTTGCCGTGCACGGTGACCTCGTCCTCGCGCAGGTAGTCCAGCTCGGTCAGCAGCGCGTGGATCCGGTCGAAGGTGCGGGCGATGGTGTTCGTCCGGCCCTCGATGCGCCGCTCCAGCTGCTGGGTGTCCCGCTTGAGCCGGTGGTAGCGCTCCGCCCAGCGGGCGTGGTCCTCGCGCTCGTCGCAGCCGTGGCAGGGGTGCGCCCGCAGCTCTGCGCGCAGCCGGGCGATCTCGCGGTCGTCGGCCGCGGTGGCCCGGCCCGGCCGGTGCCGCTGCGGGGTGTGGTGGCCGGCCTTGTTCCGCAGCGCCGTCGCCAGGTCCCTGCGGGACTGCGGGGAGCGGGCGTTGAACGTCTTGGGGATCCGCATCCGGTCGATGGCCTCGACCGGGACGGGGAAGTCGATCGCGGCGAGCCGCTTGACCTGCCGCTCGGCGGTGAGCACCAGCGGGCGCGGGCCCTCGTGGTACTCGTACCCCCGGTGCCCGTTGGAGCGTCCGCCCGGCACGCCCGGGTCCAGGACCAGGGCGAGGCCGGCGAACTTGCCCGTCGGCACGTGGATGACGTCGCCCGGCTTGAGCCGCTCCAGCGAACTGGCGGCCTGCGCCCGGCGCTGCGCCGCGCCCTGCTTGGCGAGGTCGTTCTCGCGGTCCTTGAGGTCGCGGCGCAGCCGCGCGTACTCCTCGAAGTCGCCGAGGTGGCAGGTCATGCCCTCCCGGTAGCCCTCCAGGCCCTCCTCGTTGCGCTGGACCTGGCGGGAGATCCCGACGACCGAGCGGTCGGCCTGGAACTGCGCGAAGGAGGTCTCCAGCAGCTCGCGGGAGCGGTGCCGCCCGAACTGGGAGACCAGGTTGACGGCCATGTTGTACGAGGGCTTGAAGCTGGAGCGCAGCGGGTAGGTGCGGGTGCCGGCGAGCCCGGCGAGCTGCACCGGGTCCATGCCGCGCTGCCACAGGACCACCGCGTGGCCCTCGACGTCGATGCCGCGCCGCCCGGCCCGGCCGGTGAGCTGGGTGTACTCGCCGGGGGTGATGTCGGCGTGCTGCTCACCGTTCCACTTGACGAGCTTCTCCAGGATGACCGTGCGCGCGGGCATGTTGATGCCGAGCGCGAGGGTCTCGGTGGCGAAGACGGCCTTGACGAGGCCGCGTACGAACAGCTCCTCCACGACCTCCTTGAAGGTGGGCAGCATGCCCGCGTGGTGCGCGGCGATGCCCCGCTCCAGGCCTTCGAGCCACTCGTAGTAGCCGAGGACGTGGAGGTCCTCGGCTGGGATGGACGCGGTCCGCTCCTCGACGATCTCACGGACCTTCAGGCGCGCGCTGTCGTCGTTGAGCCGCAGGCCCGCGTACAGGCACTGCTGGACGGCGGCCTCGCAGCCGGCCCTGCTGAAGATGAAGTTGATGGCGGGCAGCAGGTTGTCGTTGTCGAGGCGGGAGATGACCTCGGGGCGGCCCGGGGTCCAGATCCGGCCGCGGGAGCGCCGCTCGCGCTCGCGGTCGGCCTCGCGGACCATCTTGCCGCGCCGCCGGTCCTTGGGGCTGTAGCCGCGGCTGTTCTCCTCGCGGGCCATGCGCAGCAGGTCGGGGTTGACCTCGCGGCGGGCGGAACCGCGGCCTCCGTGGTCGGACTCCTCCTCGAAGAGGTCGTAGATCCGCCGGCCGGCCATGACGTGCTGCCACAGCGGTACGGGCCGCTCCTCGGAGACGATGACCGCGGTGTCGCCGCGGACGGTGTCGAGCCAGTCGCCGAACTCCTCGGCGTTGGAGACGGTCGCCGAGAGCGAGACGAGGGTCACCGACTCGGGGAGGTGGATGATCACTTCCTCCCAGACGGCGCCGCGGAAGCGGTCGGAGAGGTAGTGCACCTCGTCCATCACCACGTAGCCGAGGCCGCCGAGCGCCTGGGAGCCCGCGTAGAGCATGTTGCGCAGGACCTCGGTGGTCATCACGACCACGGGCGCGTCGCCGTTGACACTGTTGTCGCCGGTCAGCAGGCCGACCTTGTCCGCGCCGTAGCGCTTGACGAGGTCGGCGTACTTCTGGTTCGACAGGGCCTTGATCGGCGTCGTGTAGAAGCACTTGCGGCCCTGCTGGAGGGCGAGGTGCACGGCGAACTCGCCCACGATGGTCTTGCCCGAGCCGGTCGGGGCGGCCACCAGGACGCCCTTGCCGGCCTCCAGTGCCTTACAGGCCTCGACCTGGTACGGGTCCAGGTCGAATGCGTACATCTCGCGGAAGGGGGCCAGGGCGGAGGCCTCTTCGGCGGCGCGGATCCGGGCAGCGGCGTACCGCTCGGCGGGTGAGAGTTCTTCGGTCATCTTGCTCTCGAGCCTACCCGCCGCCTCTGACAACAGTCGCGATCATTTATGTGAGGAGCCGCAGGGCCCCGGGAACGCACTCGGCCGTCACCGGGAGCGGGCCCAGCGGCTCCCCGTCGGCGTAGGCGGTCAGGTCCGGGGCCTCCAGGGTGACCTTGGCGGCCCGGTGGACGGTGACCTTGGGGTGGGTCAGGTGCGTCCCCTTGTAGACCTGCGGGAACACCTTGAGCAAGGTGGCGCGCCCGCAGTCGCCGACCACGGTCACGTCGAAGAGCCCGTCGTCGGGCCGGGCGCCGGCGCATATCCGCATCCCGCCGCCGTACGAGGTCCCGTTGCCGACGGCCACCAGCGTGGCCTCCGTCTCGATGACGGGCCCGTCGTCGAGGGTGATCCGGTACGGGAAGGGCTTGAAGGCGGCCAGCTCCAGGGCGATGGCCAGGTCGTACTTGAAGCGGCCCAGCGGCAGCCGGGTGCGGTTGCCGCGGTCGTTGACCCGCGAGTCGAAGCCGGAGCACAGCACGGTCCCGTACCAGCCGCCGGCCGCGCGGCCGAGGTCGATCTCCCGGATCCGGCTCTCCTTGAGGGCCTCGGCGGCCAGCCGGCCCGCCCCTGCGGGGTCGCGTACGGGCAGCCCGAGCGAGCGGGCGAAGTCGTTGCCGGTGCCGACCGCGACCACCCCGAGCGGGACCAGCGTCCCGGCCAGCGCCTGGAGGGCGAGGGAGACCATCCCGTCCCCGCCCACCGCGATCACCGCTCCGGTGCCCTCGCGGACGGCGGCGCGCAGCCGGGCGAGGGCGTCGGCGGCGTCGGCGCCGACGACGGTCCGTACGGAGAAGCCGGCCGCCCGGAGCGCGGCGGCGGCCGGCTGCGCTGCGTGCGCGCCCCGGCCGCGTCCCGCGGTGGGATTGACGAAGAGGGTGATCTCAGCGCTCACCCCCCGGAACTTACCGGAGGGTGCTCGCGGTGATCACCCCCTTGGGCACATCCCCGGGGCGGCCGGGGCGTGCCCGTCAGGTCGCGTCGTCGTAACCGTTGATCTGGCGGCGTCCGCCGTCGTCCTGGACGGGCAGGGCGGAGGCGCTGGGGGCCGCTTCCGCGGCGCCGATCGGGGCCGGGGTCAGGTCCAGGTCGGAGGCCTCGTCGTCGTCGAGTCCGGCGTCCGGGTCGTTGCGCCTGCGGCGCCGGTCGTTCAGCAGGCAGATCCCGAGGGCGAGGAAGTACAGGGCCACGATCGGGGAGGCCAGCGTCAGCATGGTGATCGGGTCGCCGGTGGGCGTCGCGAACGCCGCGAAGAGCGTGATGCCGAGGACCATGGCCCGCCACCAGCCCGCGAGGCGCCTGGCGGTGAGCACGCCGGTGAAGTTCAGCAGCACCAGCATCAGCGGCAGCTCGAAGGCGAGGCCGAAGACCACGACCATGCGCGTGACCAGGTCGAGGTAGTCGTCGACCGGGAGCAGGTTCTTGACGTGGTCGGGGGTGAAGCCGAGGAGGATCTCCGCCGTCTGCGGGAGGATCTTGTACGCGAGCACCGCGCCGGCGATGAACAGCGGCGCGCCCACGGCGACGAAGCTGAGCGCGTACTTCTTCTCGCTCTTGTGCAGGCCGGGTGCGGCGAACGCCCACAGCTGGTAGAGCCAGACCGGGGCGGAGAGCACGATGCCCGCGGACAGGCCGACCTTCAGCGCGATGGAGAAGGGCGCGGTCAGGCCGTTGGTGGTCATCTCGGCGCAGGGGGCGCCGTTGCGCTGGTGCGTGGCGCCGTTGGTGCAGCCCACGGACGACAGCATCGGCTCCAGCAGGAAGTCGATGATCGGCCGGTAGTACCAGGCCGCGACGACCGTGACCACGATGATCACCAGAACCGACTTGAGCAGCCGGTTCCTCAGCTCACGCAGGTGCTCGACGAGCGGCATCCGGCCTTCGGCGTCCTTCGCCTGCCGGTCTCGTTTCCCCTGCTTGCGGGCAGACTTGAGCAACCCACGTCCCTTGTCTCGTTGCAGTGACTGTCGTGACGGGCGACCGCCGCTCGTCAGCCCTGGGTGGTGCGGTTCGGCTCGTTGACGGGCCGGGCGCTGGTGACGTCACCGGGCGCGGCCTGGATGGTGCGCGGCGCGACGGGCTGCTGGGCGGCCTGGTCGGCGGCCGGAGCGGTCGTCGCGGTGGTGTCGGCCTCGCCGTCCTTCTTCATCGCCTTGGCCTCGCTCTTGAGGATGCGGGCCGACTTGCCGAGCGAGCGGGCCATCTCGGGGAGCTTCTTGGCGCCGAACAGCAGCACGATGACAGCGATGATCAGAAGGATCTCAAGGGGCTTCAGATTGCCGATCATGTGTGTCTTCCTTCTCACCGGAGCGGCTGGTTGTGGTGGCCTGGCGATTCCGGACAAAGATCCGGTACCGCTCTGACATGGATCGTAACCCCCGAGGGTTAACGCCCGGCAATCCCCGGGGGTCTCCACGATTGCCTGCGGCACCGACGGTACGGGTCCGGCTCCGAGGTTTCTATACGCGGAGGACCGCACGCTCGTGTCGGCACGGTTACGGGCGCGCCGCCCGCCCGGCCCGGGCGAGGTCGGCGGCGGCCCGTTCCAGGTCGCCCGAGGCCTCGGTGATCCGGCGGCTGGCCAGCGCGACCTGCCCGGACAGTCTGCGCACCTCCAGGAAGACCCGCAGGGCGAGGACGGAGAGGACGGCGAGCCCGAGGAATCCCAGGGCGATCGCGAGCATCGGCCACAGCATGCCAAGAGCCTATCGCCCGGCCTCAGACGCTGCGAAGGGTGCTCACCCCGCCGCCCGTCAGCAGCTCCACGATGCGCTCACCTGCCGGTTTGCGGACCGGCTTGGCGCATTCGGGGCAGGTGAAGGAGTAGAAGGTGGTGCGCCGGCTGCCGCCGATCGCCAGGCGCAGCGCTTCCGCCGCGAGCTCGAAGCGCGCCCGGCACTCGGGGCAGGCGGCCTTGAACGTGACCGGTGCAAGACCTGCTGATCGCGACATCGCTCCCCGCCCCCTCTAGACCTGTTCCCCGTACCCCGCGAGTGCTTCTCCAGCGGCCTTCCGCGCGCTGTCCGCCAGCTCCGGCGGCGACACGATCCGCCCGTCGCGCCCGAGGCGCAGCGCGAGCCGGCGCAGCGACGCCGGGTCGGGGCTGCGCAGCGTGATCCGCAGGCCGCCGTCGGGCAGCTCCTCGGCGCTGTCGTGGGGGTAGTACTCGGCGACCCAGCGTCCGCCGGGGCCCACCTCGACCACCACCTCCGGGTCCTCGGCGGCGGGCTGCACGAGGCCCTCGGACAGGTCGCGGGGCTCGATGGCGGGCGGCTCGGCCCGCTCGTCCAGCAGCCGGATCTCGGCGACCCGGTCGAGGCGGAAGGTGCGCCGGGCCTCCGAGAGGTGGCACCAGCCCTCCAGGTAGGTGTGCCCCACCGCGAACAGCCGGATCGGGTCGACGGTGCGCTCGGTCAGCTCGTCGCGGGCGGGCGAGTAGTAGCGCAGCCAGAGGCGGCGCCGCTCGGAGATGGCCCGGTCGACGTCGGCGAAGACCCCGCCCTCGGACTCGAAGGTCACGGAGAGCCGGGAACTGGCCCCCGCGGCCTCGCCGGCGGCGGCCTCCAGCTTGGCGGTGGCCCGCAGCAGCGCGTCCCGGTCGCTCTCGCGCAGCCCCGGCAGGGTCGCGACCGCGCGGGCGGCGACCAGCAGGGAGGTGGCCTCGTCGGCGGCGAGCCGCAGCGGCTCGGCGGTGGACTCCCCCGAGGCGTCGGCGTTGTGCCACCAGATGCGGTCGCCGTCGGTGTCGATGTCGAGCAGGTCCCCGCCGCGGAAGCTGGTCCCGCACATGGGCAGCACGTCGAGGTCCGAGATCAGCTCGTCCTCGGTGATCCCGAAGGCGCGGGCGACGTCGGCGACGTGTGCGCCGGGGCGCTCGCGCAGGTAGGTCACCAGGGACAGCATCCGGCGGGTCTGGTCGATGGCGTTGGCGGCCATGCTGCTACGTCTCCCCCTCAGGGCGTTGCTGCTGTGGTTGTTCGGGTCAGGCCGTGTCTGGTGCTGTGGCCGGAAGTGTGTGCCGGGTCGCGGTGTCCGGCTCGGTGCGCCGCGGGGCGGAGGGCCGCGGCCCGCACCGGACGTTCGTGCGTGGTCCGACGACGCGGCGGGGTGCCGTGCCGGGCACCGCTGCCCGGTGAGCCCTGCCGGTCACGGCGCTAGCCCTGGGCGACGGCGCGCAGCCGGTCCACCACGTCGGCCCGCAGGTCCGCCGGCCCGACCACGACGACGTCCGGGCCGAACTCCACGAGCCAGGCGTCCAGCCCGTGCCCGTAGGGGATCTCCAGCTCGTCCCAGCCGTCGCCGCCCTCGCGCACGGCCGTGGCCTTGGCCCGCAGCGGGTACCCGGCCCCGGCGCGCAGCCGGATCAGCGCCGAGCGCTGGGCGCCCTCGCCGGCCCAGGCCGCCACGGTCTCCCGTACGGTCACCACGTCCGGCACGTCGGCCGTGTACTTCCCGGCCCGCGAGCGGACCTTCCCGGTGATCCGGGAGAGCCGGAACACACGCTCCGCCCCGCGGTCGCGATCGTATCCGGCCAGGTACCAGTGGCCGCGCCAGCACTCCAGGGCCCACGGCTCCACCTGGCGGGGCTCGGGCCGGGCGGCGTTGGACTTGCGGTACTCGAAGACCACCGGCCGCCGGTCGCGGCAGGCCAGCATCAGGGGCTCGAAGGCCGCCTCGTGCACGGGGATCCGCGGCTCGATGGCGCTGTGCTGGCCCTCGTACGGGTCTCCGGTCTCCGGCATCCCGCCCGCGCGCAGCTTCTGCAGCGCGCCGCTGGCGGCGCCCGCGAGACGGGCCTGCTGCCAGACCTTGGCGGCCAGTCCGAGGGCGGCGGCCTCCTCGGCGTCGAGGGAGACGGGCGGCAGCCGGTTGCTGTCCCGGCGGGCCAGGTAGCCGGTCTCGCCCTCCAGGTTCTCGACGGTCTCGATCACCAGACCGAGTTCGCGCAGGTCGTCCTTGTCGCGCTCGAACATCCGGTTGAAGGACTCGTCGTTCCCTGCTTCGAGGTAGGCCTCGATGGAACCGCGCAGCTCACGCTTGCTGAGGGGACGGCGCGTCCCCAGCAGACACAGCGCCAGGTTCATCAGCCGCTCGGCCTTGGCGATCGCCATCGACGCCCTTCCCCCACTCCTCGACACACACTCGTGACCGTTGACCGTACCGCCCCCGCGGTCCCCGGCAAAAGCGAGGGCCCCCGCCTCACGGCGGGGGCCCTCGGTGATCACAGCGGGTGAGATCAGACGCCCATCAGGTCGCAGACGAAGATCAGGGTCTCGCCCGGCTTGATGGCGCCGCCGGCGCCGCGGTCGCCGTAGGCGAGGTGGGCGGGGATCGTCAGCTTGCGACGGCCGCCGACCTTCATGCCCTGGACGCCCTGGTCCCAGCCCGGGATGACCTGGCCGATGCCCAGGATGAACTGCAGCGGGGCACCGCGGTTCCAGGAGGCGTCGAACTCCTCACCGGAGGAGAAGGCCACGCCCACGTAGTGGACGGAGACCTTCTTGCCGGCCTCGGCCACCGGGCCGTCGCCCTCCCAGATGTCCTCGATGACCAGGTCGGCCGGGGCCGGACCCTCGGGGAAGTCGATCTCGGGCTTCTCGAGCTCGCGCACGGAACTGCTCCTCATACGTACGAAACGATGTACAACCGGAACAGTCTTACACTGCTCCGACGATGTCGACGACGAAGACCAGCGTGGAGTTGGCCGGGAGGTCCTCACCCTTGGCCTGGTCCTTGTACGCCTGCTCCGGCGGGATCACCAGCAGCACGCGGCTGCCGACCTTCTTGCCCACCAGGCCCTTGTCCCAGCCCTCGATGACCTGACCCTGGCCGATCTTCGTCGAGAACGGCTGGCCGGTCTTCCACGAGGTGTCGAAGAGCTTCGCCGAGTCCTTGCCCTGGTTCGGGGCCCACGCCGCACCGCTGTACTGCATGTACACGGTCTGGCCGTTCTTGACCTCCGGACCCTTGCCCTCGATCAGCACCCGGTCGACCAGCTCCTTCGGCGGGTCGTTCTTCGGGATCGTGATCGTCGCGGCCTTCTCCTCGTCGGCCTTGACCTGCGGCAGCTCCGACGGGATCGGGGCCTGGGTGCCCTCGGCCTTCTTCGGCAGCACCGAGTCCACGTCCAGGACGAAGACCAGGTTGTCCTTCGGGCCGACGCCCAGCTGCGGCGAGCCCTGCTCGCCGAAGGCGGCCGCCGGCGGGGCGACGACCAGCAGACGGCTGCCGACCTTCTTGCCCAGCACCGCGTCGCTGAACAGCGGCAGGATCTGCGGGGAGCCGGCCGGGACCACCAGCGGCTGGCCGTTCTCGTCGTAGGAGCCGCTCAGCTCCTTGCCGCTCTTCCAGACCTTGCCCGTGAACTTGGTGACCACGAGATCGTCCTTCTTGATCTCCGGCCCGGTGCCCTCCTTGACGGTGTTCACCACGAACTTGCCGCTGGGCTCACCCTTGGGAACGGTGATCTCGGCCTTCTTGCCGGCCTCACCGGCCACCGTCGGCATCGGGTCGGCCGACGCCACCGGCTTCGGCACCTCCGTCTTCGCGGCATCGGCCGACGGGGACGCCGAGGACTCCTTCTTCGAGTCGTCGCCCCCTCCGCAGGCCGCGGTGAGCATCAGAGCCGGCACGATGAGCGCGGCAGCAAGTCGGCGTCGCACAATGGTCCTCAGGGTCGCTGGAATGGTCCGTCGTAGCGGCCCACTCTACGGGCTGACCCCTCCGCGACAAGGCGATGGCGTGCGAAGACCCCGTACGCCACGGCGCACGGGGCCTCCGGCCGTACCGGGTCACATACCGGCGATGAGCTTCTCCACCCGGTCGTCCACCGACCGAAACGGGTCCTTGCACAGCACCGTGCGCTGCGCCTGGTCATTGAGCTTCAGGTGCACCCAGTCGACCGTGAAGTCCCGCCGCTGCTCCTGCGCCCGGCGGATGAAGTCGCCGCGCAGCCGCGCCCGGGTGGTCTGCGGGGGCACCGACTTGCCCTCGAAGATCTTCAGGTCGTTGCAGACCCGCGCCGCCTGCCCCTTGCGCTCCAGCAGGTAGTACAGGCCCCGGCGGCGGTGGATGTCGTGGTACGCGAGGTCTATCTGGGCGACCCGCGGGTTGGACATCGTCATGTTGTGCTTGGCCCGGTAGCGCTCGATCAGCTGGTACTTCATCACCCAGTCGATCTCGGTGCCGATCCGGTCGAGGTCCTGGGCCTCGATGGCCTCCAGGGTGCGGCCCCACAGCTCCAGGACCTGCTCCACCACGCCGGTGCGGATGCCCCGGCGCTCGGCGAAGTCCAGGGCCTTGTCGTAGTACTCCCGCTGGATCTCCAGCGCCGAGGCCTCCCGGCCGCTGGCCAGGCGCACCTTGCGCTGGCCCGTGATGTCGTGGCTGACCTCCCGGATCGCCCGGATCGGGTTCTCCAGGGTCAGGTCCCGCATCACCGTGCCCGCCTCGATCATGCGCAGCACGAGATCGGTGGCGCCCACCTTGAGCAGCATCGTCGTCTCGGACATGTTCGAGTCGCCGACGATGACGTGGAGCCGGCGGTAGCGCTCCGCGTCGGCGTGCGGCTCGTCGCGGGTGTTGATGATCGGCCGGGAGCGGGTCGTGGCGGAGCTGACGCCCTCCCAGATGTGCTCCGCCCGCTGGCTGACGCAGTAGACGGCGCCCCGGGGAGTCTGCAGCACCTTGCCCGCGCCGCAGATGAGCTGGCGCGTGACGAGGAAGGGAATCAGGATGTCCGCCAGGCGGGAGAATTCTCCGTGCCGGGCCACGAGATAGTTCTCGTGACAGCCGTACGAATTGCCCGCCGAGTCGGTGTTGTTCTTGAAGAGGTAGACGTCGCCCGCGATTCCCTCCTCGTGCAGGCGGCGTTCGGCGTCGACGAGCAGGCCTTCGAGAATGCGCTCGCCCGCCTTGTCGTGAGTGACCAGTTCGGTCAGGTTGTCGCATTCCGGTGTTGCGTATTCCGGATGCGAACCCACGTCGAGGTAGAGGCGGGCGCCGTTCCGCAGGAACACATTGCTGCTGCGGCCCCATGACACGACACGGCGGAAGAGGTAGCGCGCCACTTCGTCAGGAGACAGTCGGCGCTGTCCCCTGAACGTGCACGTGACGCCGTACTCGTTCTCCAGCCCGAAAATGCGGCGGTCCATGACTGAACATTACGCCTTCTGCCCTCTTCTGAAACCGGGTTCGAGACCGGCGTTCCGGTCAGTTTTTGATCAAGGGCTCCGGAACGGCCCCCGCCGCGCCCTCCGGCTCACCCTCGGCCGACCCCGCCACGGCCCGGCTGCGGCCCGCGCCGGCCAGCGCCCGCTGAGTCAGCATCAGCACCAGCAGCGCGGCCGCGCCGCCACCGCAGGCCACCGCGAAACCGGCCGTCACACCGCCCTGTTCCAGCGCCGGACCCGCCGCCGCCGTACCGATGGCCGCGCCCACGCCGAAGAACGTCACCAGCCACGAGAAGGCCTCCGTCACCGTGCCCGCCGGCGCGTGCCGGTCCACGACGATGAACGCGCACGCCAGCGAAGGCGCCAGGAACACACCCGCCAGCGCCGCCAGCGCCGTCATCGCCACCGGACCCACATCCAGCAGCAGCGGCAGGTAACACACGGCCAGCAGCGCCACCAGCAGCCGCAGCCGCCGCTCCGGCGCCCCCGCCCACTGCCGCGCGCCGTAGAACACGCCGCCGACGAGCGCGCCCAGACCCAGAGCCGCCATCAGCCAGCCGTACACCGCGTCACCGCCGTGCCCGTCGGCGTACGCCACCGCGGCCACCGCGATCGAACCGAGCGCCATGCCGATGAAGAAGAACGCGCCCAGCAGCGCCAGCAGCCCGCGCGAACGCAGCGCGCCCAGCCAGTGCGCCTCGCGCGGCGCCGAACGCCAGGTCTGCGACGGCTCCGAGACCACCACCGACAGCACGCCCAGCACGCCGACGCCGTTCAGCACCAGCAGCGCCACCGCCGGGGACCACAGCGACACGCACAGCGTCACCAGCAGCGGCCCGACCGTGTACATGATCTCCTGGGCCACCGCGTCCATCGCGTACGCCGCGTGCACCCGCTCCTCACGGCCGCCCAGCACCCCCGGCCACAGCGCCCGCAGCCCGCCCTCCAGCGGGGGGGTGAACAGGCCGGCGAGCACCATCGCCGCGTACGCGGCCGCCACCGAACCCGTACCGGCCACCGCCAGCCAGACCATGCCCGCCGCCGACACCAGCGCCGCCGGCAGCTGCACCCGCGGCTGCCCGTACAGGTCCACCGCCCGGCCCAGCAGCGGCTGGCCCACGGCGTTGGCCAGCCCGTAGACCGCCGCCAGCGCGCCGGCCAGGCTGTAGCTGCCCCCCTCGTCCCGGACGAAGAGGACGATCGCGATCGCCGCCGTGGCGTTCGGCATCCGGCCTATCAGCGTGCCCGCCAGCAGCCTCGCGGCGTACTTGGTCCTGAGCAGCTCCGCGTAACCCGCGGCCATGACCGCCCCCTTCTGCCCGGACCGAGCCGGGGTAATACGTATAACGAGACACGTCATACGTACCATGGCCGCAGACCCGGGGTCCACCCGGCGAACCACCCGAACCCGCCCCACCTCGCACTTCAGGAGCGCCCTGTGACGAGACCCACCAGCCGCGACGTCGCCACCGCCGCCGGAGTCTCCCAGGCCACGGTCTCCCTCGTCCTCGGCGACAAATGGCGCGGCCGCGTCTCCGAACGCACCGCCGGCCTCGTCCGCGAAGCCGCCACCGCCCTCGGCTACCGCCCCAACCTCGCCGCCCGCAACCTCCGCCTCGGCAGCACCCGCACCGCCCTCCTCGTCGTCCCCGCCCTCACCAACGAATTCTTCGCCCGCGTCTACACCGGCGCCGCCCGCGTCGCCGCCGAACACGGCTTCGGCGTCGTCCTCTACCCCTCCCCCGAGGGCACCGGCCCCGCCCGCGACCCCTTCGCCTCCGCCCGCGCCGCCCTCGACGGCGTCATCGCCTCCTCCATGGCCACCGACGCCCTCGACGCCATCGGCGGCAACGGCCTCCCCCTCGTCATGCTCGACAGCGACCCCACCGCCGGCCAGGCCGCCGCCCACGTCAACCTCGCCATCACCGACGGCATGCGCCAGGTCACCGAACACCTCCTCGGCCTCGGCCACCGCCGCTTCCTCCACCTCGCCGCCGACGTCGACTCCTGGACCTTCGACATCCGCGCCGAAGCCCTCGCAACCCTCCTGCGCCCGCACGCCGCGCTGCGCACCACCCGCGCCGCCCTCACCGTCGACGCCGCCCGCACGGCCGCGGTGGCCGCCCTGGCGGACCCCGCGGCCCGGCCCACGGCCGTCGTCTGCGACGACGACATCCTCGCCGCGGGCGTCTGCAAGGCCGCCCGGCGCCTGGGCCTGCGCGTCCCCGAGGACCTCTCCGTCACCGGCGTGGACGACCTCGCCCTCGCCACCGCCGTGGAGCCGGAGCTCACCACGGTCCGGCTGCCCGCCGAACGCGTCGGGGAACAGGGCATGACCGCCCTCCTCGCCGTCCTCGACGGCACCCCCTGGACGGCCCCCGACATCCCGGTCGAACTCACCGTCCGCGACTCCACGGGCCCCGCCCCCACGCTCTGAAACGCAGAGGGGCCCCGGCCCGGCCCCTGACGGGGACCGGACCGGGGCCCAAGCACCACACGGCCTACTCGGCGTCGTCCTCCGACACCTCGTCGTTCGACACGGCGTCCGCCTGGACGGCCGCCGGAACGTCCGCCTCCAGCAGCCGCGCCAGCTGCCGGCCCCGGATCCGCTTGAACTTGCGCTGCTGCGACCGCGTACGGTCCAGCACCGCGACCTCCAGCCGCTCCGCCGGAATGGTCTTGTCCGCGCCGTTCGCCTGGCTCGACAGCGCCTGCACCGCCAGCTTCAGCGCGTCCGGCAGGCTCATCCCGTCCTGGTGGCGCTGGTCGAGGTAGGTGCTGATCTGCTCGGCGTTGCCGCCGACCGCGACCGAGCCGTGCTCGTCCACGATCGAGCCGTCGTGCGGCAGCCGGTAGATCTGGTCCCCGGCCGCCGTCGCGCCGACCTCGGCCACCACCAGCTCCACCTCGTACGGCTTCTCACCGGCCGAGGAGAAGATGGTGCCGAGCGTCTGCGCGTACACGTTCGCCAGCCCGCGGGCCGTCACGTCGTCACGGTCGTAGGTGTAGCCGCGCAGATCGGCGTAGCGCACGCCGCCGATCCGCAGGTTCTCGTACTCGTTGTACTTGCCGGCGGCCGCGAAGCCGATCCGGTCGTAGATCTCGCTGAACTTGTGCAGCGCGCGGGAGGGGTTCTCACCGACGAACACGATGCCGTCGGCGTACTGCAGCACGACGAGGCTGCGGCCGCGGGCGATGCCCTTCCGGGCGTATTCCGCCCGGTCGGCCATGGCCTGCTGGGGTGACACATAGAACGGAGTCGACACCGGTTATCCGTCCCTTTCTTCTGGGCGACGAGACGAGGACAGGTCAGAGCAGGGCGGCGCGCGGTCCGTCGGGCTCCTGGAGCCGGCGGTCCGTCACCTTGCGGGCGAGCGCCTGCGACTCGTCCTCGTCCAGCCTGCGGAAGCCCTCGTCGGTGATGACGGTGACGATGGGGAAGATCTTGCGGTACAGGTCCGGGCCGCCGGTCGCCGAGTCGTCGTCGGCGGCGTCGTACAGCGCCTGCACGACCAGCGTGGTGGCCTGCTCCTCCGTCAGGTCGGGACGGTAGAGCTTCTTCATCGAGCCCCGGGCGAAGATCGAACCGGAGCCGGTGGCGGCGTAGCCGTGCTCCTCGGAGCGGCCGCCCGTCACGTCGTAGGAGAAGATCCGGCCCTTCTCCTTGCCCTCGTCGTACCCCGCGAAGAGCGGGACCACGGCCAGACCCTGCATGGCCATGCCCAGATTGCTCCGGATCATGGTCGAGAGCCGGTTCGCCTTGCCCTCGAGCGACAGCGTCGCCCCTTCGACCTTCTCGAAGTGCTCCAGCTCCAGCTGGAACAGCTTGACCATCTCCACGGCCAGGCCGGCCGTACCGGCGATGCCGACCGCGGAGTACTCGTCGGCCGGGAACACCTTCTCGATGTCCCGCTGCGCGATCATGTTCCCCATGGTCGCCCGCCGGTCACCGGCGAGCACGACCCCGCCGGGGAAGGTCGCCGCGACGATGGTCGTCCCGTGCGGCGCCTCGACGATCCCCTCGGGGAGCTGCCGGTTCCCCGGCAGCATCTCGGGCGCGTGCGCGCCCAGGAAGTCCATGAAGGACGACGACCCCGGCGTCAGGAAGGCTGCCGGTAGACGCCCTGTGCTACGAGTGTTGGGTTCCACAGGTTTCCTTCCACGTAAGCGGCTGCACGCCGTATGACGTCCGGCCGATCCTTGAACTGCCCCAGGGCTGCGTTGCAGCTGAAGCACAGTACGCCTCGGACCTTACCCGTCTGATGATCGTGATCCACGTGCTCGGCGGGGGCCTCCCGGCATAGAAGACACGTCCCGCCCTGCGCCGCGATCATGTCATCACGCTCAGCTTCGGTGATCCCGTAGTGACGCTTGAAGTACGAGGCCCGGTTACGCTGCGCCCGGCATTCCCGGCAATAGCTGGCCCAACCGTCCGAGCTGGTCTTGTTGCGTTCCCAGTCCGAGTGGGGCTTGATCTCCCCGCACTGGGGACATCTTTTATGACCGGACGGCACGGGTATCTTGACCCGGACCGTCCGCCCCTTCGCTTCTTGGCGCGCCTTGTAGTGCTCGGCTTGGCACTCACGGCAGTACGCCTGAAGGCCGTCCCGCATGGAGCGATTGCTCGCAAAGCCCTCGCGCGGTTGAACGCGCTTACACCGCGAGCAGCGTTTCATACCCTCAGGGACCACTTCGGCCACCACACCCCCCAAACCTTCATTTCGAAGGTCAAATGGCCTAAGCAACCCCTACTGGCCACCCTTTTGCACGAACGACCTCACGAAATCCTCGGCGTTCTCCTCCAAGACATCATCGATTTCGTCGAGGACGGAGTCGACGTCGTCGGAGAGCTTCTCCTGCCGCTCCTTGAGGTCGGACTGCGCTTCCGCGGCCTGCTCCTCGACCTCTTCGGTCGAGCGAGTGGCCTTCTGCTGTCCGCCGCCGGTGTCCTTGGTCGCCATGTCTACCTCACCCCGCTCGGTTCGCACGCTCACACGGAGAGACCCCGGGATTCGGGACCTCTCAAGATCAGACCCTACGCCGGACCCTACAAGGAGGGCCCGGCATTCGTCCCCGTACTTTCACAACGTCCGGGTTCCTTCATGATTCCCCGGGCGGAGGCCCTTCAGGCCCCTTCACTGCCCCGAAAGCACCCGGACCAGGTCCTCCGCCGTGCGGCAGCGGTCCAGGAGCTCCTTGACGTGGTTCCGGGTCCCCCGCAGGGGTTCCATGGTCGGGACCCTCTGGAGGGAGTCCCGGCCCGGGAGGTCGAAGATCACCGAGTCCCAGGAGGCCGCCGCCACGTCGTCCGCGTACTGCTCCAGGCACCGGCCCCGGAAGTAGGCCCGGGTGTCCTCCGGGGGCTTGCTCTCGGCCCGCTCGACGGCCGGCTCCTCCAGCAGCCGCTTCATCTTCCCGCGGGCGACCAGACGGTTGTACAGGCCCTTCTCGGGCCGTACGTCCGAGTACTGCAGGTCCACCAGGTGCAGGCGCGCCGCGTCCCAGCCCAGGCCGTCGCGGCGCCGGTAGCCCTCCAGGATCTCCCGCTTGGCGATCCAGTCGAGCTCCCCCGCCAGGCTCATCGGGTCGGTCTCCAGCCGGCCCAGCACGTCCTCCCAGCGGCTCAGGACGTCCTTGGTCTGCTCGTCGGCGTCCGTCCCGAAGCGCTCGTCCACGTACTTCCTGGCCAGCTCGAAGTACTCCATCTGGAGCTGTACGGCGGTCAGGGTGCGTCCGCTGCGCAGCGTGATGAGGTACTGGAGGTCCGGGTCGTGGGAGACGTGGTGGAGGGTGCGTACGGGCTGGTCCACGGCGAGGTCGACGTTGATGAACCCGTCCTCGATCATGGACAGGACCAGTGCGGTCGTGCCGAGCTTGAGGTACGTGGAGATCTCGGAGAGGTTCGCGTCGCCGATGATCACGTGGAGGCGGCGGTACTTCTCGGCGTCCGAGTGGGGCTCGTCGCGGGTGTTGATGATGGGGCGCTTGAGGGTGGTCTCCAGCCCGACCTCGACCTCGAAGTAGTCCGCGCGCTGGCTGATCTGGAAGCCGTGCTCGCGGCCGTCCTGGCCGATGCCGACGCGGCCGGCGCCGGTCACGACCTGGCGGGAGACGAAGAAGGGGGTCAGGTGGCGCACGATGTCCGAGAAGGGGGTCTCCCGCTTCATCAGGTAGTTCTCGTGCGTGCCGTAGGAGGCGCCCTTGTTGTCGGTGTTGTTCTTGTAGAGGTGGATCGGCTGGGCGCCGGGCAGCTGGGCGGCCCGCTCGGCGGCTTCCGCCATGATCCGCTCGCCGGCCTTGTCCCAGAGCACGGCGTCGAGGGGGTTGGTGACCTCGGGCGAGCTGTACTCGGGGTGCGCGTGGTCGACGTAGAGCCGTGCGCCGTTCGTCAGGATGACGTTGGCGAGGCCGATGTCCTCGTCGGTGAGCTGGCTGCTGTCGGCGGCCTCGCGGGCGAGGTCGAAGCCGCGGGCGTCCCGCAGCGGATTCTCCTCCTCGAAGTCCCAGCGGGCGCGTCGCGCCCGGTGCATCGCCGCCGCGTACGCGTTGACGATCTGGGACGAGGTGAGCATGGCATTGGCGTTCGGGTGCCCCGGAACGGAGATCCCGTACTCCGTTTCGATCCCCATTACTCGCCGTACGGTCATGCGGCCCTCCTTGCCCGGCGGCGCTCCCGTTCGGGAGCGGCGCTCAAGTACCGCTGGTGCTCCGGTGCGTCGTGTGCGGTGCCCGTCCCCGCACTGCGCGACCGGCGGTACGGAAGAGCCTAGAACCACTCCGCGCTGGTGGGGAGATCATTTCAGTCATTGGCTTCGCCTTGTCCCCGGCTGAAAAAGTCGGCCGGTAAGGCTTGGGGCGATCGGCGGAAATACGGGCGGTAAAGCAGCCGGCCGCGGGTGCCAGGTGAGGCACCCGCGGCCGCCTCGCTTCGTCAGAGGTACTGACCCGTGTTCGCCACCGTGTCGATGGAGCGTCCGGTGTCCGCGCCTTGCTTTCCGGTGACGAGCGTGCGGATGAATACGATCCGCTCGCCCTTCTTTCCGGAGATGCGGGCCCAGTCGTCCGGGTTGGTGGTGTTGGGCAGGTCCTCGTTCTCCTTGAACTCGTCCACGCACGCCTGGAGGAGGTGGGAGACCCTGAGGCCCTTCTGGTTGTGCTCGAGGAAGGCCTTGATGGCCATCTTCTTGGCCCGGTCCACGATGTTCTGGATCATGGCGCCGGAGTTGAAGTCCTTGAAGTAGAGGACTTCCTTGTCGCCGTTGGCGTACGTGACCTCGAGGAAGCGGTTCTCCTCGGTTTCGGCGTACATCTGCTCGACGACGGTCTGGATCATGCTGTGGACGGCCACCTCGGGCGAGCCCGAGTGTTCGCTGAGGTCGTCCGTGTGGAGCGGGAGCGAGGCCTTGAGGTACTTGGCGAAGATGTCCTTCGCCGCTTCGGCGTCCGGGCGCTCGATCTTGATCTTCACGTCGAGGCGTCCGGGCCGCAGGATGGCCGGGTCGATCATGTCCTCGCGGTTGGAGGCGCCGATGACGATGACGTTCTCCAGGCCTTCCACGCCGTCGATCTCGGCGAGCAGCTGGGGGACGATGGTGTTCTCCACGTCCGAGCTGACTCCGGATCCGCGGGTGCGGAAGAGGGATTCCATCTCGTCGAAGAAGACGATGACGGGGGTGCCCTCGCTCGCCTTCTCCCGGGCACGCTGGAAGACGAGGCGGATGTGCCGCTCGGTCTCGCCGACGTACTTGTTGAGGAGCTCGGGGCCCTTGATGTTCAGGAAGTACGACTTGCCGGCCGCCTGCCCGGTCACTTCCGCGACCTTCTTGGCAAGGGAGTTGGCGACGGCCTTGGCGATGAGCGTCTTGCCGCAGCCGGGCGGGCCGTAGAGCAGGATGCCCTTCGGGGGCCGCAGTTCGTGCTCCTTGAACAGGTCGGGGTAGAGGTAGGGGAGCTCGACGGCGTCGCGGATCAGCTCGATCTGGTCGCCCAGGCCGCCGATCTTCTCGTAGTCGATGTCCGGGACCTCTTCGAGGACCAGGTCCTCGACCTCGCTCTTGGGGACGACCTCGTAGACGTAGCCGGAGCGGGGTTCGAGCAGGAGGGCGTCGCCGGGGCGGATGGTGATGTCCAGGAGCGGCTCGGCGAGCCTCACCACCCTCTCCTCGTCGGTGTGCCCGACCACCAGGGCGCGCTCGCCGTCCTCCAGGATCTCCTTGAGGGTGACGATGTCCCCGGCCCGCTCGAACTCCATGGCCTCGACCACGTTGAGCGCTTCGTTGAGCATGACCTCCTGGCCGCGCCGGAGCTCTTCCGGGTCGACGCTGGGGCTCACGTTCACGCGGAGCTTCCGCCCGCCGGTGAAGATGTCGACGGTGCCGTCCTCGTTCGCCTGAAGGAAGACACCGAAGCCGGCCGGCGGCTGCGCGAGCCGGTCGACTTCTTCCTTGAGGGCCACGATCTGGTCGCGGGCCTCACGGAGGGTATTCGCCAGTCGTTCGTTCTGCGCGGAGACGCCTGCCAGATTCGTCTGGAGCTCGACGATCCGCTCTTCGAGAATCCTCGTGTGTCGCGGAGAGTCGGCGAGCTTGCGTCGCAGGACGGCGATTTCCTGCTCGAGATAGGCAACCTGGCCAGCGGGGTCCTCAGACCCTCGCCCGGGCCGGATGCCGCGGTTGATGTCGTCGTCGTGGGCTGCCACGGTCCTCACCTCCTCCAAGGGGAGCTGGACGCTTCCTGACCCTACCTGGGCTGGTGGTGATTGAAACCCCTAGATCACAAAGACGGTAGAGGTGTGTCCGATCTTCACCCTTGCGTACTCCCTCACCCCAGGGAAATACCCACCCTTCAACATCGGAAAGCAGCCGGTTGTAAGGTCGAAGCGTTCAACACCCGTCAGGGCCCGCGCGACTTGCCGCGACTTGGGGCCGGGGCGGATCACTCAGAGCAGGAAACGGCAGGAGATATGACCGTGCAGCAGGAGGCCCCGACGGGTGGTTCCGAGGGGGCCGGGGAGCCGCTGGAGGTCTGGATCGACCAGGACCTGTGCACCGGGGACGGCATCTGCGTGCAGTACGCCCCGGAGGTGTTCGAGCTGGACATCGACGGTCTGGCGTACGTGAAGAGCGCCGACGACGAGCTGCTCCAGGAGGCGGGGGCGACCACTCCGGTTCCTCTGCCGCTCCTTCAGGACGTGGTCGACTCGGCGAAGGAATGTCCGGGCGACTGCATCCACGTAAGGCGCGTTTCGGACAGGGTCGAGGTGTACGGCCCGGACGCGGAGTGACGGTTCAAACACGTCCGGCGGCCGAGTCCGTCAGCTCCTGGCGGAATTTCCCGCCGGTCCAGCGCCACTTGGCGAGCTGCTTCAGGTCGGGGCTGTAGCGCGGTACGGATGGCGAGGAGTAGCCGAGGAGACCCGCCGTGACGACTCCGTCGCGGACGGTGAGGTCTGTCGCGGTCCGGCGCTGCGCGGCGTCGAGGAGGGTGGCGACGACCCGGGGGGCGGAGCCCTCTTCCGGGCCCCGGGCGAGTACGTAGAGGGCGTGGGGCGGGGTGCCGGAGCCCGCGTCGCAGCGGACGGCCGCCACGGTTTCGGGGCGGCCGTCGCCGTCGAGGTCGCCCTGGGCGGTCGCGGTGACGGTGTGCGGGGCGCCCTTGCAGTCCAGGGGGTACGCGGCGGCGTGCGCGTCGGGGGCCGCGGGCGGCGGACCGCCGCCGGGGCCGGCAGCGGGGGTGGCTCCGGTGGCCCGGCCGGGCTGGAGCAGTCCGGCGCCGGTTATGACGGCGGCGAGGGCGGTGGCCGTGGCGAGCCAGTGGACGGGCCTGGTGCGACGGTGCGCCAGGTCGGTGGGGCTGTGCAGCACGCCGGGTGTCTCCTGTGCGAAGGGTGACGGGGAGCCAGCATCGTGCCACACGTCACACAGGAGTGGAACGGCCGGGTCCGCACGCGCACGACACTGTGCCCCGACAACGAAAAGGCGCTGTGGCGCAGTTCCCGGATCAGCCGGGGAACTGCGCCACAGCGCTTTCGTGTTGGCGGGGTGCGCTACGCGGAGCGGTCGCTGCCGGGGCCCTCGTAGTCCTCGCCGTAGGCGCCCTTGGAGGGGCGGCGGCGGCGCATGGGGGGCTCGACGCCGTCGGCGAGGCGGCGGGCGGTGACCAGGAAGCCGGTGTGGCCGATCATCCGGTGGTCGGGGCGGACGGCGAGGCCTTCGACGTGCCAGTTGCGGATCATCGATTCCCACGGCTGCGGCTCGGCGTAGCAGCCGAACTCGCGGATGGACTCGACGGTGCGCGAGAGCTGGGTGGTGGTGGCCACGTAGCAGCAGAGGATGCCGCCGGGGACGAGGGCCTTGGAGACGGCCTCCAGGCACTCCCAGGGGGCGAGCATGTCGAGGATGACGCGGTCGACGTCGGTGTCGGACAGGTTGTCCTGGAGGTCGCCGACGGTCAGCTGCCACGCGGGGTGGGGGCCGCCGAAGTAGCGCTCGACGTTGGCCGTGGCGATCTCGGCGAAGTCCGCGCGGCGCTCGTAGCTGTGGAGCATGCCCTGGTCGCCGATGGCGCGCAGCAGGAAGCTGCTGAGGGAGCCGGAGCCCACTCCGGCTTCCACGACGCGGGCGCCGGGGAAGATGTCGGCGAAGGCCAGGATCTGGCCCGCGTCCTTGGGGTAGACCACGGCGGCACCGCGGGGCATGGACAGGACATAGTCGGGGAGCAGGGGGCGCAGCGCGAGGTACGCGACGTTCCCCGTGGTACGGACAACACTGCCCTCGGGAGCACCGATCAGCTCGTCGTGCGGGAAGGAACCCTTGTGGGTGTGGAAATTCTTCCCGGCTTCGAGCGTGAACGTGTAGTGGCGGCCCTTGGGGTCGGTGAGCTGAACCTGGTCCCCGACCTCGAAGGGCCCGCGTCGGCGGGCGGCACCGGTCGGTTCGGACATGTGACCAGTGTATTGGCTTCAGGACTGGGGCCGCGCCATGGCCTTCACGAAGGCCTTTTCGACGTCGAGGGCGGACAGGACGCCGTAGATCTCGCCGGTGGGTTCGATGACGAGGTACTCGGTGGCGGGGGTGGCGCGGAGGTGGTCGAGGAGTTCCTCGCCGGTGAGCTCGGCGGAAACCTTCATGCCGTCGGTGAGGTCCTGGGCGAGGGTGCTGACGGCGACCCAGGGGCGGCGGTGTTCGGGGACCGAGGCGATGGCGGTCTCGCGGACGATGGCGGTGGGGTCGCCCTGGCCGTCGACGACGACGAGGGCGCGGGCGCCGGCTTCGTTGGCGCGGCGGAGGGCTTCGGAGAGGGGGGTGGCGGTGGGGACGGGGATGGCGCGGCGGGTGAGGGTGCGGGCGCGGAGTTCGGGGAGGTGTTCGCGCAGGCGTGCCATGCGCAGGCTGTTGCCGGCGCCGGTCCAGATGATCGCGGCGAGGATCGCGGCGAGGAGGGCGTCCATGACGGTGTCCATGCCGCCGATCTCGCGGGTGGGGTTGCCGAGGACGCCGGTCTGGGTGAGGAGGGGCAGTCCGATGAGGACGGCGACGGCGAGGGCGCGGCCGACCCAGGCGGCGGCGACGGTGCCGGTCATGGGTTTGCCGGTGATGCCCCAGATGACGGCGCGGAGCATGCGGCCGCCGTCGAGGGGGAGGCCGGGGAGGAGGTTGAAGGCGGCGACGAGGAGGTTGGAGATCATCAGGCCGGCGAGCAGGACGCCGGGGACGGTGGCGGGGTGGACGGCGTTCATGCCGAGGTAGAAGGCTCCGGCGAGGGCGAGGGAGAGGAGGGGGCCGACGAAGGCGAGGACGAATTCGCGGCCGGGGGTCTCGGATTCCTTCTCGATCTCGGAGACTCCGCCGAAGAACTGGAGCTGGATGCGGCGCACGGGGAGTTTGAAGCGGAGCGCGGCGATGGTGTGCGCCAGTTCGTGGACGAGGACGGAGGCGTAGAAGGCGACGGCGAAGAAGAGGGAGACGAGGTAGCGGGCCGGGCCGAGGTCGGGCAGGACCCGGTCGAGCTGGTCTCCGAAGACCCAGGTGATGAGTGCGGCGACGAGGAACCAGCTGGGCGAGACGTAGACGGGTACGCCGAAGGGGCGGCCCATGAGGATGCCGCCGCCCGGTTCGGAGCGCTTGCCCTTGCGCTCGCCGGTTTCGTCGGTGTCTGCCACGGTTTTCCTTCGTTCGTGCGGTGCTTCCAGTGTGGTCCACGTCGCGTCCGGGGCGCGGTGCGCTGTTGCGCGGTGTGATGCTCCGATCATGCAGTGCGAGGGGCCAGTAGTCGATGGTATGCGCGTGCTGTCCGTTCCGGGTCGTAGGGTTTTACGCATGACGACGACCCCCGGTGCCGGTTCCGCAGATGCTTCTTCGGGTGTTTCCCGGCCGACCTCGCTGTCCCCTTCGCGGGCCGGTGACTTCATGCAGTGTCCGTTGCTGTACCGGTTCCGGGTGATCGACCGGCTTCCGGAGAAGCCGAGTGCGGCGGCGACGCGGGGGACGCTGGTGCACGCGGTGCTGGAGCGGCTCTTCGATCATCCGGCGCACGAGCGGACGGTGCCGCGGGCGAAGGCGCTGCTGCCGGGGCAGTGGGACCGGCTGCTGGAGGCGAAGCCGGAGCTGGCGGAGCTCTTCCCGGAGGGGGATGGCGGGGAGGGGCTGGCGCGTTGGCTGTCGGAGGCGGAGGCGCTGGTGGAGCGCTGGTTCACGCTGGAGGACCCGACGCGGCTGGAGCCGGTGGAGCGGGAGTTCTTCGTGGAGACGGAGCTGGAGTCGGGGCTGCGGCTGCGCGGGATCATCGACCGGGTGGACGTGGCGCCGACGGGTGAGGTGCGGATCGTCGACTACAAGACGGGCAAGGCGCCGCGGCCGGAGTACGCGGAGGGCGCGTTGTTCCAGATGAAGTTCTACGCGCTGGTGGTGTGGCGGTTGCGGCAGGTGGTGCCGCGGCGGCTCCAGCTGGTGTACCTGGGCAGCGGGGACGTGCTGACGTACGACCCGGTGCCGGCGGACCTGGAGCGGGTGGAGCGCAAGCTGCACGCGCTGTGGGAGGCGATCCGTGAGGCGACGGAGACGGGTGACTGGCGGCCGCGGCCGACGAAGCTGTGCGGCTGGTGTGATCATCAGGCGGTGTGTCCGGAGTTCGGGGGCACTCCCCCGGTGTACCCGCTGGTGGTCTCCCCCAGGAGCGGGGCGGATCGCCCGGCGGATTCCTGATCGTCCGGTCAGGGCAGAATGGGCGGCGTCTCCCGTTGCCGCCCGATGAATACGAGGTACCCCGTGGCGATCCGCGTCCTGCTGGTCGACGACCAGCCACTGCTGCGCACCGGCTTCCGGATGATCCTGGAGGCGGAGCAGGACCTGGTGGTGGTGGGTGAGGCTGGGGACGGTCTGCAGGCGCTGGAGCAGGTGCGGGCGCTGCAGCCGGACGTGGTGCTGATGGACATCCGGATGCCGCGGATGGACGGGGTGGAGGCGACGCGGCAGATCACCGGGCCGGACCGGAACGGTCCGGCGAAGGTGCTGGTGCTGACCACCTTCGACCTGGACGAGTACGTGGTGGAGGCGCTGCGGGCGGGGGCGAGCGGGTTCCTGCTGAAGGACGCCCCGGCGAACGAGCTGGTGCAGGCGATCCGGGTGGTGGCGGCGGGTGAGGCGATGCTCGCGCCCAGCATCACGCGGCGGCTGCTGGACAAGTACGCGGGGCACCTGCCGTCGGGTGAGGAGAGCGTTCCGGACGTGCTGGGGACGCTGACCGAGCGTGAGGTGGAGGTGCTGAAGCTGGTGGCCCGGGGGCTGTCGAACGCCGAGATCGCGGCGGACCTGTTCGTGAGCGAGACGACGGTGAAGACGCATGTGGGGCACGTGCTGACGAAGCTGGGGCTGCGCGACCGGGTGCAGGCGGCGGTGTACGCGTACGAGAGCGGTCTGGTGCGTCCGGGCGCGCAGTAGCCGCCGGGTTCGGGTACGGGTCCGCCCCGGCACCCCTCGCGGGGTGCCGGGGCGGACGTGTGTCCGGGGCGGGTCAGCCCTTGCTGATCTCCCAGAAGCGGAAGACCGTGGAGGCGTCCAGGGACCACTGGAGGCCGGTCACGTTCTGGCGGGCGACGGCGTACTGCTTGCCCTGCCAGAGCGGGAGGACCGGCAGCTCGTCGGCGACGATGTCCTGGAGGCGGGTGTAGTCCGTGTTGGCCGCGGTGCGGTCGGACTTGGTGGAGGTCGCGGGGATGATGGTCCCGCTGATCTCCTTGTTGTCGTAGTTGTTGTGCAGGACGTTGTCCTGGCCGAAGAACGGCTGGGTGAAGTTGTCGGCGTCCGGGTAGTCGGGGACCCAGCCCTTGACGTAGACGCCGTACTTGCCGGCCTGGATGTCCTTCTCGTACTGCTCGAACTCGACGGACTTGACGTCGGCCTCGAAGAGGCCGCTCTCGTTGAGCTGCTTGGCGATGACCTGGAACTGGTGGTCGGTGGACGGGCCGTAGCGGGCCGGCGTGGACCAGAGGGTGAGCTTGATCTTGCCGGAGATGTTGGCGGCCTTGAGGACCGCCTTGGCCTTCTCGACCTGGGGGCTGCCGCCGTAGCGGTCGAAGTAGGGGGTGGTGTGTCCGGCGATGCCGGCCGGGACGATCGAGTAGAGCGGGGCGGCGGTGCCCGCGTACACGTCCTTGACGAGCGCTTCGCGGTCGACGAGGTAGGCGATCGCCTTGCGGACGGGGAGCTTGCCGACGACGGGGTCGCTGACGTTGAAGACCAGGTGCTGGACTTCGGCGCCGGTGCCCTGGACGACGTCGACCTTGTTGTCGCCGGTCTTGGTGGCGGCGAGGCCGGCGATGTCCTTGGCGGCGAGGCCGCGGAAGGCGAAGTCGACGTCGCCGCTCTCCAGGACGGTCTTCAGGCCGGCCTGGTCGCCGTTGAAGAACTTCAGCGTGACGCCGGTGTTCTTGGCCTTGGCCTTGCCGGTGTAGGAGTCGTTGACCGAGAAGTTGGCGCTCTTCTCGCTGAACGCGTCGAGCTTGTAGACGCCGGAGCCGATCGCCTTGTTGTCGGTGCGGAGCTTGTCGGCCGGGTATTCCTTGTGGTCGACGATGGCGCCCGCACCCGAGGCGATCTTGCTCGGGAAGGTGGCGTCGGACGACTTCAGCTTGAAGACGATGGTCTTCTCGTCGGGCGCCTCGATGCCGGCGATCGACGAGAGCATCACGGCGGGGCCGTTCTCGTCGTTGATCTTCAGCGTGCGCTCGAAGGAGAACTTGACGTCCTTGGAGGTCAGGCTGTTGCCGTTGCTGAACTTCAGGCCGCTGCGCAGGGTGCACTTGTACACCTTGCTGTCGCCGCCCTCGAAGTTGCAGGCCTGGGCGGCGTCGGGCTCGGGGGTGGTGCCGCCCTTGGGGAACGTCAGCAGGGACTGGAAGACGTTGTTGAAGAGCAGCCAGGAGCCCGGGTCGTAGCCCGACGCGGGGTCGACGGACTTCACCTTGTCGGATATGCCCATGACCACGCCCTTGCCGTTGCCGGCGGCGGAGCCGTCCTGCGAACCGCAACCGCTGAGCAGCGCTGCGGCAGTGGCCGCGCCGAGCGGGGCTGCCAACCACTGGTTACGTCTCTTCACGCGAATTCCTTCACAGTCTTGTCTGGTCCTTGCGCCGGCCTGCGACGTCCGCCGCCGGTTACTGCCGGTCTCAGCCGCTGACACCCCGGCCGAGTTCCCACAGCTGGAGGTCGGAGATGGCGTTGACCGACCATTCCACTCCGGTGATCCCGTCGCGTGCGGCGACGTACTGCTTGCCCTGCCACAGCGGCAGGACGGGTACGTCCTCGGCGACGATGTCCTGCATGTCCGTGATCGCGGGCCCGGCGACGTTGCGGTCGGCCGCGCGGCGGGATTCGGGGATGAGCCTGGTGCGCACCGTGCTGTTGGCGTACGGCGTGCCCAGGAAGTTGTCCTGCTCCAGGAACGGGGCGAGGAAGTTGTCGGGGTCCGGGTAGTCGGGGAACCAGCCGAGCCCGTAGGCGGCGTAGTCGCCCTTCTTCTGGGCGGGGCGGAAGGTGCCCCACTCGTTGCCCTGGACGGTGATGTCGAACAGCTGGGTGGAGTTCAGCTGGGTCTTGAGGGCCTCGAACTCGGCGGCGGTGCCGTCGCCGTAGTGGTCCGTGGTGTAGTTCAGGGTCAGCTTGACGGGGGTCTTGACCCCGGCGGCCTTGAGGATCTCGGCGGCCTTGGCGGTGTTGGCCTCGCCGTACTTGTTGAAGAACGAGTTGACGTGGCCGGGCACGGCGGTGGGGACCAGCGAGTACAGGGGCTGCGCGGACTTCCCGTAGACCTTGGAGATCACGTTGTTGCGGTCGACGGCGGCGGCGAGGGCCTGGCGGACGGCCTTGTTGCCGACGGCGGGGGCGTCGGTGTTGAAGCCGATGTAGCGGATCTCCAGGCCGGGCATCGGGGTGAGCTTGACGCCCTTGGGCGGGGTCTTCGCGAACTCGGTGATCTGGGCGGGCGACAGGGTGCGGGAGACGACGTGGATCTTCCCGTCGGTGAGCGCCTTGCCCATGGTGGCGGAGTCGTCGAAGGTGCGCAGTTCGACCTTGTCGTTCTGGACCTTGATGTCGCCCTTGTAGTTCGGGTTCTTCGTGAAGACGGCGCGGACGAGGTGGTTGTCCTTGACCTCGGCCTTCATCGTGTACGGGCCGGAGCCGTCGACGGCGAAGCCGGGGCGGAGCTTCCTGGCCTCGTAGTTCTTCTCGCTGACGATGCCGGCGGCGGGGGTCGCGAGCTTGTACGGGAAGGTCGCGTCGGCGGTCTTCAGGTGGAAGACGACGGTGTCGGTGCCCTTGGTCTCGACGGTGTCGAGGGTGGAGAGGAGGGCGGAGGGGCCGTTCTCGTCCTTGATGGCGCGGACCCGGTCGATGGAGAACTTCACGTCCTTGGCGGTGACCGGGTCGCCGCCGGCGAACTTCAGGCCGGGCCGCAGGGTGCAGCGGTAGCTCTCGTTGCCGGAGTCGGTGAAGCGGCAGTCGGAGGCCGCTTCGGGGACGGGCTGGCCGCCGCCGCGCGGGGTGCGCATCAGCGTCTGGACGGTCTGGCGCAGTACGTTCCAGGCGCCGGCGTCGTAGGCGTAGGCGGGGTCGAAGGGGGCGGGGGCGTAGTCGGCGGCCTCGAACCGGTCGGTGGTACCGACGACGATCGCTCCGGACGCTGCTCCTCCGCCACTCGCGCTGCCGCAGGCGGACAGCGCGGGGGTGAGCAGGCCGATCGCGGCCGTCAGCACCATGGTCTTGCGGTTCATGCTGGAAGTACTCCCTCACCCGGCACTTGTTCAAAGCGGCGTAGAGGGCACTGCGCGGCGGTCGCCCGTTCAGGGCGGAACGATCGGGCCGGTGTTTGACGATCGGTCCACGCGCGTACCGGCACAGGGGTGTGCGTCCGGTACGGCAAGGGTGCGTGCGGAGTGCCCGCGTCGACATTAGTGGGCTGGGGCGGGATGGCTGGAACTGGCAGGAGTTGGGGTGTAATCGCACCGTGATGGGTGCGGACTTACCGCTTATGCCGGAGTCCTCGCAGATGCGGTCAGGAGATGATCAATCCGGACACAAAGGAAGCCCCCGGAGCCGGTGACCGGGCTCGGCGGGGGCTTCCCGGGTGACCAAGGTCACCTGGAATTCCGCTGACGGAGAGGATGGAATTTCGGCCTCCGGGGTTAAGGGCGGAAGATCCTCTCGTCGGATCTCAGGCTCGCCCCCGTTCTGTTCGGTACGGAGCGTGCGCGCTCAGTTCATCGTAGTGATGAGCGAGCGCAGGAAGGTGAGGTCGACGTCCTCCAGCGAGCGCACGATGGTGCGGCCGGGCGCGGGCTCGATGACGCCGACGGAGGGCACGGCCACGACCCGGCAGCCCGCGGCCTCGGCCGCGGCGACCCCGGTGGCGGTGTCCTCGATGACGGCGCAGCGCGAGGGGTGCGCGCCGAGGGTGCCGGCGGCGATCAGGTACGGGTCGGGGTGGGGCTTGGTACGGGGCACCTCGTCGCCGGCGACCGTCAGGGTGAAGCGGTCGCGGCCGAGGGTGAGGAGCACCTGGTCGATGACGCGGCGGTGGGAGGCGGAGACCAGGGCGGTGGGCACGTTGTGCCGGGCCAGCTCGCTCAGGAGGCGTTCGGCGCCGGGCATCAGCGGGACCTGGTCGGCGATGCGGGCCTCGAAGCGCTCGTTGAGCAGGACGCTCAGCTCGGCGAGCCCGATGTCGGCTCCGGTGGCTTCGATCAGGAAGGAGGCGCTGCGGCTCATGGGTCCGCCGACGACCACGTCCCGCCAGGACTCGTCCAGGCGGTGGCCCAGCTCGTGGAAGATCTGTGCCTCGATCTCCCACCAGAAGCCCTCGGTGTCGACGAGGGTGCCGTCCATGTCCAGCAGCACCGCCTGCAGAGCATGCCCGTCGGCCGTGCGGGCGACGGGTGCGGGAACGGTGCTGGTCATGCGTACGCCTCTCGTGGGGACGACAAGGCCGGCCACCTCGACCCGCAGGGATCTCCCCCTCGGGAACAGGTGACCGGCCTGTTTGGGACCGACCAGTGTACGCCGGTCCGTGTCAGCGTGCGTTGAAATACTTCGCTTCGGGGTGGTGAATCACCAGAGCGTCGGTGGACTGCTCGGGGTGCAGCTGGAACTCCTCCGAGAGGTGGACGCCGATCCGCTCCGGCTGGAGGAGGTCGGCGATCTTCGCCCGGTCCTCCAGGTCGGGGCAGGCGCCGTAGCCGAGGGAGAAGCGGGCCCCCCGGTACTTGAGGTCGAACATGTCCTCGACCTTCTCGGGGTCCTCGCCGCCGAAGCCGAGCTCGGCGCGGACGCGGGCGTGCCAGTACTCGGCGAGGGCCTCGGCGAGCTGGACGGACAGGCCGTGCAGCTCCAGGTACTCGCGGTAGGAGTCGGACTCGAACAGCTTGGCGGTCGCCTCGCCGATCTTCGAGCCGACGGTGACCACCTGCAGGCCGATGACGTCGGTCTCGCCGGACTCCTCCGGGCGGAAGAAGTCCGCGAGGCACAGGCGGCGGCCGCGGCGCTGGCGCGGGAAGGTGAAGCGGGTCCGCTCGTTGCCCTGGTCGTCGAGGATGATCAGGTCGTCGCCCTTGGAGACGCAGGGGAAGTAGCCGTAGACCACGGCCGCTTCCAGGAGGTTCTCGGTGTGCAGCTTCTCCAGCAGCCCGCGCAGGCGCGGATGGCCCTCGCTCTCGACCAGTTCCTCGTACGTGGCTCCGCCGGCGCGGGCCTGCTTGAGGCCCCACTGGCCCTTGAACAGGGCGCCCTCGTCCAGCCAGGAGGAGTAGTCCTTGAGCGGGATGCCCTTGATGACGCGGGTCCCCCAGAAGGGCGGGGTGGGGACGGGGTTGTCGACGGCCACGTCGGAGCGGCCGCCCGGCTCCTCCGGCTCCTCCACCTGGAGGGCGGGGGTGTCCCGCTTGGGGACGCGGCGCTGCTTGAGCTCGGGCAGGGTGGCGCCGGGGACGCCGCGCTTGACGGCGATCAGGGCGTCCATCAGGCGCAGGCCCTCGAACGCGTCGCGGGCGTAGCGGACTTCGCCCTCGTAGATCTCGTGGAGGTCCTGCTCGACGTAGGCGCGGGTCAGGGCGGCACCACCGAGGATCACCGGGTAGTCGGCCGCCAGCTTGCGCTGGTTGAGCTCCTCCAGGTTCTCCTTCATGATCACCGTGGACTTCACCAGCAGGCCGGACATGCCGATCACGTCGGCCTTGTGCTCCTGCGCCGCTTCCAGGATCGCGGAGACCGGCTGCTTGATGCCGATGTTGACGACGTTGTAGCCGTTGTTGGTCAGGATGATGTCGACGAGGTTCTTGCCGATGTCGTGGACGTCACCGCGGACGGTGGCCAGGACGATGGTGCCCTTGCCCTCCGCGTCGGTCTTCTCCATGTGCGGTTCGAGGTAGGCGACGGCCGTCTTCATCACCTCGGCCGACTGGAGCACGAACGGCAGCTGCATCTGCCCCGACCCGAACAGCTCACCGACGACCTTCATGCCCTCCAGGAGGGTGTCGTTGACGATGTCGAGGGCCGGACGCGTGGTCAGCGCCTCGTCGAGGTCCGCCTCCAGGCCGTTCTTCTCCCCGTCGATGATCCGCCGCCGCAGCCGCTCCTCCAGCGGCAGGGCGAGCAGCTCCTCGGCACGGCCGGCCTTGAGGGACTTGGTGTTGACGCCCTCGAAGAGGGCCATCAGCTTCTGCAGGGGGTCGTACTCACCCTCACGCCGGTCGTAGATCAGATCCAGTGCCGTGCTGACCTGCTCCTCGTCGAACCGCGCGATCGGCAGGATCTTCGAGGCGTGCACGATCGCCGAATCGAGTCCGGCCTTCACACACTCGTCCAGGAACACCGAGTTCAGCAGGACCCGGGCAGCCGGGTTGAGACCGAAGGAGATGTTCGACAGACCCAAAGTGGTCTGCACCTCCGGGTGACGCCGCTTGAGCTCGCGGATCGACTCGATCGTCGCGATCCCGTCCCTGCGGGACTCCTCCTGACCCGTGCAGATCGTGAACGTCAGGGTGTCGATCAGGATGTCCGACTCCCGGATCCCCCAGTTGCCGGTCAGGTCCCCGATCAGCCGCTCCGCGATCGCGACCTTGTGCTCGACGGTGCGGGCCTGGCCCTCCTCGTCGATGGTCAGCGCGATCAGCGCCGCACCATGTTCTTGGGCCAGCCGGGTGACCTGCGCGAAACGCGACTCCGGCCCGTCACCGTCCTCGTAGTTCACCGAGTTGATGACCGCACGCCCGCCCAGCTTCTCCAGACCCGCCTGAATCACCGCGACCTCGGTCGAGTCCAGCACGATCGGCAGCGTGGACGCGGTCGCGAAACGGCCGGCGAGTTCCTGCATGTCGGCGACGCCGTCACGGCCGACATAGTCCACGCACAGGTCCAGCATGTGCGCGCCCTCACGGATCTGGTCCCGCGCCATCTCCACACAGTCGTCCCAGCGGCCGTCCAGCATCGCCTCACGGAACTTCTTCGACCCGTTCGCGTTCGTCCGCTCACCGATCGCCATGTACGAGGTGTCCTGCCGGAACGGCACCGTCTGGTACAGCGACGCCGCACCCGGCTCCGGCTGCGGGGTGCGCTCGGTGATCGCCGTGCCCCGGACGCGCTCCACGACCTGCCGCAGATGCTCGGGGGTGGTGCCGCAGCAGCCGCCGACGAGGGAGAGGCCGTACTCGTGGACGAAGGTCTCCTGCGCGTCCGCCAGCTCGGCGGCGGACAGCGGGTAGTGCGCGCCCTGCTTGGTCAGGACGGGCAGGCCGGCGTTCGGCATGCACGAGAGCGGGATCCGGGCGTTGCGGGCGAGGTAACGCAGGTGCTCGCTCATCTCCGCCGGACCCGTCGCGCAGTTCAGACCGATCATGTCGATCCCCAGCGGCTCCAGCGCCGTCAGCGCCGCCCCGATCTCCGAACCCAGCAGCATCGTGCCGGTGGTCTCGACGGTGACGGAGCAGATCAGCGGGACGGTGACGCCGAGGGCCTCCATGGCGCGGCGGGCGCCGATGATGGAGGACTTGGTCTGCAGGAGGTCCTGGGTGGTCTCGACGAGCAGTGCGTCGGCGCCGCCGGAGATCAGGCCCTCGGCGTTGATCTGGTAGGCGTCGCGGATCTGGGCGTAGGTGATGTGGCCCAGGGTGGGCAGCTTGGTGCCGGGGCCGATGGAGCCGAGGACCCAGCGCTGCTGTCCGGTGGAGGCGGTGAACTCGTCGGCGACCTGGCGGGCGATGCGGGCGCCGGCCTCGGACAGCTCGAAGTTGCGTTCGGGGATGTCGTACTCGGCGAGGGCCGCGTAGTTGGCGCCGAAGGTGTTGGTCTCCACGCAGTCCACGCCCACCGAGAAGTACGCCTCGTGGACCGAGCGGACGATGTCCGGGCGGGTGACGTTCAGGACCTCGTTGCAGCCTTCGAGCTGCTGGAAGTCGTCCAGGGAGGGGTCCTGGGCCTGGAGCATGGTTCCCATGGCTCCGTCGGCGACGACCACGCGGGTCGCGAGCGCCTCTCGGAGGGCATCGGCCCGTGTCTGGGTGTCTGCGGGCGGGTTCGGCAACGAGGCCATGGTTGAGCTCCCTGGGCTGCGACGGCTGTCGGCTTTGCACCCTCTGTGTCAAGGGTGCACGCGGTCAGGGTAACCGCGCGGCGGCGGACCCGGTGAGGGCGTCCCACCTGGCGGACTGCATCCTGTGGCCGGGAACCGCGTGGGAGGGTGCCCCGGCACGCCGCACCGCTGAACACCCAACCATGCACGAGGTCGGCATCGACCGATAGTGTTCAGCATTGTCGAACTACGTCAGCAGGAGGCTGCGCGATGGCACGGAACATCCAGTCGCTCGAACGAGCCGCTGCGATGCTGCGGCTCCTGGCCGGCGGGGAGCGCCGGCTGGGTCTCTCGGACGTGGCGTCCGCCCTGGGCCTGGCCAAGGGCACGGCGCACGGGATCCTGCGCACGCTCCAGGCCGAGGGCTTCGTGGAGCAGGACCCGGCCTCCGGGCGCTATCAGCTGGGCGCGGAGCTGCTGCGGCTGGGCAACAGCTACCTGGACGTGCACGAGCTGCGCGCCCGCGCGCTGGTGTGGACGGACGACCTGGCCCGGGCGAGCGGCGAGAGCGTGTACGTCGGGGTGCTCCACCAGAGCGGGGTGCTGATCATGCACCACGTGTTCCGGCCGGACGACAGCCGTCAAGTGCTGGAGGTGGGGGCGATGCAGCCGCTGCACTCCACGGCGCTGGGCAAGGTGCTGTCGGCCTACGACCCGGTGGCGCACACGGAGGCCCTGGACGCGGAGCGGGAGGCCTTCACGCCGCGCACGGTGACCGACGCGGCGGGGTTCGAGGAGGTCCTGGACCTGACCCGGGCGCGCGGCTGGGCGGCCGACGTGGAGGAGACCTGGGAGGGCATCGCCTCGGTGGCGGCGCCCATCCACGACCGGCGGCGGATGCCGGTCGGCGCGGTGGCCGTCGCGGGCGCCGTGGAGCGGGTCTGCGGGGAGTCCGGGGAGCCGCGGGCGGCCCTGGTGGCCTCCGTACGGGACTGCGCGCGGTCGGTTTCGCGCGATCTCGGCGCGGGCCGGTTCTGAGCTTGACCTGACCCCTTCGGTCCACCCGATGGCCCACCTCGTGTGCCGTTCGGGTGGACTTTGGCGTTTTCAGACCATCCATTGGCCTGATTTGGTCGATCGTACCGAGTGGTAACGATCCGGTTCTTTGACCTGGTCGGGCCTTGACGCGTTCTTCACCCAGGCGGAAAACTGCCGTTCATCGGTCGGCATTGTCGAACACCTACCGGCAATACGCGTTAGGGTATGGCGAGGCCATGGACCGGTGAAGCACTCACCGAGTGTGTGGACCACCGGAGGGACCCGGTGTCCGCCCACCCCTGGACGTAAGACAAAGGAGTCGCGGGTGTCCAGCTCCGACATCTTCATCGGCGAGACCATCGGTACCGCCCTGCTCACACTGCTCGGCGGCGGCGTGTGCGCCGCTCTCACGCTCAAGAGCTCCAAGGCCCGCGGCGCGGGCTGGCTCGCGATCACCTTCGGCTGGGGCTTCGCGGTCCTCATCGCCGCCTACGTCTCCGCGCCGCTGTCCGGCGCGCACCTCAACCCGGCGGTCACCGTCGGCATCGCCGTCAAGACCGGCGAGTGGGGTGACGTCCCCGTCTACTTCGCGGGCCAGCTGCTCGGCGCCATGCTCGGCGCGGTCCTGATGTGGATCACCTACTACGGCCAGTTCGCCGCGCACCTGGCGGACCCGGAGAACATCAAGGACGCCAAGCTCGGCCCCGAGGACCCGCACCCGCACGACCAGGCCGGCCCGGTGCTCGGCATCTTCTCCACGGGCCCCGAGATCCGCAACGTGGTCCAGAACCTCACCACGGAGATCATCGGCACCTTCGTCCTCGTCATCGCGATCCTGACGCAGGGCCTCCAGGACGACGGCAAGGGCCTCGGCGTCATCGGCGTCCTGATCACCTCCTTCGTCGTCGTCGGCATCGGCCTCTCCCTCGGCGGCCCGACCGGCTACGCCATCAACCCGGTCCGCGACCTCGGTCCGCGCATCGTCCACGCCCTGCTCCCGCTGCCCAACAAGGGCGGCTCGGACTGGGGGTACTCCTGGATCCCGGTCGTCGGCCCGCTCGTCGGTGCCGCGCTCGCCGGCGGTCTGTACAACATCGCGTTCGCCTGATCAGCTTCGGCCGCGTTCGTAAGATCCGCACCGCCCTCCTGATTCCGCCTACTCAACAGACCTGCCAGGAGCAGCCATCATGACCAGCAGCACCGGCCCCTTCATCGCCGCGATCGACCAGGGCACCACCTCCTCCCGCTGCATCGTCTTCGACCGCGACGGCCGCATCGTCGCCGTCGACCAGAAGGAGCACGAGCAGATCTTCCCGAAGCCGGGCTGGGTCGAGCACGACGCCACCGAGATCTGGACCAACGTCCAGGAAGTCGTCGCCGGCGCCATCGCCAAGGCCGAGATCACCGCCGCCGACGTCAAGGCGGTCGGCATCACCAACCAGCGCGAGACCACCGTCCTGTGGGACAAGAACACCGGCGAGCCGGTGCACAACGCGCTGGTCTGGCAGGACACCCGCACCGACGCCCTGTGCAAGGAGCTCGGCCGCAACGTCGGCCAGGACCGCTTCCGCCGCGAGACCGGCCTGCCGCTGGCGAGCTACTTCGCCGGCCCGAAGGTCCGCTGGCTGCTCGACAACGTCGAGGGCCTGCGCGAGCGCGCCGCGGCCGGGGACATCCTCTTCGGCACCATGGACTCCTGGGTCATCTGGAACCTCACCGGTGGCGCCCAGGGCGGTGCGCACGTCACGGACGTCACCAACGCCTCGCGCACCATGCTGATGAACCTGCACACCCTGGCCTGGGACGAGAAGATCGCGGACTCGATGGGCGTCCCGCTCAACGTGCTGCCCGAGATCAAGTCCTCCGCCGAGGTCTACGGCCACGTCAAGGAAGGCGTCCTCGCCGGCGTCCCGGTCGCCTCGGCGCTCGGTGACCAGCAGGCCGCGCTCTTCGGCCAGACCTGCTTCGCCGAGGGCGAGGCGAAGTCCACCTACGGCACCGGCACGTTCATGCTGATGAACACCGGCGACAAGATCATCAACTCCTACAGCGGCCTGCTGACCACGGTCGGCTACCAGATCGGCGACCAGAAGCCGGTCTACGCCCTGGAGGGCTCCATCGCCGTCACCGGCTCGCTCGTCCAGTGGATGCGCGACCAGATGGGCATGATCAAGACCGCGGCCGAGATCGAGACCCTCGCGCTCTCGGTCGAGGACAACGGCGGCGCCTACTTCGTGCCGGCCTTCTCCGGCCTGTTCGCCCCGTACTGGCGCTCCGACGCCCGCGGTGTGATCGCCGGCCTGACCCGGTACGTCACCAAGGCGCACATCGCCCGTGCCGTCCTGGAGGCCACCGCCTGGCAGACCCGCGAGATCACCGACGCCATGACCAAGGACTCCGGCGTCGAGCTGGCCGCCCTCAAGGTCGACGGTGGTATGACCTCCAACAACCTGCTGATGCAGACGCTCTCGGACTTCCTGGACGCCCCCGTGGTGCGCCCGATGGTCGCCGAGACCACCTGCCTCGGCGCCGCCTACGCCGCCGGCCTGGCCGTCGGCTTCTGGCCCGACACCGACGCCCTGCGCGCCAACTGGCGCCGCGCGGCGGAGTGGACCCCGCGGATGCCCGCCGACCAGCGGGACCGCGAGTACAAGAACTGGCTCAAGGCCGTCGAGCGGTCCATGGGCTGGATCGACGACGAAGACGCCAGCTGACGCACCGGCTGAGTCAATCGACGAGGAGCTGAAAGAGATATGAGCACCCTGCAGAGCGTTCCCGCACTGGGCACGCACCCGACTTCCGGTGCCAACGCGAGCCGCGCGGAGACCCGCGAGCAGCTCTCGAAGGCCACGTACGACCTGCTGGTCATCGGCGGTGGGATCCTGGGCACCTCGGTGGCCTGGCACGCCGCGCAGTCGGGTCTGCGGGTTGCCATGGTGGACGCCGGCGACTTCGCCGGCGCCACCTCCTCGGCCTCCTCGAAGCTCGTCCACGGCGGTCTGCGCTACCTGCAGACCGGCGCGGTCAAGCTGGTGGCGGAGAACCACCACGAGCGGCGGGTGCTGGCCAAGGACGTGGCCCCGCACCTGGTCAACCCGCTCACGTTCTACCTGCCGGTCTACAAGGGCGGTCCGGTGGGTGCGGCCAAGCTGGGCGCGGGCGTCTTCGCCTACTCCGCCCTCTCGGCCTTCGGCGACGGCATGGGCAAGGTCATATCCCCGGCCCGTGCCGTCGCCGACAACCCCGGCCTCAAGACGGACAACCTCAAGGCCGTCGCCGTCTACTACGACCACCAGATGAACGACTCCCGCGTCGCCGTCATGACGGTCCGCGCGGCCGTCGAGTCCGGCGCGGTCGTCCTCAACCACGCCGAGGTCACCGGCCTGCGCATGACGAAGGGCCGGGTCAGCGGAGCAGAGCTCAAGGACCGCCTGGACGGCACCGAGTTCGGGGTCGACGCGCGCGTCGTGCTCAACGCCACCGGCCCGTGGGTGGACCACCTGCGGCGCATGGAAGACAAGCACGCGATGCCGTCGATCCGCCTGTCCAAGGGCGCGCACATCGTCATGAAGCGCAAGTCGCCGTGGAAGGCCGCCATGGCCACCCCGATCGACAAGTACCGCATCACCTTCGCCCTCCCCTGGGAGGACCAGCTGCTGCTCGGCACCACCGACGAGGTGTACGAGGGCGACCCGGCGGACGTGCGCGCCACCGAGGCCGACATCCAGCAGATCCTGGACGAGGCCGCGTTCTCCATCAAGGACGCCGACCTCGACCGCTCGCTCATGACGTACGCCTTCGCCGGCCTGCGCGTGCTGCCCGGCGGCCCCGGCGGCGTCGAGAAGGCCAAGCGCGAGACCGTGGTCTCCGAGGGCGCGGGCGGCATGCTGTCCGTGGCCGGCGGCAAGTGGACCACGTACCGCCACATCGGCCGTGTGGTCATGGACAAGCTCGCCAAGCTCCCGGGCAGCCCGCTGACCGAGGACATGGAGCCGGTGAAGTCCCTCGTACGCCGTGTCCCGCTGCCCGGTGTCGCCAACCCGAACGCGGTCGCGCACCGGCTGCTGGTGGACCGCGAGCCCGGCGCGCGCATGGACCCGCTCACCGCCCGCCACCTGGCCTCGCACTACGGCTCGCTCGCCTTCGACATCGCGCGCCTGGCGAACGAGGACCCGGCGCTGGCCGAGCGCATCCACCCGGACGGTCCGGAGATCTGGGCGCAGGTCGCCTACGCCCGTGACCACGAGTGGGCCGAGACGGTCGACGACGTGCTGCGCCGCCGTACGACGGTGACGGTCCGCGGCCTGGACGACGAGGCCGTGCGCGGCCGCGTCGAGGAGATGCTGAGCCGCAAGGCATAGCTCGTACGCAGGTGGGGAAGAGGGGCGGTTCCGAGGGGAACCGCCCCTCTGTCGTGGGCTGTGGCCGATGTCCCACTAAGGCTTAGGCTGGCCCACGTACGCAAGGAACTTCGGAAGGAGACCTGGGTGATCGAGCTTGAGGGCGTGCCCGAGCTGATCGACCCGGTCATGGTGGCCGCGTTCGAGGGCTGGAACGACGCGGGTGACGCCGCCTCCGGTGCGGTGGCGCACCTGGACCGGGAGTGGAAGGGCGAGGTCTTCGCGGCGCTGGACGCCGAGGACTACTACGACTTCCAGGTCAACCGGCCGACGGTGTGGATGGACAACGGGGTCAGGAAGATCACCTGGCCGACGACGCGGCTGTCCGTGGTCCGGATCGGCGGTGCGAAGCCGCGCGACCTGGTGCTGGTGCGGGGCATCGAACCGTCCATGCGGTGGCGGTCGTTCTGCAACGAGCTGCTCGGGTTCGCCCACGAACTGGGCGTGGAGATGGTCGTCATCCTGGGCGCCCTGCTCGGCGACACCCCGCACACGCGGCCGGTGCCGGTCAGCGGGGTGACCTCGGACGCGGACCTCGCGCGGACGATGGACCTGGAGGAGACGAAGTACGAGGGCCCGACGGGCATCGTCGGCGTGCTCCAGGAGGCCTGCACGCACGCCGGGGTCCCGGCGGTGTCGCTGTGGGCGGCGGTGCCGCACTACGTCTCGCAGCCGCCGAACCCGAAGGCGACGCTGGCGCTGCTGAACCGGCTGGAGGACCTGATCGACATCAGGATCCCGCTCGGTGAACTCCCGGAGGACGCCCGGGCGTGGCAGCTGGGCGTGGACCAACTGGCCGCGGAGGACAGCGAGGTGGCGGAGTACGTCCAGACGCTGGAGGAGGCGCGGGACACCGCGGACCTGCCGGAGGCGTCGGGGGACGCGATCGCCCGGGAGTTCGAGCGGTACCTGAGGCGGCGGGACCCTTCCGCTGCCGCGGAGCAGCCGGGTGACGGGTCGTACCTGCGGGACACGTCCAGCGGCCTGACGCGGCCGCCGCGCCGCAAGCCGGACCCCTCCGGGGAGGAACCCCCGGCCGCGCCGGAGCCGGACGAGCCGGGCGACACCCCGGAGGCGTAGCCCTGCGGGGCGGGCGGTCCGCCGCTGCGCGGTGCGGTCCCCTGCCCGCCCTTCCACCGTTCCCTGGGGCTCCGCCCCAGACCCCGCGCCTCAATCGCCGGCGAGGCTGAATCAGCCTCGCCGGCGATTGAGGCGAGAACGGTTGAAGGGCGGGGCGGGGAGCAGCGCCGCAGGCACCCCCGCGCCCGCGGCTCGTACCCGGTACCCGGCCCCGGGTACCGCGATGCCCCCGGATCCGACGGGACCCGGGGGCATCGGGGCGGCGGTGCTACAGGGCCACGCCGAGGAGGGCGTCGACCGTGCGGGAGACCAGGCCCGGGGCCGACTCGTCGTCGCCGTCGGAGGCGTTCTGCGCGTCCACCCAGGCGTCCACGGCCGCCAGCGCCGCCGGGGCATTCAGGTCGTCGGCGAGCGCCGCCCGCACCTCCTCCACCAGGGCCTCGGCCGGCAGGCCGTCCGGCCGCGAGACGGCCGCGCGCCAGCGGCCCAGGCGGGCCTGGGCCTGCGTGAGGACCTCGTCCGTCCACTCCCAGTCCGCCCGGTAGTGGTGCGCGAGCAGCGCCAGCCGGATCGCCGCCGGGTCCACCCCGGCCCGGCGCAGGGCCGAGACGAAGACCAGGTTGCCCTTGGACTTCGACATCTTCTCGCCGTGCAGCGCGACCATGCCGGTGTGGACGTAGGCCTTGGCCATCGGGAACTCGCCCGTCAGGGCCTGCGCGTGCGAGGCGCCCATCTCGTGGTGCGGGAAGGCCAGGTCGGAGCCGCCGCCCTGGATGTCGAAGCCCATGCCCAGGTGCTCCAGGGCGATGGCCACGCACTCGATGTGCCAGCCCGGCCGGCCGCGGCCCAGGGAGGCGCCGTCCCAGCTGGGCTCGCCGTCGCGGGCGGCCATCCACAGCATCGGGTCGAGGGGGTTCTTCTTGCCCGGGCGGTCCGGGTCGCCGCCGCGCTCGGCGGACAGCACCCGCATCGCCGCGGCGTCGAGGTGGGAGACCCCGCCGAAGTTCGGGTCGGACTCCACCGAGAAGTAGACGTCGCCGTCGAGCTCGTACGCGGCGCCCGCGTCGCGGAGCCGTTCCACCAGCGGCACGATGCCCGGTATGGCCTCGACGGCGCCGATGTAGTGCTGCGGGGGCAGCATGCGCAGGGCGGTCATGTCCTCGCGGAAGAGGGCGGTCTCGCGCTCCGCGAGCTCGGTCCAGTCGTGCCCGTCGCGCAGCGCCCGCTCCAGCAGCGGATCGTCCACGTCCGTGACGTTCTGGACGTAGTGGACCTGCCGCTTGTTGTCGAGCCACACGCGCTGCACGAGGTCGAACGCGTTGTAGGTCGCCGCGTGACCGATGTGGGTCGCGTCGTACGGGGTGATCCCGCAGACGTAGAGGCGGGCGACGGGACCGGGGTCGAGGGTGATCGTCCCCTGGGTCGCGGAGTCGTGGATCTGGAGGTCGCGGCCCTTGCCGGGCAGGGCGGGGACCTCAGAAGCGGGCCAGGCATGCATGGTTTGAGCCTAACCGGACGAGTGTTCCGCAAACGAATGGGATCAGCACTGTTGGCTTGATCGACACTCTTGCGGTCTGGCCGGTTCTGTGCGTCCCCCGCCCTCCGGTGACGGGCCTGCTCAGACGGGCGGCCAGGGGATCGAGGGCCACTGCCCGGACGGCTGCGGATGCTTCCCGTCGTGCAGCAGCCGGGCCACGCGCACCCGTACGGCGGCCAGCTCGACCGGGGTGATCAGTTCGCCCAGCCGGGTGGCGAGCGCGGCCCCGTCGGCCAGCTGCGCCTCCAGGGACGCCAGGACCTCGCGGGCCTCCCCGGTCAGCGGTTCCCCGGCCCAGCCCCACAGCAGGGTGCGCAGCTTGTCCTCGGTGTGGAAGGTCACGCCGTGGTCGATGCCGTAGAGCCGGCCGTCCTGCGCGGGCAGCAGGTGGCCGCCCTTGCGGTCGCCGTTGTTGATCACCGCGTCCAGTACGGCGAGGCGGCGCAGCCGGGGGTCGTCGGCGTGCACGAGGAGGGCGGTGCGGCCCTCCCCGACCTCGGCGAAGGCGACCGGCTTCCACCCCTCCCCCGCCTCCTCGCCCTCGACGAGCGCGAGGAGCCCGGACTCCGGTGGTTCTCCGGCGTCGATCCAGTGCTGGACCATGCCCTCTCCGTACGGGCCGTCGCGCAGCACGGTCGTGGGAACCAGCCCCCAGCCGGTGGCCTCGGAGACGAGGTAGGCGGCGCGCTCGCGCCGGGCGAGGTTGCCGTCGGGGAAGTCCCACAGGGGCCGCTCGCCCTTGACGGGCTTGTAGACGCACTCCGCGCTGCGCCCGTCGTGGGCGACGGTGCACAGCAGGACCGCGTTGGAGGCCTCGGCGATGCGGCCGCGGACGGTGAGTTCGCCGCGGGTGAGCAGCTCCTCTATCGGGGTCACCTCGCTCACACCTGGCGCCGGTAACCGTTCTGGCGGGGGCAGACGTGTCCCTCGGGGTCGAGGGGCAGGCTGCACAGCGGGCACGGCGGGCGGCCCGCGTTGACCACGTCGAGGGCCCGCTTGGCGAAGGCCCGGGCCTGGGCGCCGGACAGCCGGACCCGCAGCATGGGCGGGCCGTTCTCCTCGTCCTGGAGCAGGCGCTCCTCGGCCTCGGCGAGGTCCTCCTCGGAGTCCGCGTCGAGTTCGACGAGCGCCTGGGCCTCGACGATCATCCGCTGCTCCTCGCCGTCCCAGGCGAGTGCCATGGTGCCGACGCGGAACTCCTCCTCGACGGGGACGTCGAGCGGAGCGGTGTCGGCGGCCTCCGGGGAGGCGACCGCCGGGACGGGCGCGTTGCCGCCGGTACGGCGGACGACCTCGTCGAGGAGTTCGTCCATCCGCTCGGCCAACGCCGCGACCTGCGTCTTCTCCAGGGACACGCTGGTGACGCGGGCTCCCGCGGAGGCCTGGAGGAAGAAGGTGCGGCGTCCAGGCAGACCGACCGTACCGGCCACGAAGCGGTCCGGGGGGTCGTAAAGGAACACCTGACGGGGCACGACCGGTCTCCAAGTCTGAGGCGGGGGCAGGGCTGCGCGCGTGTTGCTGGCCCTGCCACCCTACTGCGCCGTTCGATCAGGCCGCGCCCGCGCCGCCCCCCACGACGGCGTTGCCGCCGCCCTCGGTCTCGCTGTCTGCGGAGGCGACCGGGTGCGGGATCAGCGGGGCGAGGTCTCCGGTGTCGCCGAGGCGCAGCAGGAAGGGCCGGGTGGGGGTGTAGCGGATGGCGGTGACCGAGCAGGGGTCGACGTGGATCCGCTGGAAGAGGTCGAGGTGCATGCCGAGGGCGTCGGCGACCAGGGACTTGATGATGTCGCCGTGGGAGCACATGAGGAAGACGGCTCCGGTGCCGTGCTCCTCCTCGATCCGTGCGTTCCATTCGCGTACGGCGTCCACTGCGCGGGCCTGCATGGCGCGCATGGACTCGCCGCCGGGGAAGGCGGCGGCCGAGGGGTGCTGCTGGACGATCTTCATGAGGGGTTCTTCGCCCAGCTCGGAGAGCTTGCGGCCGGACCAGTCGCCGTAGTGGCACTCCCCGATCCGTTCGTCGGTGTGCACGGGCATGTCCGGGCGGGCGGCGAGCAGCGGGGCCAGGGTCTCCTGGCAGCGCTGGAGCGGGCTGCAGACGGCGGCCGCGAGGGGGATCCCGTCCAGCCGTCCGGGCAGTGCGGCGGCCTGTCCGGCGCCGTGTTCGTCAAGGGCCACTCCCGGGGTCCATCCGGCGAGCAGGCCTGCGGTGTTGGCGGTGGACCGCCCGTGTCGTACGAGGATCAGCGTGGCCATGCATGCAGGGTATGCGGTGGGGCCGGGGTGCGGGCGGGCGCGGGCCGGGGAAGAATGCCGGGCGTGATTGTGGACTGCGCGATGTACCGGGACGGCCGCCGGTCGGAGGCTCCCGGGGACTTCTCCGAGGCGCTGGAGGCGGCCCGGGCCCATGGCGACGCCTTCCTGTGGATCGGCGTGTACGAGCCGACGGCGGAGGAGTTCGACCGGGTGAGCCGGGAGTTCGGCCTGCACGAGCTGGCGGTGGAGGACGCGCTGACGGCGCACCAGCGTCCGAAGCTGGAGGTGTACGACGACTCGCTGTTCGTGGTCCTCAAGCCGGTGCTCTACGACGACGACACGGACACGGTGACCGCGGGCGAGCTGATGCTGTTCATCGGCGACTCCTTCGTGGTCACGGTCCGGCACGGCGAGGGGGCCGCGCTGGCGGCCGTACGGCACCGGCTGGAGCAGGAGCCGGACGTGCTGCGGCACGGCCCGACGGCGGTGCTGTACGCGGTGTCCGACGCGGTGGTGGACCACTACATCGAGGTGGCGGCCGAGCTGCAGGCGGACCTGGAGGAGCTGGAGGCGGAGGTGTTCGCGCCGAGTCCGCGGGACTTCAAGAACACCGCCGCCCGGATCTACGGCTTCAAGCGGCAGGTGCTGGAGTTCCGCCGGGCGACGAGCCCGCTGCTCCAGCCGATGGACCGGCTGGCCTTCGGGAACGTGCCGTTCGTCCACGATCACGCGCGTCCCTTCTTCCGGGACGTCGCCGACCACCTGACGAAGGCGAGCGAGTACATCGAGGGGCTGGACCGGCTGCTGTCGGACGCGCTGGCCGCGCACCTGGCGCAGATGGGGGTCCGGCAGAACGACGACATGCGCAAGATCTCCGCCTGGGCGGCCATGGCGGCGGTGCCCACGATGATCGCGGGGATCTACGGGATGAACTTCGACGACATGCCGGAGCTGAGGCAGCCCTGGGGCTATCCGGCGGTGGTGGTGCTCATGGTGGGCCTGTGCCTGTCCCTGCACCGGATGTTCAAGCGGCGCGGCTGGCTCTGAGGGGGCCGCCGCGGCGCCGCCCGGTGCCGTGACCGTGAGGGCTCACCGGGTCGCGGCGCCGGGCACTGCGCGCGGCCCTAGGCGAAGCCGTGGGTGGCCCGGGGGACGCCGCCCAGCGGGTTCGTGCGCTCCGGCGGGCGCAGGCCGACCATGCGGTGCCAGCCGCTGAAGCGCTCGTACGCGTACACGGCGCGGATTCCGGCGGCGAGCGCGGCGGCCTTGGGCGCGGGCCAGCGCAGCAGCCGGCCCATGTGGTCCATGACGGCGAGGCTGACGTCGCGGTAGACGCCGATCTCGGCGAGGGCGCTCTCGCGCAGGACCCGCTGGATGGTCCGGCCGTGTCCCTGGCGGGCGAGGCGCAGCAGTTCCTCGTGGCAGTAGGCGAGGTGGTTGTCCTCGTCGTTGCTGATGGCGCGGACGGCCTTGCCGACCTCGGGGTGGTCGCCGAAGTGGCGCAGGAGCATGACCATCTGTTCGGAGGCGCGCTGTTCGGTGACCCTGCTGTGCGCGAGGTAGACGACGATGTCGTCCTCGGTCAGGGGTTCGTCGCGGCGCAGTTTGTCGTGCGCGAGGCCGATGCCGCGGCGTTCGAGCAGCATGGTGTAGTCGGTCTCGGGCGGGACGGGGACGGCCGGCAGTCCGCGCTTGCGGAGCAGGGCCCGGAAGATCCGGCCGTGCTTGTCCTCGTCCGCGCCGTGCCGGGTGATCTTGGGCGCGAGGTCGCGCATGCCGTCGGGGACGAGGGCGGCGATCCGGGCGTTCTCCCAGCCGCCCTGGGACTCCCCGCTGGCGGCGATGGAGCAGAACAGCTGGAAGGAGTCGTCGTGGTCGACGATCTCCTGGAACAGGCTGCGGGCAGAGAGCATGGAACGAGTCAAAAGCGGATCAACCGGGCGGGCAACCGATACGTCTCCCCACTCGGCCGAATGAACGAAACCGGCGGACGGGCGGCGGGGCGTAACCCCGGGGGCGGGCCGGGCGTTGTTGGCTGTGTCGGCCGTGGCGGGGAAGACCCCCCGAGCCCCCACCACGGCCGCAGACCTCTCCCCCCTCGCGCCGGACGCCGCCCGGCGGGGCCGGAGCCGGAGCGTCAGGCGAGACCCGCCAGCTCCAGGGCCTCGGTGCCGGCGCGCAGGGCGGCGAGCCGCTCGTCGAGGGTGAAGCCGGCCGGGGCCAGCGTGAGGGTGGTGACCCCGGCCTCGGCGTAGGCCCGCATCCCGTCCGCGATGCGCTCAACGGAGCCGAGCAGGGTCGTCGAGTCGATCAGCGAGTGCGGGACCGCGGCGGCCGCGCCGTCCTTGTCGCCGCCCAGGTACTTGGCCTGGATCTCGGCGGCTTCCTTCTCGTAGCCCATGCGCTGGGCGAGCTGGTTGTAGAAGTTCTGCTTCGGGCTGCCCATGCCGCCGACGTACAGGGCGGTGTAGGGGCGGAACATGTCCGCGAGGGCGTTGACGTCCTCGCCGATGGCCAGCGGCACGGTCGGGCAGACGTCGAAGCCGTCCATGGTCAGGCCGGCCTTGGCGCGGCCCGCGCGGATGTGGCGCAGGGCCGTCTCCTCCAGGTGCTCGGCGGCCGGGAAGATCAGCAGGGCGCCGTCGGCGATCTCGCCGGTCTGCTCCAGGTTCTTCGGCCCGATGGCGGCGACGTAGAGCGGGATGTGCGGGCGCTCGGGGTGCACGGTCAGCTTGAGCGGCTTGCCGGGGCCGCCGGGCAGCGGGAGGGTCCAGTGCTCGCCCTCGTAGCTGAGGCGCTCGCGGGACATGGCCTTGCGGACGATCTCCACGTACTCGCGGGTCCGGGCGAGGGGCTTGTCGAACTTGACCCCGTACCAGCCCTCGGAGACCTGCGGGCCGGAGACGCCGAGGCCGAGCCGGAAGCGGCCCTTGGTCAGGGAGTCGAGGGTGGCGGCGGTCATGGCGGTCATGGCGGGCTGGCGGGCCGGGATCTGGAAGATGGCGGAGCCGACGTCGATGCGCTCGGTCTGGGCGGCCACCCAGGCCAGTACGGTCGCCGCGTCCGAGCCGTAGGCCTCGGCCGCCCAGCAGACGTCGTAGCCGAGCCGGTCGGCCTCCTGGGCGACGGCGAGGTTGTCGGCGTCCATGCCCGCACCCCAGTAGCCGAGATTGATGCCGAGCCGCATGTGTCGTCCCCTTACGAAGGTGCCGGTTTACCGATCAGTAACGTGCGTCTGCGGGGGACTGTAGCGCGCCAGACGGCCCCGCGTCAGCGCCCCAGTAGTCTCAGCGCTCATGGAGCAGAGGCATCTCGGCCGCACCGGACTGCGCGTCTCCCGGATCGGCCTCGGCACCCTGACCTGGGGCCGTGACACCGGCGAGGAAGCCGCCGCCGAGCAGTTGAAGACGTTCTGGGAGGCGGGCGGCACGCTCGTCGACACCGCCGACGTGTACGCCGGCGGGGAGGCCGAGTACCTCCTCGGGCAGCTCGTTGGCTCCCTGGTGCCGCGCCGGGACGTGGTCATCGCGACCAAGTCGGGCAGCGTCCCGGACCCGGACCGCCGCTTCAACGGCTCGCGCGGGCACCTCCTGACGGCCCTGGACGACTCCCTGGACCGCCTCGGCACCGATTACGTGGACCTGTGGCAGGTCCACGCCTTCGACCCGCAGACCCCGCTGGACGAGACCCTCCAGGCGCTGGACCTGGCCGTCTCCAGCGGGCGCGCCCGCTACGCGGGGGTCTCCAACTTCAGCGGCTGGCAGCTGGCGAAGGCCGCGACCTGGCAGCTCGCCGCGCCCGGGGTGCGGACCCGGCTGGCCTCCACCCAGATGGAGTATTCGCTCCTCCAGCGGGGCGTCGAGCGGGAGGTGCTCCCGGCGGCGCTGGACCTGGGCGTCGCCCTGCTGCCCTCCTCCCCGCTCGGCCGGGGCGTGCTGACCGGCAAGTACCGCGACGGGACCCCGGCCGACTCCCGGGGCGCGTCGCCGGCCCTGGCCGCGCTGGTGGAGCCGTACCTGGACGACGCGGCCGGCCGGATCGTGGACGCCGTCGTCACGGCGGCGCAGGGGCTGGCGGTGACCCCGCTCCAGGTGGCACTGGCCTGGATCCGCGACCGGCCGGGGGTGGCCGCCCCCATCGTCGGCGCCCGCACGTCCACGCAGCTGGGGGCGGCGCTGTCGGTGGAGGCCCTTACCCTTCCGGAGGAGATCCGCCGGGCCCTGGACGACGTGTCGGCGCCCGTGCACCGCTACCCGGATCAGGACTGGAGCACGCTGTGAGCACGGCCCCCGACCCCGCCCGCCCCGCTGCCGCGCAGGACCCGCACGAAGCCGCCGACGGCCCGGAGGGCCGGGGCACCGGAGCCGCGCCCGACGCCGGCGGGCCGCAGGCCGACGGGGGTCCGGGGGCGGAGCCCCCGGTTTCGGGAAGGGGCGGGGTGGGGGAAAGCCCCGCAGGGACCGACGCGGACCCCGACGCCGAGCAGGACACCGCCGGGACGGAACGGGCCGGAGCCGACGCGGAGCAGGACCCCGACGCGGAGCAGGACGAGGCCGGACAGGGCGCAGCCGAGGGGGGCCAGGACACCGCCGGGACGGAATCGGCGCCCGAGCTGACCGAGGCCCAGGCCGAGCTGGCCGCGCAGAAGGTCGAGCGCGAGCGCATCGCCCGCCGCAAGGCCGAGCGCGACGGCCCCGTCGAAGCGGGCGCCAAGCTCAGCGGCAAGGCCGCCGACCTGCTGGCCGCCGTACGGGCCGTCGAGAGCGGCGCCCAGCCCGCCGCCCAGTACTTCGACGACGCCCCGGCCACGCCCTGCAGGCCCGCTCCCGCCCCCGCCCCCGCTCCCCCGCAGCCCCGCCCCGCGGCCCCCGCCCCGGCCCCCACCGTCGGCGACGTGGACGCCGTGCGCGCCGTCCTCACCCGCGGCGGAGCCCCCGAGGCCCTGGCCGGGCAGGCCGCCCGGGCCCTCGGCGAGGGCGCGGCCGAGCAGCTGGCCGAGGACCCCTGGCGGCTGCTCGCCGTCCCCGGGGTGCGCCCGACGCAGGCGGACGGCTTCGCGCAGGCCCTGCTGGGCCCCGCGGCGGGCCCCGCCGACGAGCGGCGCGGCGCCGCCCTGCTGGGCTGGCTCCTCGACCAGGCCGCCGCCAAGGGACACACCGCCCTGGAGGCCCCCGTCCTGGAGAAGGCCCTGGCCCAGTACGGGGTCCCGGCCCCCGCCGAGACCCTGGAGGCGGCCATCGGCGAGGGCGCGGTGCTGGTGTTCCACGAGCCGCTGGGCCCGCCCGCCGCCGAGGACGAGGAACCGCCCGTCAGGATCCTCGTGGGCCTGGAGGGACACGCCCTGGCCGAGGAGGCCCTCGCGGACGGCCTGGCCCGGCTGGCGGGCACCTTCGGCGGCCCCGCGGACTGGTCGGCGGTGGCCGGCGGCCCCGGCGCCGAACTGGTCCGGGCCGTCGCCGGCCACGGCCTGGTCACCCACACCGGCGGCGAGGCCGCCCGCGCCGAGCCGGCGGCACTGCTCGCGGCCGCCCGGGAGCTGGGCCTGCGCGCCTGCCTGGCGGCGCACGCCCCCGCACCGGGCGCCGTCACCGTGGCCGGGCTGCTCGCGGGCGCCGAGGGCCCCGGGCGGGACGCCGACGGCCGCTTCGACCTGGACCTGCTCGTCGTCCTGGACGCGCCCCAGCTGGACGTGGAGACGGCGGCCGCGCTGGTGGAGTCGGTGCCCGACGGGGCGCGCCTGGTGCTCTCCGGCGACCCCGGGGTGCTCGGATCGGCCGGGCCCGGGCGGGTGTTCGCCGACGTGCTGGCGGCCCGCGCGTTCCCGCAGGTGGTGTCCCGCACCCCGGACCCGGGCCCGATCGGCGAGCTGGTCTCGGGGGTCGGGATCGGGGAGCTGAACCGGGTCGACGCCCCCGGCAAGGAGGTCGTCATCGTCCCCGTGCGGGACGCCGGCGAGGCCGTGCACCGCACCGTCCAGCTGGTGGCCGAGTCGGTGCCGCGCGCCTTCGGGATCCCGGCCGGTGACGTGCAGGTCATCACCCCGGGCCACGGCGGCTCCGCGGGGACCCGCGCGCTGAACGCGGCCCTCAAGGAGCGGCTGAACCCGGGCCCGGGCCGGTTCCTCGGCTTCGACCCCGGCGACCGGGTCGTCCACGTGCCCTCGGCCGGGCGGGCGCTGCCGGCCCTGGTGGTGTCGGCGGACGCGCGGGGGCTGCACCTGGACGTGCGGGGCGCGCGGGTCGTCGTACCGCAGGACCGGGTGGAGGCGCAGGTCCGGCACGGCTGGGCGGTGACGGCGCACCAGGCGGTCGGCTCGCGCTGGCCGGCGGTGGTCGTCGTCCTGCCGGGGGACGCGGCTCAGGCCCTGTCCCGGGACTGGGTGTACACGGCGTTCGGGCGGGCCGAGCGGCACCTGTCGGTGGTCCACGGGGTCGAGGAGGCGCTGCCGCACGCGGTGGCGCAGGTGGCGCCGAAGCCGCGTACGACCCGGCTGACGGGCCTGCTGCGGGCCCTCACGGCCGCGCAGGAGGAGCAGCCGTAGCAGGAGGCGGGGGCCGGTCCGCCGTCCCGTGTGCCCTCCCGGGAGGGCACACGGGACGGTGCCGGGCTCAGGCCGGGGCCAGCCCCGACTCGGCGGCGCTCTCCTCGGCGTCGTCGTCCTCGTCGTCGTCGAACTCGTTCTCGTCGTCGAAGACGGCGCTGACGTCGAAGCGGTGCAGGACGTCCTGCGGATCGGTCTGCCCGAAGGGCGAGTTGAGCCAGTCCCCCGGTTCCGCGACCTCCTCCAGAGCGGCGATCCAGAGGGTCGAGTCGCCTTCCTCCAGGCCGAACTCCTTGTAGCGGGAGGCGATCTCGTCAGGCTCGTACTCCCCGAAGAGCACACCCAGCGCTCCGGCGGTACCGCCGTCGTCGAGCAGCCCGGCGTCCCGGTCGTACGCGGCGACGCGCTCGGCCTGGGCGATCAGCCGCGCCGGCTCGACGACGGCGTAGTCGCGGCGGATGAGCACGCTGAACGCGGCGGGCTCGGCCGGGCCGGTGTACGGGACTCCGGTCTCGGGCGTGGGGATCTCGAAGGGGGTGACCTCGTCGTAGCGGTCGTAGAGGAGTTCGTCGTACTCCTCGGCGGCGGCGGCGAGTTCGTTGAAGGCGGCGTAGACGGCCGGGTCCTCGTCCCCGATCCTGCTCTCGACCGCGGCGAGGTGACGGTCGAGAGCGGCCTTGACCGCCTCGGCGGCGGCGCGTACCTCGGCAACAGTGGGCAGAGCGGCATCAGACATAGTGCAGACGCTATCCGTAGCGGGCCGGTGCCCGCACAATAGATGCGATGCCGGAATACGAATTTGTCGACGTGTACGTGCCCCGCGGGACGCCCCGCAAGGAGGCGACCCGCCTGCTCACCGATCATGCGGAATACGGGAACTGGGAGCTGGACCGCCTGACCCTGTACCGGGACGGCAGCCGCCGCGCGCGGTTGCGCCGCCGGATCATCCGCCAGGTCCGCGCGACCTGGTGACGCGGACGCGGGCCCCGGCTTCCGGGGCCCGCGTCGCGAGGCCGTCAGGCGGAGTTGCGGGCGCGCCGGTAGAGCACGGCGCCGGCCAGCAGCAGGCCGCCGGCGAGCGGTACGCCGGCCGTCAGCGCGTCACCCGCGCCGGTGGCGGCGAGGCCGACCTCGGCCCCCTGACCGGGCCGGGCGGCCGGGGTGCCGGGCTTGCCCGGGGTGACCGAGCCACTGCCGGGCGTCTGGCCGCCGGGGTTGCCGGGCGTCTGAGCACCGGGGTTGCCCGGGGTCTGACCACCCGGGTTGCCCGGAGTCTGCCCGCCGGGGTTGCCGGGCGTCTGCCCACCCGGATTGCCGGGCGTCTGACCACCCGGATTGCCCGGAGTCTGACCACCCGGATTGCCGGGCGTCTGCCCACCGGGGTTGCCGGGGGTCTGACCACCCGGATTGCCGGGCGTCTGCCCACCCGGATTGCCCGGAGTCTGACCACCCGGTGTGCCGGGGTTTCCGGGGTTGCCCGGGTGTCCGGGGTGTTCGTCGTCGTCGCACGGCTCCTCGTGCCCGCCGCCGGGGTTACCCGGGTTACCGGGGTTACCCGGGTTACCGGGGTGTCCCGGATGGCCGGGGTGGTGCGGCTTGGCCGACTGGTTGGCGCAGCGGTTCCCGAAAGCCGGGTTCAGTCCCCCCACCACCGTGACCGTGTTGCCGCACACGTTCACCGGCGCGTCCACCGGCGCCTGCACGTTGTTCCCGGACAGCAGGCCCGGCGAGTTCGAGGCGTGCCCGGACGCCCCCGAGGCCGCCTGGGCCTGACCGCCGGCGAACGCGAGGACACCCCCCGCGGCCGCCATCGTGATCAGCGTCTTCCTCGTGACCTGAACCGGTCGTCGCATCTGTACTCGTCCCCTGGTGTGTACGTTCCGTCCGCCGCGCAGGCCGTACAGGCTCCCCCGCCTGCCGCGCCGGAGAATGAGCTGCCGGGCCGGAAAAGCCCGGCGGCCCCGGGGCGCTGGATTGCGCCCCGGGGCCAGAACTTTCAGAAGCGTCAGGCGTTGACGCAGGTGTTGCCGAAGGCCGGGTTCAGCAGGCCGATCACGTTGACGGTGTTGCCGCAGACGTTGACCGGGACGTGAACCGGAACCTGGACGACGTTGCCGGACAGGACACCGGGGGAGCCGATGGCCGCACCCTGGGCGCCCGCGTCGGCGGCGGCGATGCCGGCGCCCGCGAGAACCAGACCACCGGTGGCAGCCGCAGCGGCGACAACCTTCTTGAGCATTGTTCCTCCTAGTAGGCAAGTGCGGTCCCAGCCGCGGACCGCACCACCTGTAACGAGGAGGGATCACCAGGGCTACGAGCGTATGAGCGCATTCACTCTTCTCAGTGGAATGCGCACACCTTCCCGAATCTTCCGCGTTATGCGGCGCCGGGCCGCCCTCAGGCGTTGTCGATGAACCGGTCCAGGACCCGGACGCCGAACTTCAGCCCGTCCACCGGCACCCGCTCGTCGACGCCGTGGAACATGCCGGCGAAGTCCAGCTCCGGCGGCAGCTGGAGCGGCGCGAAGCCGAAGCAGCGGATGCCGAGGTCGTCGAAGGACTTGGCGTCCGTCCCGCCGGAGAGCATGTACGGGACCGCCCGCGCGATCGGGTCCTCGGCCCGCAGGGCGCCCTGCATGGCGTCCACGAGCCGCCCGTCGAAGTCCGTCTCCAGCGCCTTGTCCGCGTGCACGTCCTCGCGCTTCACGCGCGGGCCGAGGATCCGGTCGAGGTCGGCGAAGAACTCGTCCTCGTAGCCCGGCAGGAAGCGGCCGTCGACATGGGCCGTGGCCTGGCCGGGAATGACGTTGACCTTGTAGCCGGCGCCGAGCATCGTCGGGGCGGCGGAGTTGCGCAGGGTCGCGCCGACCATCTTGGCGATGCCGCCGAGCTTGGCGAGGGTGGCGTCCATGTCGTCCGGGTCGAGCGGGGTTCCGAGCGCGTCCGAGAGTTCGTCGAGGAAGTGTCGAACGGTCTTCGTGACGCGCACCGGCCACTGGTGGCGGCCGAGGCGTCCGACGGCCTCGCAGAGCTCCGTGATCGCGTTGTCGTTGTTGGTCATGGAGCCGTGGCCCGCGGTGCCCTCGACCGTGAGCCGCATCCAGTGCATGCCCTTCTGGGCGGTCTCCACGAGGTAGAGGCGGAGGTTCTCGTTCACGGTGAAGGAGAAGCCGCCGACCTCGCCGATCGCCTCGGTGACGCCCTCGAAGAGCCCGGGGTGCTTGTCGACGAGGTGCCGGGCGCCGTAGGTGCCGCCCGCCTCCTCGTCGGCGAGGAAGGCCAGCACGATGTCGCGCGGGGGCTTGCGCCCGCTGCGCATGCGGTCGCGTACGACGGCCAGCGTCATCGCGTCCATGTCCTTCATGTCGACGGCGCCGCGGCCCCACACGCAGCCGTCGGCGATCTCGCCCGAGAAGGGGTCGTACGTCCAGTCGGCGGCGTTGGCCGGGACCACGTCGGTGTGCCCGTGGATCAGGAGGGCCGGCCGCGAGGGGTCCTCGCCCTCGATCCGGGCCACGGTCGAGGCGCGGCCCTTGTGCGACTCGAAGATCTGCGGCTCCAGCCCGACCTCGGCCAGCTTCTCGGCGACCCACTCGGCGGCCTTGCGCTCGCCGGGGCCCGAGTGGTCCCCGTAGTTGCTGGTGTCGATCCGGATGAGGTCCCGGCAGAGGTCGACGACCTCGTCCTGTCCGGAGACGGCCTTGTCCGCGCCCGATGCGCTCACGCTGTTCCTCCCATGATCGGTACCGGCTTCCTCCTCCATCCTCCCGCCCCGGGCCCGTCCGCCCAAGGGCGGATCCGGGCCGACCGGGGGGTGTGATCGAGGGCCCCGGGTGTTTGGTAATGTTTTCCACGTCGCAACGGCCCGCGAGGGACGTGAGGCGCACACCCGGTCCGGGTGGCGGAATGGCAGACGCGCTAGCTTGAGGTGCTAGTGCCCTTTATCGGGCGTGGGGGTTCAAGTCCCCCCTCGGACACAAACAGAAGGACCCCGCTACGGCGGGGTCCTTCTTCGTTCCCCCGGCCGCTCCCCCGCCGGCTTCCCCTCCCGCTTCCCGGGCGGGAAGGGCGTGGACGAGCCACCCCGGAATGTTTGGTAATGTTTTCCACGTCGCAACGGCCCGCGAGGGACGTGAGGCGCACACCCGGTCCGGGTGGCGGAATGGCAGACGCGCTAGCTTGAGGT